>CANJXE010000068.1 GCA_947478745.1 Actinomycetota bacterium
GCGAGATCGCCCAGCGGCCGCCGAGCAGCTGGCGTGCGTTAGGACGGGAGCTTGTGCTGGGCACCCGTTGCCCCGGCCAGCTCGAAGTACGCGCGCACGATCAGCGCCCGGACGTTCTGCGTCGAGTCGTTGCTGTAGCCGAGGTTGCGGGCGATGCGGCGGAGTGACACCTCGACGGCGCCCTCGGTGACGACGCGCTGTCGCGCGATTTCGGCGTTGCTGAGGCCCTGGGCGACGAGTCGCATCGTCTCGATCTGCGTGTCGGTGAGGTTCAGCTCGGCGACGCGTGCGAGCGGCTCGGCTACGCCCAGCGCGGCCCGGCGGATCGCGGTGCGCAGCGTGTCGATGTCGCGAATGTCGTGCTTGCGGACGTACTCGGTGCGCTCGGGCAGCTGGTCGAGCTTCGTGCCGACGAGGCGCGGGTCCGCGTACGACGTCAGCAACACGACGCCGATCTCGGGCTTCGCGCGGCGCAGGACGTTGGCGACGACGATGCCGTTCGGGCCCTGCCCCTGCGCCAGATCGAGGTCGGTGACGAGCACGTCGAAGGCGGTCTGCGTGCCCGCGACGATCGCGCTCTTGGCGTCGCCGTAGGCGCCGACGACCGACATCGTCTCGTCCGGCAGCGCCGTGGCGAGCGTGAGCCGCAGCAGATCCTCGTCCTCGAGCAGTAGGAGACGGAGCACGAAAGCCAGTCTAGGCCACGCCGCGATAGGGCTACCTGTACAGGCGCGGTGCGGGCGGTAGGGGTAGCCCTACACGGCGATCGGCGGCTCGAGGACCGCAATAGGGTGGTGAGCATGAAGAAACCTTCGGCCGCGACCGTCATCGCCACACTCGCCCTGTTTGTCGCGCTTGGAGGGACAGGCTATGCCGCCGGCGTCCTGCCGCTCAACTCGGTCGGCTCCGCGCAGATCAAGGAAGGCGCAGTGCAGGCGTCCGACATCAAGGACGGCGCGGTCGGCTCGGGTGAGATCGCGAACGGCTCGATCATCAGCGAGGACATCAAGAGCGGCTCGATCCAGATCAGCGATCTGAGCAAGGGCGCCCTCAAGGGCCTCGACGGCAAGGATGGCGCGCAGGGTCCTGCGGGGCCTGCGGGGCCTGCAGGACCGGCAGGCGCGGATGGAGGTGGTGGAGCGATCGGTGGCCTCGGCTCCTGCACATTCGTGCTGAGCTCCGACGCGACGCCGACGTCTCATTCCGTGTGCGAGAACACCCTCCTGGCGGTCCTGTCCATCAACGGTGCAATGAAGTACGGCGACTTCAAGGGGTCGGATCTCAGGGGGGTGAACCTCCAGTCCGTGAACGCCGACAGCGCGGACTTCACGGGCGCGAATCTCGACTCTGCGCAATTGTTCTCCGCAAGCGCGAGAAACGCGAACTTCACCAGCGCGAATCTCAGGAATGTGTACTTCCAAAACACGGACCTCACCGGCGCGACGTTCACCGGCGCGACCATCGCCGGAGTCGATTGGGGGGGCTACGGCGATGTGACTTGCCCGGATGGAACTCTGGCGTCGAGTCACGGCCAGACCTGCGTCGGCCACCTGACGCCCGCACCGTAGAACCTGACTCTCTCGGTAGCGCTCGTACCCAAGCTCCGCACGCCGGTCGGGGCAGGCGACCACTGGTCGCCTGCCCCTTCCGCTGTGGCGCATCATGGTTGCCGTGTTCGTCCTCGTCTGCGTGCTGGGCGTGACTGCCGCGTCGGCGATGGCGGGCACGCCTCGCCTATCGGGAGCGACCGTCGGCGTGCAGTCGAGCGCGCCGCTCGGAACGCTGCCCCTGCCAACCACCGCCATGACGCGAACCACGGGCCAGTGGCGCAACGACGCCGCGTTCGCCGCGCTGCGCGCGGACGGCAGCGTCGTCACCTGGGGCAGGTCCGACTGCGGCGGTGACTCCTCGAGCGTCGGCGCGAGCCACGATGGCACGATCGACGTCGTTTGCATCTATGCGAGCGATAGCGCCTTCGCGGCACTGCGGGCGAATGGCAGCGTCGTCACATCGGGCAACTCCGGCTCCGGCGGCGACCTCACGGGCGTCAGTGCAGGCCTCGACGGCACCGTGCCCGTCACCCAGATCTTCTCGACTCCCTTCGCGTTTGCGGCGCTGCGTACCGACGAGAGTCTCGTGACGTGGGGCGAGGCAGCCTCCGGCGGCGACTCGTCGAGCGTCAGCGCGAGTCTCGACGGCACGATCGACGTCACCGGCGTCTCGTCGACGAACTTCGCGTTCGCGGCAGTGCGGGCGGACGGCAGCGTCGTCACGTGGGGCGACGCCGGCTCCGGCGGCAACGCATTCGCCGCCGCTACGGACCTCATCGACGTCGCGACGATCACCGACCCCGGCGAGGGCCAGAGCTGGACGCTCGCCACGGCCATTGCCGGCACGGGCGCCGGCACGATCACCTCCGACCCCGTCGGCATCTCCTGCAGGACGAGCTGCACCACCGGCGTCCGGGACGAGACCACCGTCACCCTCACCGCGACCGCTGCCACGGGCAGCACCTTCGCCGGCTGGAGCGGTGCCTGCACCTGCACCGTCACCCCGGTCGGGAGGCGCGCCAACAGCGGCACCGCCACCTTCACCGCTGCCGCCGGCGGGGCGCAGGACGCGGTGCCGGTTCCCGCTGCGACGCGTGGCGTGTTCTCACCGGCACCGGGCGTCACGGGCGGTGCGAAGTGGGGGACCGTCGGCCTCTCGGCATCCGCTCGAGCCACCTGTCGTGATCTGGTGCGCGGCGCGAGCATCTGGGTCAGCCCGTCGCCGGTGCGTCCGGTCTAGCCGCCGAAGACGGTGCCGGTGCCCGTGACGGCCGTGGTCGTGCCACCCGTCGTTGTCGGGTCGGTCGTGGCCGGCGCGGTCGTGGCGGGCGGTGCGGTGGTCACCGGCGGGGCCGGATCGGTCGTCGGTGCAGGAGCCGGCGCGGGTGCCGGGGCCGGAGCGGGCGTCGGCGGTGCGGGGGTCGTCACCGGCAGCGTCTCGATCGGCTTGGGCTTGGGCTTCGGCTTGGCCGGGGCCGCCGGTACCGTGACGGTGGCCGTCGGGTCGGGTGCCGTGGTCTGCGGGGTGGCGACGATCGGCTGGCGGACGCCGGTCAGCCACGAGATCACGTACTGGTACGGCGGCACGGCCCAGCTGCCGCCCGGGTGCATCTCGAAATGGAGGTGCGGCGGAGTGCCCTGTGCGTCGCCGCTGTTGCCGAGGAAGGCGATCACGTCGCCGCGCTTGACCTGCGCGCCCTCCTTGGCCAGCGGCGAGAAGCCGGACAGGTGCGCGAAGTAGAACTGGTTGCCGTAGCGGTCCGTCAGCCAGAAGCGGCGGCCGCCGAGGGTGTTCCAGCCGACGTTGCTCAGCACGCCGTCGTTGATCGCCAGGATCGGCGTGCCCGCGGCGCCGAAGATGTCGATGCCCTGGTGGAAGCCCGTGTCGGCGCGCGGGGCGCCGAAATCGTTGGAGAAGTCGTTGGCCGTCCCGCCGAGCACGGGGAACATGTACGTGCCGTCGAGCAGCTGGTCGATGTGCTCCTGGGTGATCGGGGGGGTCTGGGTGAATCCGCCCGGCGGCGGGTCCTCGGAGTTGAAGCCGATCACGGTCGAGATCGGCGCGGCCGGGACGACCGGTGCCGTCCCGGCGGCGGTCGGGTCGAGCGCGGTCAGCGACGTCGGGTCGGGCACCTCGGCGCCCGTGTCGGCGTAGCCCACCATGATCTCGGTGCCGACGGGCAGGCCGCGGTACTCCTGGCGCAGGCGCAGGTGCAGGCCGATCGCGAAGGTACGCGCCGTCTGGGGGCCGCGCACGGCATCGACCGATTCCTCGACGACGAGATCGCCGACGCCGGCGATCGCGATGATCTTGTTCGGCGCGGCCTCGACGGGCTGACCCGCGACGACGAGGCCGTCCACGGTCGACTGCAGGGCGCTCTGGGCCTCGGTCGTCGTGGACGCGAGCGCCGCGGACTGCGAGGTGACGGACTGCGCCGTCACCAGGCCGTCGAGCAGCGTGACGCCGGCGGCGCGCGTGGTGGCATCGCCGCGGGCGGCCGCGTCGGTGGTCTCGACGACGACGGACGTGTCGGAGGTCAGCACCGAGGCGATCGAGGGGTCTGGCTGCGTGGCGAATCCGCCGCTGGCGCTGGCCGAGCCTCCGCGCGACAGAGCGGGCGCGTGCGTGATCGGCGCGGCGCCCGGCAGCCGCACCTGCAGGACGAAACCGGCCGCGCGGCCTTGGGGCGCGATGCCCGGAGCGTCGGCAGCCGAGGCGCCGAAGCCGACGGCCAAGGAGCAGAGGACCACCGTCCCGAGGACGAGGGCGAAGATGCCGGAGCGATGGCGCACGAACAAAACGGTACACGTCGAACACGGAATCGGGGTAGCCTTCCGGTGAACCACGGAAGAGGGATCTGCCATGAGCGACGCGATCGAGGCGCATCTGGACGAGACGCGGCGCGTGGCGCCACCGGCCGAATTCGCAAGGCACGCACGTGTGCACGACCGCTCGCTGCACGACGAGGCCGACGCGGATCCGTCCGGGTTCTGGATGAAGCGCGCCCTCGAGCAGATCACCTGGTACAAGGAGCCGACCGAGTCGCTCGACGACTCGAACCCGCCGTTCTACCGCTGGTTCCAGGACGGGGAGCTCAACCTCTCGTACAACTGCCTCGACCGCCACGTCGACGCCGGTGGCGGCGACAAGGTCGCCTACACGTGGATCGGCGAGCCCGGCGAGGAGCGCGTGATCACGTACCGCGAGCTGCTCGCCGACGTCGAGCGCGCCGCCAACGCCCTCAAGGACCTCGGCGTCGGCAAGGGCGATCGCGTCGCGATCTACCTCGGCATGGTGCCCGAGCTGCCGATCTCCATGCTGGCCTGCGCCCGCATTGGCGCGATCCACTCCGTCGTCTTCGGCGGGTTCGCCGCCAACGCGCTGGCCGACCGCATCCAGGATGCGACCTGCCGCGTGGTCATCACCGGCGACGGCGCCTGGCGCCGCGGCCAGACGATCCCGCTCAAGGACATCACCGACGAGGCCGTCGCGACCTGCCCGAGCATCGAGCACGTGCTCGTCGTGCGCCGCACCGAGCAGGAGATCGCCTGGGGCGACAAGGACGTCTGGTGGCACGACGCGCTGGCGGCGGCCGCACCGAACTGCCCGCCCGAGCCGATGAACGCCGAAGACGTGCTGTTCATGCTCTACACCTCGGGCACGACGGCCAAGCCGAAGGGCATCGTCCACACCTCCGGCGGCTACCTGCTCGGCGCGATGCTCTCGCACCAGTGGGTCTTCGACATCAAGGACGACGACGTCTACTGGTGCACGGCCGACTGCGGCTGGGTCACCGGCCACACCTACGTCGTCTACGGACCGCTCGCGAACCACACCACCAGCGTCATGTACGAGGGCACGCCGGAGCACCCGACGTGGGAGCGCCATTGGGAGATCGTGCACAAGCACAAGGTCACGATCTACTACACGGCGCCGACGGCGATTCGCGCGCTGATCAAGGCCGGCCCCGAGGCCGTGCAGAAGTACGACGTCTCGTCGCTGCGGCTGCTCGGCACGGTCGGCGAGCCGATCAACCCCGATGCCTGGGTCTGGTACCACGAGCACGTCGGCGGCGGACGCTGCCCGATCGTCGATACGTGGTGGCAGACCGAGACCGGCTCGATCGTGCTCTCGCCGCTGCCCGGCCTCTCGACCACCAAGCCGGGCTCCGCAATCGGCCCGCTGCCGGGGATGAAGCCCGTGATCGTCGATGAGCACGGCACCGAGGTCGCGACCGGCGACGGCGGCTACCTGACGCTGCAGCGCCCGTGGCCGTCGATGCTCCGCACGATCTGGGGCGACGACCAGCGCTTCATCGACACCTACTGGAACACCTACGGCAAGACCGTCTACTTCACCGGCGATGGCGCGCGCACCGATGCCGACGGCGACATCTGGCTGCTCGGCCGCGTGGACGACGTCATCAACGTCGCCGGCCACCGCATCTCCACGACCGAGATCGAGTCGTCCCTCGTCGGCCACACCGCGGTCGCCGAGGCCGCCGCAGTCGGCGCCGAGGACGCAATCAAGGGCGAGCAGATCGCGGCCTTCGTGATCCTCCGCGACGGCTTCGAGCCGAGCGACGAGCTGCGCACCGAGCTGGCCGGGCACGTCGCGACGAACATCGGCAAGTTCGCCCGCCCGTCGCTGCTCCTGTTCGCGCCCGACCTGCCCAAGACGCGCTCGGGCAAGATCATGCGACGCCTGCTCAAGAACATCGCCGAGGGCAAGGAACTCGGCGACGCAACGACGCTGCGCGATCCCGCGATCGTGCAGATCATCAAGGAGGATGCGGACCGCCAGCTCGGGCGCTGAGGTGCCGCGGGGGTGTCCCCCTTGAAGAGCGGCGCGTCATCTGAAACGGTGCGCCCGTGGCGCTCGATTTCGGCCACAGGATGAAGGAGATCGTTGATGGGTCAGAGTCGTCGTCGTGCAGTTCTCATCGGAGCCGTGCTCGCCGTGGCGTGCGCCGCCGCAGCACCGGTGCAGGCTGCCACTCCTAGGGCCGGTACCCACCACTTCGGGACGTGGATCCAGACGGGCTGGAATATCGACGGCCAACCGCTCGCGTGCCCGATCGACCTCCAGCTGCCGCCGCCCGCTCCGTCCATCTCGTGCTCGGCCAACACATACCTCACGCTCACCAGGAACGGCCGCTACGCGTCGAACATGCCGTCCTTCAGGAACCAGTCCGACAAGGGCGCCTACGACGTGGCCCTGCTCGCAGGGGGCAAGCGCGACGTCATCGTGTTCGACGACGATGGTGACGAGGACGCGCCGCGCGCGTACCGCGTGCACGTCAAGCAGGCCACCGCCAATGTGCCCGCGACGCTGACGATCTTCATGGCCGTGAGCATGCCGGGCGGCGCCAAGTCGATGGTCAAGATGATCTTCGCCCGCAAGGCCAGCTGAGCTCGAGCCGACCGCACACCGCCGATGCGCCAACGGGGTCCGGCCTCGTCGGTGCATCGGCACAGTGGCCGATCAGCGGACGCGCTTGGCCTTCAGCCGCCGCGACGCGCTGACGATCATCTCGCCGCCCGACAAGAGCAGCACGGCGCCGAAGACCTGGGACAGCGTGTCCTCGGGGAGGCGCGTTGCGACCTCGGCGCCGAACAGGACGCCGGCCGCCGCGCCGATGCCCATGATCATCGCGCCGCGCCAGTAGACGTTCTCGTCGCTGGTCTGGCGCCAGGCGCCGACGGCTGCGACCGGGATGATGGCCGCGAGCGACGTGGCCTGCGCGTCGAGCTGGTGGAACGAGAACACCAGGACGAGCGTGGGCACGAAGATCACGCCGCCGCCGACGCCGAAGAGCCCGGCCAGGATGCCCGCGCCGACGCCCGCGACGATCGCGAGCATGAGGGTGACGACGGTGATGTCCATCAGAGCTTGAACACCAGCTTCAGCCCGATGCCGATCACCAGCACGCCGAACCCGATGATCAGCCAGTCGGCGGGCAGCCGCTTCTGGAAGGTGATGCCGATCAGCACGCCGACCACGGCCGGGATGCCGATCACGAGCGCGGCGAGCCAGTCGATGTGGCCGCTGCCGGCGTAGCGCGCGGCGCCGATCATCGACGTCAGGAGCAGCGTGGCCA
>CANJXE010000069.1 GCA_947478745.1 Actinomycetota bacterium
CCGAGCAGGTCCCGGAGCACGCCTGCCAGCTGGCGCAGGTCGTCGTCGGGCTGGTCGGCGGGGCGGGCGAGGCACGCGGTGGCGAGGTCCTCGAGGCGCAGCGGCGCACCCTCGTCGGCGACGATCAGGTCGAGATCGAGCCGTCCCTGGACGAGCCCCTTGGCGTGCAGCGCGGCGAGGGCGTCGGCCAGCTCGCCGCCGAGCTCGGCGGCCTCGGCGGCGCTTGGACGTCCGGCGCCGGCGATGCGGGCGCGCAGCGTCTGCCCCGAGCGAGCCGGGGTGATCACGTAGCGGGTGCTGCCGTCGACGCCGTGGTCGAGGACGACCGGCAGCGACGGGTGGCGCACGGCGACGAGCGCCGCCAGCGTCGTGTCGACCTCCGGATGCTCGTCGAGCAGGGTGACGACGACGGAGCCGCCGTTGACCGAATCGCGCCCGCGCCAGACGGTGGCTCCCGGTGCAGATGGCTCCGGCACCTCCAGCGAGTAGCGCCGCGCGATGACCCGAGTGCTCACAGGCGCAGCGTACCCGTGGTGGTGACGCTCCGCATGTCCCCCGCGCCTGCAATGCTGCGCCCCAATGGTTCTGTCCGACCGAGGCATCCGCACAGCGATCGAAGCTGGTCGCATCGTCCTCGACCCGTTCGACGACGGGCTGATCCAGCCCGCCTCGATCGACGTCCGCTGCGATCGCCGCTTCCGCGTCTTCCGCAACAGCCGCTACGGGCACATCGACGTCAAGCAGGAGCAGGCGGAGCTGACCGAGCTGATCGAGATCACCGACGGCGGCCCGTTCATCCTCCACCCCGGCGAGTTCGTGCTCGGTGCGACGCTCGAGCGTGTGACGCTCGGCGACGACATCGTCTCCCGCCTCGAGGGCAAGAGCTCGCTCGGCCGCCTCGGCCTGCAGGTGCACTCCACGGCCGGCTTCATCGACCCGGGCTTCGATGGCCACGTCACGCTCGAGCTCGCCAACGTCGCGAACCTCCCGATCACGCTGTACCCCGACATGAAGATCGGCCAGATGTCCTTCATGAACCTCGACCAGCCGGCCGAGAAGCCCTACGGGTCGGGTGCCCTCGGGTCGAAGTACCAGGGCCAGGTCGGTCCCACGCCGAGCGCGTACTGGAAGAACTTCCGGTAACGGAAATCCTGAGTGGCGATCGCCATCACCGGGTGCTACCTTCACGGCACCGCGGAAGGGAGGTGGTCCGTTCTGAATAGCAACTGCACGGCAAGTGGAGGTCGACGCACGTAAGGGTGCGCCCCTGGACCGACAGGGAATCGCCTAGCCCGCGTTGGGGCCGCGGCCGGGAGGCCGCAGCGCGCTTGCGTAATACCAGCGTTCGACCCGGAGAGCCGGGCGGGAGACCGCCCGGCTCTCTGCTTTTTCCATAGACTCTCGGGCATGCGACGCCTCGAGCCGCTCTGGGTGCTGCTCGGCTACGCCGCCGCGTCCGTGCTCCTGATCGGCCGCTTCTGGCTGCAGGCGCCGCGCGACGCGGTGGTCGGCAGCTTCGGCGCCGACCAGGGCTTCTTCGCCTGGTCGCTGGTGCACTGGGTCGAGGCGCTGGCGGGCAATCAGGCGCCGTTCCTGACCGACCGGATCGACGCCCCGCAGGGCTTCAACCTGGCGTGGGCCACGACGATCCCGGGGCCCGCCATCCTGCTGGCTCCCCTGACGGCGCTGGCCGGCCCGCTGGCCTCGTACAACCTGCTCGCAATCGCCGCGCCGGCGCTGGCGGCCTGGGGCGCATACCTGCTCTGCCGCCACGTCACGCGCAACGCGCTGGCCGCCATCATCGGCGGCTGGGTCTTCGGCTTCTCGTCGTACATGCTCGGGCAGACCCTCAACCACGTGAACCTGGCGCTGGTCTGGACGCTGCCGCTGATCGTGCTCGTCGTGCTGCGGCTGATCGAGGGATCGGTGCGCCCCTGGCGTGGTCTCCTCCTGCTCGCGGCGCTGATCGCGATGCAGTTCCTGACCTTCACCGAGGTCGCGGCGACCGCGACGCTGGTCGGTGCGCTGACGCTGCTGTTCGCGCTGGCGATCGGTGCGCCTCGGCTGCGCCAGCGCATTCTGCGCGCGCTTCCCTGGATCGCCGGCGCCTACGCCCTGGCGCTCGTGATCGTCTCGCCGCTCCTGCTCGCGGCGCTGCTGCACCCCAATCCGATCGCTGAGCGCATCCGGCCCGAGCTCTACCCCCTCGACCTGAAGAACCTGCTCGTGCCGACGATCGTGACGTGGGCCGGCGGACAGCGCTTCCAGGGCGATGCGCTCCAGTTCGCCGGCAACGTCACCGAGCAGCTCGGCTACCTCGGGCCCGCGCTGATCGTGGCGGCCATCGGCGGGCTGGTGCGCTGGCGGCGCGAGCGCTGGGTCTGGGTGATCGCCTTCGGCGTGCTGCTCTCGATCCTCCTCGCGCTCGGCGCGCACCTGACGATCAGCGGTGACGCCCGCTGGGTGCTGCCGTGGCAGTGGCTCACGCACCTGCCGCTGATCCAGTTCGCGCTGCCGGCGCGCATCGTCGTCTTCGCCTGGCTGGGCATCGCCGTCCTGACCGCGCTGTTCGTCGTCCCGCGTGGACGCGAGGAGCCGGCCGTCATGGCCCTGCGGCTCGTCGTCGTCGGCGTCGCCCTCCTCTGCCTGCTGCCGGTCCCCCGGGCCGACCTCTGGCGGACCGACCTCGCAACGCCGCCCGGCATCGCCTCGGGCGCGGCCACTGCGGCGATCCCCGACGACGCCGTGGTGCTCGTCCTGCCGTACTCGTATCGCGGCAACGGCATGTACTGGCAGGCGCTCGCGAAGATGCGCTACCGGATGGCGGGCGGCTATAGCGCGGCGGCGATTCCCGCCCAGTACCTGCCGTTCCCCGCCGTCTACGGCCTCTACAACGACCAGCTGCCATCCAATCCGCGCCAGGAGCTGCTCCGCTACCTGGCCTTCACCGGCACGTCGTGGGTCCTCGTCGACGCTCGCTTCCCCGGGCCGTGGGCGCAGTTCCTGCGCGAGGCCGGTGGCGTGCGCAGCGAGGTCGGCGGCGTCGTGCGCTGGCAGTTCGACCCGGCGGCGGTCCGCGCGCAGGTTCCCGGCTTCTGACGCTCTTTGCCGGAAACCGGTAACGTTCCGCCGTGGTCGATTCGCCCCCGCAGGACACCCCTGAAGCCATCCTCGCGCACATCGCGGATCCGCAGGCCGCGAATCTCGACGTCCAGGGCTGGCTGCAGCTCATGCTGCGCCCCGGCGAGCGGCTGGCGGGTCCGTCGCGCACGCGCCTGGCGGCCAGCGCCGCACGCGCGCGCACGGCTGGCATCCCGCTGACAACGCTGATCGAGGTCTGGATGACCTGCGGCCGGGCGACCCTGACCCCGACGAAGCGGTCGCCCGACGCCCACGTGCGTCTGCTCGCCGATGGTGCGCGCTCGCTGTGCACCGGCTACGCCGACGGCCAGGCCGAGGCGGTCCGCCAGCGAGAGCGGCAGCGAAGCCTGCTGATCGAGGCGCTGCTGTCGGAGCAGCCGCCGGAGCAGGTGCAGGAGCTCGCCGTGCGCCTCGGCGTCGAGCTGACCGGCCGCCGCAGCGTGCTGCTCGTCGGGGAGGTCAGCGAGACCGCCCTCGACCGCCTCAACGCCGCCGGCGCGCTGGCCGCACCGCAGCGCGGCCGCATCGTCGCGATCCTCTCGGGCCGCGTGCCGCGCGGCCCGGAGACGGCGGGCCTCGGCCGGCCCGGCTTGGGCATCACCGGCATCCGCGACTCGTTCGCCGACGCCAAGCGCGCCCTCAACATGGCCCGCCGGCTCGGACTGAAGGGCGTCGTCCCGTACGGCGATGTCCTGCCCGAGGCCCTGCTCGGTCAGGACCGGGCCACGCTGCGCGAGCTCGTCGACGCGACGCTGACGCCGCTGCGCGCCACGCGCAACGGCGGCCCGCAGTACGTCGAGACGGCCACCGTCTGGCTGCAGGAGGGGCTCAGCGTGGCGGCGACCGCCCGCGTCCTCGACGTCCACGAGCGCACGGTCCGCTATCGCCTCGCCCGCATCGCGAAGCTGACGACGCTCGATCTGCAGCACGCCGACGACCGCTTCCGCCTCGATCTGGCCCTGCGCGGCGCGCGCCTGCTCGGCGCGACCGAGGGCTAGCCCCAGACCATCTCGTCGTCGTCGGCGCCCCATTCGGGCGGGAGCGGCGTGCCCACGCCGCGATGCAGTGCGACCTTGAGCGTGCCGAGGCCGAGCACGGCGCACTTGACGCGCATCGCCGAGAGCGGAATGCCGAGCTCGTCGATGATCGCCTGCGATGGCAGCGCGGCGGCCTCAGCGACCGGCAGCCCCTGGACCAGATCCGTCAGCATCGACGTCGCCGCCTGCGAGACCGCGCAGCCGTTGCCGGTAAAGCGAATCGCGTTGATGCGGCCGTCCACGACCTCGACGTCGAGCTCGACCTCGTCGCCGCAGAGCGGGTTCTTGCCCTCGGCCTCGCAGTCGGGATGCTCGAGCGTCCCGTGGTTGCGGGGGTGCCGGTAGTGGTCCATCAGGTTCTCGCGGTAGAGATCGTCCATCTCAGACTCCCATCACCCGGCGGACGTCGTGCAGGCCGTCGATCAGCCGGTCAATCTCCGCGGTGGTCGTGTAGAGGTAGAAGGAGGCGCGCACAGTGGCGGCGTGCCCGAGGCGCTGCATCAGCGGCTGCGTGCAGTGGTGGCCGGCGCGCACGCAGACGGCGTGCCGGTCGAGGATCTCGGCGATGTCGTGTGGGTGGACGTCATCAAGGACGAACGACACGACGCCACCGCGCGCTGCCGCGTCGGGCGGGCCGACGATCCGCAGTCCCGTGACCTCGTCCAGCCGGCCGAGCGCGTACTCGGTGATCGCGTGCTCGTGGGCGTCGATGGCGTCGAGCCCGACCGCCTCCAGGTAGTCGATGGCGGCGTGCAGGCCGACGGCTTCAGCGAAGGCGGGCGTGCCCGCCTCGAACTTCCACGGCAGCGTGTTCCACGACGTGCGGTCGAGCGCGACGGAGCGGATCATCTCCCCGCCGGTCAGGAACGGCTGCGTCTCCGCGAGGATCGCCTCGCGGCCCCAGAGGACGCCGATGCCGGTCGGGGCCAGCGTCTTGTGCCCGGAGAAGGCGAGGAAGTCGACGTCCAGGGCCTGCACGTCGACCGGGCGGTTGGGCACGGTCTGCGCCGCATCGAGCACGACCAGCGCGCCCTGGGCGCGGGCCCAGCGCACGAGCTCCTCCACGGGCGGCCGCACCCCGAGGGTGTTCGACTGGTGGGTGACCGCGACGATGCGCACGTTGCCCTCGCGGGCGATCGCGTCGAGCTCGTCGAGCTGCAGCCGCCCCTCGTCATCGACATCGAGGAAGCGCAGCGTGGCGCCGGTCGCCTGGGCGAGCACCTGCCACGGGACGAGGTTCGCGTGGTGCTCGAGCACGGTGCTGACGATCACGTCGCCCGGACCGCAGCGCTCCACCCCGACGGTCTTCGCGACGAGGTTGAGCGCCTCGGTCGTGTTGCGGGTGAAGACGACCTCGCGCCGAGAGGGCGCGTTGATCAGACGCGCGACGGCGTCGCGGGCGGCCTCGTAGGCATCGGTGCTCTCGACGCCGAGCGTGTAGACGCCGCGGTGGACGTTGGCGTTGCTCGTGCTGTAGAAGCCGACCATCGCGTCGAGCATCGCCTGCGGCTTCTGCGAGGTGGAGGCCGAGTCGAGGTAGACGAGGTCCTGGCCGTGCACCTGGCGCGCGAAGATCGGGAAGTCGGCGCGGATCCGCGTGGGATCGAGCTCCTGCGGTGTGGCTCCGGTCACGCTCATCCTGCATAAGGGTACCCGAACCCCTTGTTCAGGCGGTTTTCGGCGCTACGCTGCGGGATGCACGAACGGTCGACGCGGGGTTGTGCGGACGACCGTCAGAAATTCCCCTCCCGTACGTCTGCATGGTTGTACAGCAGGTTCCTCGCTCAACCACAGCGAGGGCCCGAAGTCATCCGTGTCGAGGTCATCACATGCGTCGTCGCCCAGTAGCCAACCCGGTCCGCCTCCTCGCCGTCGTGGCGATCGGCGCCGCCTGCCTTGGCGCATCGGCCGTCTCCGCCGCAGCTGCCACCCCCGCGCAGGACTACGTGGTCATCCTCGAGGACGGCGCCAACGTGACCGCCAAGGTCACCGCCGAGCAGCACCGTGCCAATCCCGTTTCCGATGTCTTCCGCAGCGGCGTCCATGGCTTCGTCGCCGAGCTCGACGCCGCCGACGTCTCCCGCCTGCGCAACGACCCGCAGGTGCAGATCGTGGAGCGCGATCGCATCGTCACCGCGCTCGACGCGAGCCAAGCCACGACACCGGCCCCGGGAGCGAAGGTCGGCTCGGCGATCTCAGGCCAGTACATCATCACCCTGCAGGACGGGACGCGACCCGCCACCTTCGCGGCCGCGACCGACACCACGCCCTTCGCGATCTACACCAACGCGATCAACGGCTACGCCGCGGAGCTCAGCGCCGCGCAGGTGGGGCGCCTGGCCAAGAACCCGGCCGTCGTGCGCATCGAGCCCGATCGCGTCGTCGGCATCGACACCACGCAGTCGAGCCCGCCGTGGGGCCTCGACCGCATTGATCAGCGGGCCCTGCCGCTGGATGGCCTCTACAGCTACACGCAGACCGGAACCGGCGTCACCGCGTACATCATCGACACCGGGATCCTCGCGTCGCACACGCAGTTCGGCGGTCGCGTGCAGGCCGGCTACGACGCAATCGGCGACGGCAACGGCTCGTCCGACTGCCACGGCCACGGCACGCACGTCGCCGGCACCATCGGGGGCAGCACCTATGGCATTGCCAAGGGCGTCAGCCTCGTGCCGGTGCGCGTGCTCAGCTGCTCCGGCTCCGGCAGCACGTCCGGCGTAATCGCCGGCATCGACTGGGTCGTCGGCAACCACGCCGCCGGCACGCCCGCGGTCGCCAATATGAGCCTCGGTGGCGGCGCCTCCGCCACCCTCGATGCAGCCGTGCAACGTGGCATCGGTGACGGCGTCACCTTCGCCGTGGCCGCCGGCAACGACTCCGGTGCCGACGCCTGCAACGTGTCGCCCGCTCGCGCAGCCAATGCGATCACCGTCGGCGCCACGACGAGCACCGATGCCCGTGCCTCGTACTCCAACGTGGGCACCTGCGTCGATATCTTCGCTCCCGGCTCGGCGATCCTCTCCTCCTGGATCGGATCGACCACCGCCACCAACACGATCTCCGGCACCTCGATGGCGACGCCGCACGTCGTGGGCGCAGCCGCCCTGCTGCTGGCCGCCGATCCCACAGCCACGCCCGCCACGATCACCAGCCGCCTGCTCGCCAACGCCACCCCCTCGGTCGTGACCGACGCCGGGACCGGCTCGCCGAACCTGCTCCTGGCTGCGACGACGATCGCTCCCGTGCCGGTCACGCTGCCGTCCGCCCCACGCAATCTGGCCGTCACACCTGCGAACGCACGCGTGACGCTGACGTTCGACGTGCCCGCCGACGCCGGTGGAGCCGTCATCTACGACTACGTGATCCAGCG
>CANJXE010000070.1 GCA_947478745.1 Actinomycetota bacterium
AACTCGTCGTCGAGCGTCGTCAACAGCGGTGCAAGCGCGGTGTAGAACAGCGATTCGGACATCGCGCCGAGCGCGCAGATCAGGATCGCGAGGCGCAGATTGGTGATTCGCATGTCCGCGGCATCGTACTCCTGCGCGCTACGGTGGCCAGATGAGCACCGACGCGCAATTTCCCCGCGAGATGGACACCACCGGCCGTTTCGTCCGTCAGGAGAGCCGCTTCCTCGACTGCGTCCAGCCCGACGGATCGTCACCCTACCCGGCCGAGGCCGGTCGCTACGTGCTCTTCGTCTCGTACGCCTGCCCGTGGGCGCACCGGACGATCATCGTCCGCGAGTTGAAGCAGCTGCAGGACGTGATCCCCATGGTCGTCGTGAATCCCTACCGCGACGAGCGCGGCTGGGGCTTCGGCGAGCCCGTCGGCTCCGAGGCAGACCCGGTGGAGGGCTTCCGCTTCCTCGCCGAGGCGTATCTGCTGACCGATCCGGACTACACGGACCGTGTGACGGTGCCGACGCTGTGGGACACCGTCACCCGCCGCGTCGTCTGCAACGAGTCCGCCGTGCTGATGCGCGTGCTCGACCGCGCCTTCGACGCCTTCACCGACGTGCGACTCGACCTGCGGCCCGACAACCTGATCGCGGAGATGGATCCGCTCGAGGAGCGCATCTACGACGCCGTCAACAACGGCGTCTACAAGTGCGGCTTCGCGGCGAGTCAGGAGGCCTACGACGAAGCCGTCCAGGCGCTCTTCGCGATGCTCGACGAGCTGGACGCGCTGCTGGCCGCGCGCCGGTTCCTGCTGGGCAGTGCGATCACGGAGGCCGACTGGCGGCTCTTCACGACGCTGATCCGCTTCGACCCCGTCTACGTCGGGCACTTCAAGACGAACATCCGACGCATCGCGGACTACGCGAACCTCGGGCCGTACGTGCGCGATCTGTACCAGCAGCCGGGGATCGCCGACACGGTGCGGCTCGACCACATCAAGCGCCACTACTACACGACGCATCTGCAGCTGAATCCGACGGGGATCATCCCCGCCGGACCGGCGCTCGACTGGGACGCGCCGCACGGGCGCGAGCGTCTGGGCTAGCCCAAGCCGCGCGGCGTCGGCAGGTCGTGCGCGTACACGGCCGTCTCGAAGCGCAGGTAGTCGCCAAGCGCTCGCTCGTCGCAGAACGGCAGCAGCTGCGCCGCCCACACGCCGGCGATGCCGGTGCGTCGGTCGATCCAGAAGAACACGTTGGCAAGCCCCGCCCATGCGAGCGAGCCAGCGGGACGCCCGGTCGGCGTCTCCTCGTCGTTGACCATGAAGGAGTAGGCCCACGACTTGGGCAGGCCGGGAAAGAACTCGGCCGGCCGCGTGACGGCGGGCACGACCGATGGCAGCCCGACCACGCGTTGATCGGGTCGCAGTCCGTTGCGGACGGCGAAGGCCATCGTCGCCGGACGCAGCAGGCGACCGCCGTCGGAGTCGCCGTCTCCCAGCCAGACGCGAAGGAACCGCGCGAAGTCGCCGACGGTCGAATAGAGGCCGCCGCCGCCCATGTGCACCTCGGGGTCGGCGAGTGGTTCGATCGCAAGCGGCGTCGGGGTGCCGTCGTCGCTCCGGGCATGCATGGTCGCAAGGCGGGAGCGCATCGACGGCGAGCAGGTGAACGCCGTGTCGCCCATCCCGAGCGGCGCGAAGACGCGCTCGGACAGCACGTCACCGAGCCGCTGGCCGCGCACGGCCTCCACGACCAGGCCGGCCCAGTCCATGCTGATGCCGTACTGCCAGCGCTCACCGGGATCGAAGAGCAGCGGCGACAGCAGCGCCGCCATCTGCCCCGAGCCGATCGGCGGTTTCGCGCCGATCTCGGTGAGGCGGTTGTAGGGCTCGCTGAAGATGTCGTAGGCGAACCCCGCCGTGTGGAGCATCAGCATCCGGGCGGTGATCTCCCGACGGGGTGGACGCAGCACGGGCTGGCCGGCAGCATCGAAGCCGACCAGCACCTGCAACTCGCCGATGGCGGGCACGTAGTCGCGTGCGGGGGCATCGAGGTCGAGCAGTCCTTCCTCCACGCACTGGAGCACCGCGGTCGCGGTGAGGGGCTTCGTGGCCGAGAAGAGCGCGAACACGGTGTCTTCCGTCATCGGCTGCGCGTCGCCGAGGCTGCGGACGCCGGCGGTGCTGCTGTAGATGGTCTGCGACCGGCCGGTGACCATCGCCACGACGCCGGGTACGTGGTCGTCGCCGGTCACCGCGTCGTGCAGCGCGGCGTCGAGTGCATCTCCGAGTCTGCTCAAGGTCATCTCCGTCGTCGCGGGCGCACGGCATCACCGCGAACGCCGACTGCTCGCGATCGTATCCTGCCCGCTGCGGTGCCCGCAACCGGCGCCATTGGGGCGTCTCACGATGCTCTGGCGGGTTCGCCTGCATGAGAGCGGCGGCGGCCTGAGCGGAGAGCGGATGATGGGACTCGAACCCACGACCTTCGCCATGGCAAGGCGACGCTCTAGCCAACTGAGCTACATCCGCGTGGACGGCCAGTATAGCCAGAGAGCGGGAGACGACGCGACGATGTGCTCCTCGCCCGCACACGCGCGGTAGGCTGCCCGAGTACGGGCGGATCGCCGTCCCGTCTAGCGTCAGAAGGAGTCGGCATGTCGGAGACACCCCCCGTCGTACGCGCCCCGCGCGGCACGGAGCTCACCTGCAAGGGCTGGCTGCAGGAGGCCGCCCTCCGCATGCTGATGAACAACCTCGACCCCGAGGTGGCCGAGGCGCCGGAGAAGCTCGTCGTCTATGGCGGCACCGGCAAGGCCGCGCGCTCCTGGCCCGATTACCACCAGATCGTCGCCACGCTCAAGCGGCTCGAGGATGACGAGACCATGCTCGTGCAGTCGGGCCGCGTCGTCGGCGTCTTCCCGACCCACCGGCTGGCTCCCCGCGTGCTGCTGGCCAACTCGCTGCTGGTGCCCGAATGGGGCACCTGGGAGGAGTTCCGGCGTCTGGAGGCGATGGGGCTGACGATGTACGGCCAGATGACGGCCGGCTCGTGGATCTACATCGGCTCGCAGGGCATCGTCCAGGGCACGTACGAGACGTTCGCCGCGATCGCCGAGCAGCGCTTCGGCGGCTCGCTCAAGGGCCGCGTCGTCTTGACCGCCGGCCTCGGCGGCATGGGTGGTGCCCAGCCGCTGGCGATCACGATGAACGGCGGCGTCGCCCTGTGCGTCGAGATCGATTCCGATCACATCGATCGCCGTATCCGCGAGCGCTACTGCGACGAGCGCTACGACGACATCGACGAGGCGATCGCTCGCGTCGAGGAGGCGCGCCGCAACGGCGAGGCGGTCTCGATCGGCCTGCTCGGCAACGCCGCCGAGGTGCTGCCGGCACTGCTCGAGCGGAACTTCCTGCCCGACGTGGTCACCGACCAGACGTCGGCGCACGACCCGCTCGTGGGCTACATCCCCGTCGGGTTCAGCGTCGAGGGTGCCGAGGACCTGCGCGAGGTGCATCCCGGCAAGTACATCGATCTGGCCCGCCAGTCGATCGTCCGGCACGTGCAGGCGATGATCGAGTTCAAGCACCGCGGCGCCGAGGTCTTCGACTACGGCAACGCGCTGCGCACGGAGGCCCGCACCGGCGGCCTCGCCAACGCCTTCGACTATCCCGGCTTCGTCGAGGCCTACGTGCGGCCTCTCTTCTGCCGCGGTATCGGCCCGTTCCGCTGGGCCGCGCTGTCCGGCGATCCCAACGACATCGCGGTCACGGACCAGGCCATGCGCGACCTGTTCCCCGACGACGAGCGCCTGCAGCGCTGGCTCGACGGCGCGCAGGAGAAGATCGCCTTCCAGGGCCTGCCGGCGCGGATCTGCTGGATCGGCCACGGCGATCGCCATCGCGCGGGCCTGCGCTTCAACGAGCTCGTCGCCTCCGGCGAGGTGTCCGCGCCGATCGTGATCGGCCGCGATCACCTCGACTCCGGCTCCGTCGCCTCGCCCTACCGGGAGACGGAGGGGATGAAGGACGGCTCGGACGCCATCGCGGACTGGCCGGTCCTCAACGCGATGCTGAACGTCGCCTCGGGCGCCGCCTGGGTGGCGCTCCACCACGGTGGCGGCGTCGGCATCGGCCGCTCGATCCATTCGGGTGCGCAGGTCGTCGCCGACGGCACGGAGGAGGGCGCCTTCCGCGTGGAGCGCGTCCTCTGGAACGATCCCGGAACCGGCGTCATGCGCCACGCCCATGCCGGCTACGACATCGCCAAGCAGGCCGCCAAGTCCGGCGGCCTCGACCTTCCGGGGATCACCACATGACCTGGCTCCTGCCCGACCTCGTCCTCGATGCCGACGGCGTCCGCCGTGGGCTCGCCGTGCAGGTGGAGGACGGCGTGATCAGCGCCGTCGTCCCGGCGGCGGATGCGCCCGCCGATGCCCTGCGCCTGACGCGCTCGGCGCTCCTGCCCGGCTTCGTCAACGCGCACTCGCATGCGTTCCAGCGCGACCTGCGCGGCGTGGTCGAGCGGATCGATCCGGCCAACCCCGACGACGACTTCTGGACCTGGCGCGATGAGATGTACGCGCAGGCCGGCAGCATGGACCCCGAGCGGATCCATGACGTGGCTCGCCGCTGCTACCGCCAGATGCGCGCGAGCGGCGCGACGGCCGTGGGCGAGTTCCACTACGTCCATCACCAGCCCGACGGCACGTACTACGAGCGTCCCAACGCGCTGTCGGAGGCGGTCTGCGAGGCCGCCGAGGCAGAGGGCCTGCGGATCGTGATGCTGCTCGTGGCCTACGAGCGCGGCGGCAAAGACATCGCGCCGACGTCCGGTCAGCGCCGCTTTTGCGACCCGAGCGTCGAGGCCTACCTGGAGCGTCTGGAGGCCATGCGCCTCTGGGTCGAGGATCGCCCGCTCGTGACGGTCGGAGCCGCGCCGCACTCGATGCGCGCCGTCTCGCCTGAGTGGCTGACGGCGATCAGCGACTACACCCGCGCACACGGAATGCCGTTGCACATCCACGCGGACGAGCAGCCGCGCGAGATCCGCGAGTCGCTCGAGTGGTACGGCCTGCGGCCGATCCAGGTGATCGACAAGGCGGGTGCCCTCGACCATCGCACCGTGATCGTCCATGGCACGCACTGCGATGACGCCGAGCTCGACCTGCTCGCCGAGCGTCAGGCCGGTGTCTGCGTCTGCCCGACGACCGAGGCGAACCTCGGCGATGGCTACGCGCCGGTGCGGCGGATGTTCGAGCGCGGCATCTCCGTGTCGCTCGGCTCCGATTCGAACACGATCCTCGACCCGATCGTCGAGGCGCGCGAGCTCGAGGCGATGGCACGGCGCACCGCCGGCCAGCGCAACGTGCTCGTCCGCCAGGGCGATCCTGGCCCGGCCGGCTACCTGCTCGAGGCATCGTGGGACGCGGGCGCCCGCGCGCTCGGCCTGCCACTGCCGCGCATCGCCGTCGGGTCGCCTGCCGACCTGATCGCCCTCGACCTCGACCACGACGAGATCCTCGGCGTGGCCGACGAGCACCTGGCCGCGGCGATCATGCTGGCGGGCTCGTGCCAGCTGGTCACGCGCACGTGGGTCGCCGGCTCCTGAGGAGCAGTTCGGCGGGGTTCAGCTTTGCTTAGGGGTCAGACCCTTATGCAAAGTCAGACCCTTATGCAAAGTCAGCCTGCTGGCTTTGCTTAGGGGTCTGACCCCTAAGCAAAGCTGAACGTCAGTGGCCGGTCAGCCAGTCGACGAACGTGCCGGCGCGGGACGTCTTGGTCCCGTGCTCCTCCTGCTGCTCGGCGATGCGCAGGAGCTTCAGCGAGCCGTTCGCGGCGATCCAGCGGGCCGGCTCGGGCTCCCACTTGCGCGAGTGGTGGTTGACCCACGGCA
Source organism: Actinomycetota bacterium (assembly GCA_947478745.1). Classification (GTDB taxonomy): domain Bacteria; phylum Actinomycetota; class Thermoleophilia; order Gaiellales; family F1-60-MAGs149; genus F1-60-MAGs149. Next base: position 5,889 of record CANJXE010000070.1, read on the forward strand.
GGGAGGTGATGTCGGTGTCGCGCTGGAGGACCAGGTCGGCCAGCGTCCGGCCGGCGAGGTTCGTCACCGCGACGCCGTCGCCGACGTAGCCGCCGGCCCAGCCCATGCCGGTGCGACGGTCGAGGCCGACCGACGACTGGAAGTCGCGCGGGATGCCGAGGACGCCGCCCCAGGTGTGCGTGATCTTCGCGTCGGCGGCAGCCGGGAAGAGCCGGGCGATGACGCCCTGCAGGCGCTCGTGCACCGGGAGGTCGTGGAACTTGGTCTCGAGCTTGCTGCCGAACATGTACGGATGTCCGCGGCCGCCGAGGGCGATGCGATCGTCGGCCGTGCGCTGCGAGTAGATGAACAGGCGGCGACCATCGGACAGGACCTCGCGGCCGTCCCAGCCGATCTCGTCCCAGACGGACTGCGGCAGCGGCTCGGTGGCGACCATGCACGAGGCGAACGGCATCAGTCGGCGCTTCTCGCCCTTCAGCTCGGGGGTGAAGCCCTCCGTGGCGCGGATCACGATCTCGGCGTGCACCGTGCCGCGGTCGGTGACGACACGGCCCTGCTCCAGCTTGATCGCGTTGGTGCCCTCGTAGATGCCGACGCCGCGGCGCTCGACGACATCGGCCAAGCCGCGCGCGAGGCGAGCGGGGTGGATCCGCGCCGCGTGCGGGCAGAAGACGGTGCCGAGGGCGCCGGGGACGTTGGTGCGAGAGCGCGTCTCGGCGGCATCGAGCAGGCGGTAGTCGTCCTCGGCATGGCCGAAGGCGCGGTGCGCGTCCACGGCGTGCTGGGCGTGCTGCAGGCCGACCTGCGTCATCGCGAGCGTCGACCAGCCGCCCTTGTGGAAGTGGGCGTCGATACCCTCCTTCTCGAGCGCGGCGCCGATCACATCGACCGTCTCGAAGCAGGCGCGCTCGTAGCGCATGACCGCGTCGTGGCCGTGATCGGCGACGAACCGCGCTCGGCTGCCCGGCAGGCCGCCGTAGCACCAGCCGCCGTTGCGTCCCGATGCACCGAAGCCGGCGATGTCGCGCTCGATGATGACGATGCGCAGCGAGGGATCGAGCTCGGTCAGGTAGTAGGCGGTCCAGAGACCGGTGAAGCCGGCGCCGACGATCGCGACGTCCGCCTGCGTGTCACCCGGCAGCGGCGGGCGCTTGGTCAGCTCGCCCGGCGCCGAGTCGTGCCAGAAGCTGGTCGAGCGGTAGTGCGCATCTTCCGCGGCAGCGCTGGTGGGGGTGCTGGAGGTCTCGGTCGTCGCCATGAGGGCGAGTGTACCGGTGCTCAGCGGGGCAGGTCGACCGCGTCGAGCACCGCTGGGTCGACGATTCCCAGCCGGAACGCGCGGCTGACGGCCTCGGAGCGCGTGGAGCAGCCGAGCCGTCGGTAGATGCCGCGCAGGTGGTTCTCGACGGTCGTCTCCGCGATCCAGAGGCGCTGCCCGATCTCGCGCGAGGGGAGCCCCAGGCAGAGCAGGTTGAGGATCTCGAGTTGGCGTTCCGTCAGGTCCGCTGCGGCCGCACGCTCGCCGTCCAGCTCGAGCAGGACCGCCAGGGCGCCATGGTCGTGAGGTCGCGCGTCGAGCAGCATGGGGTGGCCGTCGAGCAGCACGCGCTGGCGGACGTTTCGTCCGGCGACTGCCTCGCGCAGCGGCTGCGTCAGGCTCGGA
>CANJXE010000071.1 GCA_947478745.1 Actinomycetota bacterium
CCGGACGAGCTGGTGGGCGATCGCGGCCGCGGCGGGCTTGTCGCGGTCGTTGACCGTCAGCGCGACGCCCGTCGTGCCGTCGGGATGAGCGGTCGGCAGCGCCTGGCCCGCCGCCCGCTGGGCCTTGGCGAACGCGGTGGCGAAGTCCGGGCCCGTGCCCATCACCTCGCCGGTGGCGCGCATCTCGGGCCCGAGCAGGGCGTCGGCGCCGGGGAACCGTGCGAAGGGCAGCACGGCCTCCTTGACGCTGACCATGCCGGGCGTCGCCTCGGCGATGTTGAGGTCCACGACGCGCTCGCCGAGCGCCACGCGGACGGCGGCATCGACCAGCGGGATGCCGGTCGCCTTGGCCACGAACGGCACCGTGCGGCTCGCGCGCGGATTGGCCTCGAGAACGTAGACCTCGCCGTCGCGGATCGCGTACTGGACGTTGACGAGGCCAACGACGCCGAGGGCCTGGGCCAGCAGCACCGTCTGGCGCCGCACCTCCGTCTCGACGGCAGCGCCGATCGACAGGGGCGGGATCACGCAGGCCGAGTCGCCCGAGTGGATGCCAGCCTCCTCGACGTGCTGCATGACGGCACCGATCAGGACGTCGCGACCGTCGGAGACGGCGTCAACATCGATCTCGATCGCGTCCTCCACGAAGCGATCGACGAGCGTCGAGGGGCCGACGTGGCCGTCGCGCAGGGTCGCCTCGTCATAGCAGATGCGCATGGCGCGGCCACCGAGGACGTAGGACGGGCGCACCAGGACGGGGTAGCCGATGCGGTTGGCGATCTCGACGGCCTGCTCCATGCCGTCGGCGATCGCCCAGTCCGGCGCCCGCAGGCCCGTGCGCTCGAGGAGCTCGCCGAAGCGCAGGCGATCCTCGGCCAGGTCGATGCTCTCGAACGGGGTGCCGAGGATCGGCACGCCCTCCTGCAGGAGGCGCTCGGCGAGGCGCAGCGGCGTCTGGCCGCCGAACTGCACGACGACGCCGACGGGGTTCTCGCGGGCGATCACCTCGAGGACGTCCTCGATCGTCAGCGGCTCGAAGTACAGGCGATCCGACGTGTCGTAGTCGGTGCTGACGGTCTCCGGGTTGCAGTTGATCATCACGGCCGCGTAGCCGAGGCGGCGCAGGGTCATCGCCGCGTGCACGCAGCAGTAGTCGAACTCGAGGCCCTGCCCGATGCGGTTGGGGCCCGAGCCGAGGATGATCACGCTCGGGCGGTCGTCCTCCACCTTCTCGTCCACCGCGTCGTAGCAGGAGTAGCGGTACGTGCTCCGCGCCTCGACCTCTGCCGCGCAGGAGTCGACGCTCTTGAAGCTCGGGATCACGCCGAGTCCGCGACGATGATCGCGGACGGCCTTCTCCTCGCTGCCGACGAGGTCCGCGATGATCGCGTCGCCGAGGCCCATCTGCTTGGCCCGGCGCATGCTCGTCGCGTCGAGGCCGTCGAGGCCGAGCTCCGCCACGACGTTCTCCGCCGCGACCATGCGCGCGAACTCCTCGAGGAACCACGGGTGGATCTCGCTCTCAAGGCTCAGCGCGAGCGGATCCTCGCCGGCGCGCAGCCGGCTGAAGATCAGGTCGTAGCGATCCCACTTGGCGATCTCGAGGGAGCCCTCGGTGCGCGGCGTGTCGTCGAGCTCGCGGCTGCGGAGGCCCTTGCCGAAGCTCTCGGCGAAGGTGCGGCCGATCGCCATCGCCTCGCCGACCGACTTCATCTGCGTGGTGAGGGTGTCGTCGGATCCGGCGAACTTCTCGAACGCGAAGCGCGGCAGCTTGGTGACCACGTAGTCGAGCGTGGGCTCGAAGCTGGCCGGCGTGGTCTGCGTCAGGTCGTTGGGGATCTCATCGAGCGTGTACCCGATGGCGAGCTTCGTCGCGACCTTCGCGATCGGATAGCCCGTCGCCTTCGAGGCCAGCGCGCTCGAGCGCGACACGCGCGGGTTCATCTCGATGACGACGACCTCGCCGGTCGCGCGGTTGAGGGCGAACTGCACGTTCGAGCCGCCCGTCTCCACGCCGACGGCGCGGATCACCGTGGCCGCTGCATCGCGCAGCGACTGGAACTCGCGGTCGGATAGGGTCATCGCGGGTGCCACGCAGACGGAATCGCCGGTGTGGACGCCCATCGCGTCGAGGTTCTCGATCGAGCAGACGATCACGACGTTGTCGTTCTTGTCGCGGATCACCTCGAGCTCGAACTCGCCCCAGCCCTTGACGGACTCCTCGATCAGCACCTGGCTGATCGGGCTCGCGCTGCAGCCCTTGTCGACGAAGTGGCGCAGCTCGTCCATGTCGTTGGCGAAGCCGCCGCCCTCGCCGCCGAGCGTGAAGGCCGGGCGGATCACCATCGGCAGGCGCAGCGTGCCGTCGTTGACGAGCTTCTCCGCCTCGGCGACGTTGACGACGGTCTCGCCGCGAGCGGTGCGCAGGCCGACGCGCGCCATGGTCTGGGCGAACAGCTCGCGGTCCTCGGCCGTGCGAATCGCGTCGATCGACGCCCCGATCAGCTCGATCCCGAGCTCGTCGAGGATGCCCGCCGCATGCAGGTCGAGCGCGGCGTTGAGGGCGGTCTGGCCGCCGAGCGTCGGCAGCAGCGCGTCGGGACGCTCGGTGCGCAGCACACCGGCGATGCCCTCGACGTCGAGGGGCTCGATGTACGTGCGGTCGGCCCAGCCCGGGTCGGTCATGATCGTCGCCGGGTTGGAGTTGATCAGGACGGTCTCGTAGCCCTCCTCGCGCAGCACGCGCAGCGCCTGCACGCCGGAGTAGTCGAACTCGCAGGCCTGGCCGATGACGATCGGGCCGGAGCCGATCACCGCGATCTTCTTGAGGTCGTCTCGGCGCGGCATCAGCGGGTCTCCAGTCGGGCAATCAGTTTCGTGGCGTGGATCTCGGCGGTCGAGGGCCCGGCGTGGAGCGCCTCCGATGCGACGAAGGGGTCAGACCCTTTCGTCGCATGCACGGAGGGGCGCGTCGACGAGTTCCGCGCCGCATGCGACGAAAGGGTCTGACCCCTTCGTCGCATCTCGGCCCGGTACGCGCCATTCACCGCGGCAACCGCCATCACGCCTGCCGTCCTTCGCGGTACGCGGCCGCCTCGTCCACGAAGGAGACGAGGGCGTCGCGGGCGTCATGGGGTCCCGGGGAGGCCTCGGGGTGGAACTGCATGCTCCAGACCGGGCGGCCCTCCACGCGGAGGCCCTCGACGGTCTGGTCGTACAGGCTCGTGTGCGTGATCGTCACGTCGGCGCCGTCGGTGGGCGGCTGGACCGCGAAGCCGTGGTTCTGGCTGGTCACGAGCACGCGGCCCGTCTCGACCTCGAGCACCGGGTGGTTGGCGCCGCGGTGGCCGAAGCGCAGCTTGTACGTGTCGAGCCCGAGGGCGCGCGCGAGCAGCTGGTGGCCGAGGCAGATGCCGAAGACCGGCACGCCGAGCTCGAGCATCGCCCGGACGTTGGCGACGTGCGCGTCCATCGCGCCCGGATCGCCCGGGCCGTTGGCCAGCAGGATGCCGTCGGGGTCGATCGCCGCGATGTCCGCAGCCGTCGAGTCGTGCGGGACGATGACGACGTGGGCGCCGGCCTCGGCGACGAGGTCGCCGATCGAGTCCTTGGCGCCGTAGTCGAGCAGCGCGACCGTGCAGCGCGTGGCGCCGTCGGCCGGGTCCTGCTCGCGACGCGGGCGCGAGACGCCGGCGGCCAGATCCTGGCCCGCCATCTCGGGGCTCGCATCGATCAGGCGCTTGGCCTCCTCGGGCGTGGTGCCGTCGGTCACGAGCGCAGAGCGCTGGGCGCCGTGATCGCGCAGGTGCTGGACGAGCGCGCGGGTGTCGATGCCGAACAGCACCGGCACGCCGTTGTCGGCCAGCCAGTCGAGCAGGCCGGTGCGGCCCGGCGGCTGGGCGTTGCGCGCCTCGCGGCACACCATCCCGATCGCCTGCACGCGGTCGGACTCGCCGACGTCGCCCTCGATGCCGTAGTTGCCGATCATCGGCGCGGAGAACGTGATCACCTGGCCGTTGAAGGACGGGTCGGTCAGCGTCTCCTGATACCCGGTCATGCCGGTCGTGAAGACCGCCTCGCCGAGCGCGGTCGTGATCGCCCCGGCGCCCTCCCCGTCGAAGCGGGTGCCGTCCTCGAGCAGCAGATATGCGGCGCTCACGCGACCACCCCCAGTCCCTTCGAATCCATCTCATCGTGCGCGAGCTGGCCGCCCGCGATCGTCAGCAGGCAGCGTCCCTTGACCTTGCGGCCGAGGAAGCACGAGTTGCCCGACTTGCTCTTGAACGGCTTGTCGCCGACCTTCCAGGTGCGCTCGAGATCCCAGACCGCGAGGTTCGCCGGCGCCCCGACGCGCAGCGCCGGGCGCTCCAGGTCGAACGCCTTGCACGGACCCTCGGTCATCGCGCGGAGGATCGTCGTCAGCGGCACGTGCCCCGGCTCGACGAGCTCCTTGAGCAGCACCGGCAGCGCCGTCTCGAGGCCCGTCACACCGAAGGCCGCCGCCTCGAACGGCACCTCCTTCTCGTGGATCGCGTGCGGCGCATGGTCCGTCGCGATGCAGTCGACGATGCCGTCGCGCAGCCCCGCGATCAGCGCCTGGCGATCCTCCTCGCCGGCCAGCGGCGGGTTCATCTTGAAGTTGCTGTGCAGGCTGCGGATCGACGTGTCGTTGAGCACCAGATGGTGCGGGCTGGCCTCGCTCGAGACGCGCACGCCGCGCTCGCGACCGGCCGCGATCTCCTCGATGCTCCCGCGGATCGAGATGTGCTGCAGGTGGATGCGAGCATCCTCGAGCTCGGCGAGGCGGATGTCGCGCGCGACCATCAGCGTCTCGGCGATGCCCGGCCAGCCGCCGATGCCGAGCTTCGCCGAGACGACGCCCTCGTGCATGTGGCCGCCCTTGGTCAGGGTCGGCTCCTCCTCGTGCAGCGCGATCGGCAGGTTCAGCGGCCGCGCGTACTGCAGGGCGCGGCGCATCAGCCGGGCGCTGGCGATCGGCGAGCCGTCGTCGGTGAACCCGGCCGCGCCGCGATCGGCGAGGTCGCGCATCTCCGTCAGCGACTCGCCTGCGCGGTCAATGCTGACCGCGGCGAGGAAGCCCGTCTGGATGACGGCGCCCTCGCGGGCGCGGTCGAGCGCGGCCTCGAGCGTCGCGCCGGTGTCGATCGTCGGCACCGTGTTCGGCATCGAGAGGATCGTCGTGTAGCCGCCGGCCGCTCCGGAGGCCGAGCCGGTGGCGCAGTCCTCCTTGTACTCCTGGCCCGGCACGCGCAGGTGCACGTGCGGATCGACGAGCCCGGGCAGGACGGTGCAGCGCGAGCCGTCGACGATGCGCGCGCCCTCAGGCCGCTCGACGTGATCGCCGATCTGCGCGATCTGGCCATCGACGATCAGCAGCTCGGCCGAGACGTCGATGCCCTCGACGGGATCGAGCAGGCGCGCGCCGGTGATCACGATCGTGGCCCTGTCGGCCGGTCGCATCTCGAGACGTGTCATGCCGCACCCCATTCGCCCGTGCGTTCCCGGATGTCGATCACAGTGCCCATGCTCGGCCGCGTCATCAGGTCGTAGAGCACGGCCATGCGGACGATCAGCCCGGCCTCGACCTGGTCCTCGACCAGCGAGGCGTCGGAGTCGGCGACGTCGGGAGCGATCTCGACGCCGCGATTCATCGGACCCGGGTGCATGACGACCTGCCCGGGCCGAACGCGCCGGCTGTTGACGCCCCAGGTGCGCGCGTACTCGCGCAGCGACGGGACGAAGTTCTGGCCCGGCTCCATGCGCTCGTGCTGCATGCGCAGGACGTAGATCACGTCGGCCTCGCTCATCGCCTCGGGATCGTCGGAGACCTTGACGCCGGTGGCCGCCTCGATGCCCGGTGGGATCAGCGCGGGCGGGCCGACGAGCGTGACGTCGAGGCCCATCATCTGGAAGCCCTCGATGTTGCTGCGGGCGACGCGGCTGTGGAGCACGTCGCCGACGATCGCGACCTTGACGTCCTGCAGGCGGCCGAGGCGCTTTCTGATCGTGTACAGGTCGAGCAGCGACTGCGTCGGGTGCTGGTGCTTGCCGTCGCCGGCGTTGACGACGTGCGCGTCCGACCAGCGCGCGGTCAGGTGCGCAGCGCCGATCTGCGGATGGCGGATGACGATGATGTTCGGCTTGTAGGCGTTGAGGGTGCGGACCGTGTCCTTCAGCGACTCGCCCTTGTCGACGCTGGAGCCGGCGGCCTTGACGCTGACGACGTCGGCGCTGAGGCGCTTGGCGGCGAGCTCGAAGCTCGAGCTCGTGCGCGTAGACGATTCGTAGAAGAGGTTCACGACCGTGCGTCCGCGCAAGGTCGGGACCTTCTTGACGTCGCGCTCGACGACGTCCTCGAAGCCCGCCGCGGTGTCGAGGATGCGCTCGACGTCGCTGCTGTCCACGTCGCTCATGCCGAGCAGATGGCGTCTGCCGTCGTTCATGCCTGGTCCCCTTCTCCGCCGATCAACACGACCTCGTCCACTCCGTCTGTCTCCATCAGCTGCACGCGCACGCGCTCGCCAGCCTGCGTCGGCAGGTTCTTGCCGACGAAGTCCGCCCGAAACGGCAGCTCGCGATGCCCGCGATCGGCGAGCACGGCCAGCTGCACGCAGGCGGGCCGGCCGTAGTCGAAGATCGCGTCGATCGCGGCCCGCACCGTGCGGCCCGTGTAGAGCACGTCGTCGACGAGCACGATCGTCGCGCCCTCAACCGCCGCGTCGAACACCGTCTCGCCCACGACCGGATGGTCGCCGATGCGATCATCGCCGCCGGGCCGCAGTCCGACGTCGTCGCGGTAGAAGCTGATGTCCACCGCGCCGACCGGCACCTCGACGCCCGTGGTCTCGCGAATCCGGTCGCGGATGCGCTCGGCGAGCGGCACGCCGCGCGAGCGAATGCCGACGAGATGCACCGAGGCGAGGTCGGGATGGCGCTCGACGATCTCGGACCCGATCCGCGCAAGCGTGCGCGCAATCTGGTCGGCGTCGAGCAGGATGCGGGTCTTCTGGGCGCTCACCGGCATGCGCGCCGATGGCTGGTGGAGACGAACTGCATTCGATCAGGGCTCCTTCCCGGCCTCACGGGACCGGGTTAAAGGGGCGGGCTAGGTCGAGAACCGACGTTAGTCGACCTGTCGGACGGCGTGCCTCAGGAGGTAACGCAAGAGAAATGCAGGCGCAGCTCCCACCGATCGCCTACTGCGGCATCACATATCGCTGCGCCAACCGTCATCTCGGCCGTGGAGCAGGTGGAGGTGAAACCGTGGATCCGCAGCCAATCCGAGGCGGTACCGCATTTCGTCAAGTATTTGGCGTCAATCTTCTTGCTTCTCCAGATTGCTACATCTGTGGTTGCATGCCCGCTCAGGTGACCCGACTCAACGCGCTCGAGGACGAGGCGATCGCGATTCTTCGCGAGACGGCCGCCGAGTACTCGCGTCCGGTGCTGATGTACTCGATCGGCAAGGACTCGAGCGTGCTGCTGCACCTCGCGCGCAAGGCGTTCGAG
>CANJXE010000072.1 GCA_947478745.1 Actinomycetota bacterium
CTGACGTTCGTCACCCCCGCCTCGAACCCGGCGGGCATCACCCGCGTCCAGCAGCTGGCGAAGCCCGGCGGCTACCGCCTCGCCGTCGGCGGCCGCAACGTCCCGCTCGGCATCTACACGCGGACGCTGCTCGGCAAGCTCGGCCTCGGCCGCGCCCTGCAGCAGAACACCGTCGGCCAGTATCAGAAGGCCTCGGACGTGGTGACCACGGTCGCGCTGGGCTCGGCCGCCGCGGGCTTCATCTACACGACCGACTGGTACGCCAACACCACGAAGCTGCTGGCCGTCCCGGTCCCCGCCAGCGCCCAGCCGCTGATCCGCTACGAGGCCTGCGCCGTCCGACGCGACGGGGCCGACGCCACCGGCGCCCGCTCCGTGATCGCGCGCCTGCTGAGCCTGAGCGGGCGCCGGGCCCTGCACAACGCGCACTTCGGGCTGCCGCCGAAGCCATGAGGATCCGCACCGGCATCTTCGTGGGCGGCCTGACGCTCGCCGTCGTCGCGACGTTCCTGTTCCTGCTCGCGCCGATCGCCGCCCTGCTGCTGCAGGTACCGGTGCGCGAGCTGCCCGGGCTGCTCGCCGACACGGCGGTGACCTCCGCCCTCGTGGTCTCGCTCAAGACGAACGTGATCGCGAACCTGATCATCGTGCTCGTGGGCACGCCCGCCGCGTACCTGCTCGCGCTCGGGCGCTTCCGCGGCCGCCCCGCGTTGCTGACGCTGCTCGAGCTGCCCTTGGTGCTGCCGCCCGCCGTGGCCGGCATCGCGCTGCTGACCGCCTTCGGCGCCTTCGGACTGTTCGGCTCGGCGCTGGCGGGAGCCGGCATCGTCCTGCCGTTCACCGAGGCGGCCGTGGTGATCGCCGTGACCTTCGTCGCCGGGCCGTACTACGTGCGCGCCGCGGTCTCCGCGTTCGCCGCGCTCGACCGCACGCAGCTCGACGCCGCCCGAGACCTCGGCGCGTCGGAGGGCACCGTGTTCCGCCGCATCGCCCTCCCGCTGGCCGCCGACGGCCTGCGCGCCGGCTGGGCGCTCGCCTTCGCGCGCGGCATCGGCGAGTTCGGCGCCACCCTGCTCTTCGCCGGCAGCGTCCAGCGGATCACGGAGACGCTGCCGTTGGCCGTCTACGCGCAGCTCGACGTGAACCTCGATTCCGCCGTGGCCGTCGGCATCCTCCTGCTCGCGATCAGCGGCGGCGTCCTCCTCGTCGCCAAGCTCCCGCCGCTGTGGAGCCCGGGCGCGTCGTCGACGCCCGTGGGCGGCTGGTAGCCTCGGCGCATGGGTGAGCAGATCCGCATCGGGCAGGCCGCGAGCATCCTCGGCGTCGGCGTCGACACCCTGCGCCGCTGGGAGAAGGACGGCCGTGTGACCTTCGCGCGCTCGGCCGGTGGGCAGCGAACCATCGACGCCGCCGATCTGCGCGAGCTCCTGCGCGACCGCGCCCCGCAGACCGGCGTGTCGGCCCGCAACCAGCTCGAGGGCACCGTCGTCTCCGTCGAGAAGGACGGGCTGATGGCGAAGGTCGAGCTGTCCTGCGGCCCCTACCGAATGGTCTCGATCATCACACGCGAGGCCGCCGAAGAGCTGGACCTCAAGCCCGGTGACACCGCCACGGCGATCGTCAAGTCGACCAGCGTCGAGATCCGGCTCTAGGCCGGACGCAGCGCGATCCAGGTCGGCTCGACGCTGAAGTCGAACAGCAGCGACTCATCCAACTGCGGCGCCGTGCGCCCGAGGCCACCTTCCGGCAGCACGACGCGATGCAGGCGTAGCGAGTCGTAGTGCAGGGGCGAGCGATCGACAGCGGTGCGGTGCAGTGCCTCTCCGCTGAGGTGGTCGACCGCCGTGCGATCGCGAAAGACGACGAGGTTGCCCCACTGGCTCGTACCGTCGTCCTGCGGCCACTCGACGTTGTAGTAGGCGAGCAGCCCCGGATAGCGCTCGAGGCGCTCCATCATCTCCGCCTCAACGTCGTTGATCGGCTCGTGGTCGACGTCGCGGGCCTGGCCGAAGAAGCCGACGCCGACGGCCGGGATGGCACCGCGCAACGCCGACCAGTCCGGCACGACGAGCCAGTGCCGACTGCCGTCGCCCTCCACCCAACGTCCCTGGCTCCCGCCGCCGGCCGCGTGCGCCAGGAGGCTCGCGTGCAGGCGCACCAGCAGCGCGATGTCCGCGTCGGACCGAGCCGGCTCCGTGAACGGCCGCGACGGATCGCCGTCATGCGGCGCCAGCGTGGTGGTCGGTGTGGCCATGCCCGTGAGGGTATCGCTGTGGAAAGCGCGCCTGCAAGTAGCCCGCTGCAGCACTAGGATCACGGCATGTCCAATCGCATCACCGACGCCGCGCACGCCCTCTTCCATCACCGCACGCAGCAGCAGGACGCCCTGCTGCCCGCCGAGCTCGCGCCGCAGGACCTCACCGAGGCCTACGCCACGCACCTCGCGCTGCTCGAGCTGCTGACCGCGAACGGCGCGGGAGCGCAGATCGGCTGGAAGGTGGGCTTCACCAACGCCGCCGCACTGCAGCGCCACGGCGCGAGCGAGCCCGTCTTCGCCGGCCTGCTCGGCGGCAACTCGTACGTGGAGGAGGCCGAGCTCGCGAGCCCGAGCGGCAAGGGGCTCGCCATCGAGGCCGAGATCGCGGTGCGCCTCGGCCAGCCGCTGTCGGGACCGATCTCGCGCCAGGAGGCCGCGGCGGCGATCGACGGTGTCGCGATCGCCTTCGAGATCGTCGAGCAGCGCTGCAAGGTCGACGACGCGGGCCTGCCCACGCTGATCGCCGATGGCACGCAGCAGTACGGCACGATCCTCGGCAGGTGGAGCACCGACTACGACCCGCTGACGCTCGACCAGACCGACGTGAAGCTCCAGATCGATGGCTTCACCGACGGCTTCATGACCGCCACCGAGGTGATGGGTCATCCGCTCAACGCCATCACCTGGCTGAGCGAGGCGAGCGCGCGGTACGGCGTCGAGCTGCAGCCCGGCGACGTGATCCTGACCGGCGCGATCATCCCGGCCAAGCACCTCGAGCCGGGGCAGATGGCCGAGCTCGCCAGCGACGGGCTCGGCGACATCCGCATCTGGGTCGACTGATGCGACGAAGGGGTCAGACCCTTCCGTCGCATTGACGAGAAGGCGGCCTGACGCACCAACGGCGCTGCTCCGTCAATGCGACGGAAGGGTCTGACCCCTTCGTCGCATCCGCCTCACGCAGGCAGCCATCCGCGCGAGCCGCCGAACTGCGCGATCAAGGCGTCGCCGCGACGCGGCACCTGACGCGCGAGCACCTGCCCAAGCGACAGGATGGAGCTTGCTGCGTCGCCGCTCTCCGCCTCCACGTCGCGCGCGAGCCACGCGCCGAGTCCATCCTGCGGCAGACCGAGATCCTCGAGCCGCAGATGCGGTTCCGCTGCGACGGCATCTCGAAATGCATCGCTCGGTTCCACCCCGGAGAGCAGGAGGAACTGGAGCGAGTAGACCAACCGACGATCGCCGTTCCTGATCAGTTCGACGTTGCCCACGACGTCGCCGAACTCGATCTCCCACAGATGCCGCACCCGCTCGATCGCCGGCAAGCCGGCGGCGTTCAGCGCCTCGTCGAGGAGCTCCGCCGCCTGATCCGCGGTCACGGCAGCACCACCGGCACGGCCTGCGCGGCCCATGCCCGTGCGAGGTTGCGGTCCGTCCACTCCGCCTGTCCCTCGGCAAAGGCGGTGAACGGCTCGTCCCATGCCTGTGCGGCCGCGCGGCAGGCGCCCGCCAGCGACAGCTCGCCCGTGTGCCCCTCGGTCGCGATGATGCCCGTCATCGCCCGCCAGGCGCCCATCGGCTGACGCTCGACCAGGTGCCGGAGCGGACGCGCACCACGACCACCGAGGATGCCGGCCTGGGCAATGCCGAGCCCGTTGCGCGACAGGGCCAGGGCGGCGGCCTGCGCGTGCTCGGCCAGCCGCGCCTCGACCAGCACGAGCGTGCCCTTCGGGGCCAGGGCCGCGGCGATCTGGTCGATGCCCTCGGCCGTCTCATCGTCACCGGCCCGGAACTGCTCGAGCAGGCCGGACAGCACGAGGACGATCGGGAACCGCTCATCCCAGGCCGCGAGATCGGAGTAGGCCCCGGCCCGCAGCTCGAGGTCGCTGGCACCGGTGTCGCGCATGCGCTCGTAACCCGCGGCGATGGCACCCTCCGCCAGATCGACGCCGACGAAGTGGCGGTCGGGGTGACGCGAGGAGAGCCAGGCCTCCAGGTAGCCGGCGTTGCAGCCGCAGGACAGGACCGGGCCCGGCGGCAGCACGCGCAGCAGCGCATCCGCCCAGACGCCGATCGTCAGGACCTCGACCCAGACCCGCGACAGATCGACGCTGATCAGGTCGCGCCAGGCACCGGCGGACAGCGCCTCGCCGACCGCGCCCTCGCTCTCGGGAATCGGCCGGTCGTAGCGCCGCCGGATCGCCTCGCGCCAGACCGGATCCTCGCCGCCGCTCTCGGCCTCGCGCTCGAAGCGCAGGCGGTCGCCGCGCAGCGCGCGCAGCAGGACGGGATCGAGATCGGATTCCGCGGCGAGCGGGCGCGCGCCCCAGACCTCGCCGAGGTACGTGGCCAGCGCGTCGACGGCGGCCGGGTCGATGACCGGGCGTCTCATCCGCGGACCCTCCCGCTCGGTCGCCGCGCAGCGGCGAGGCGCTTGGCCAGGGCGGGATCGGACGCGGCCCGCGCCACGATCGCCGCCGCCAGCGCCACGGCGGTGTCGGACGGCGGCTCGATGCCGGTGGTCGCGATGTCGAGCGCGGCCTCGAGCGAGCCGGCGCCGGAGGCCGCGAGCAGCGCCTCGGTCAAGGGCAGCAGGCGCGGCGGCACCCGATCGCCCTGCGGACGCGGACGCCGCGGCTCGACGGCACCGCGCTCGCGCAGGATGCGGCTGATCTGCACCTGGACGCTGCCGACCGAGGCCAGTCCCTGCTGCTCGGCGAACTCCTGGGCGAACTCGCTCCAGGGGCGCGTGTCCGTCTCCGGCCGCGCATCCATCGCCGCGCGCAGCAGCGCAGCGGTCGATGTCCTGCGCTTCTTCGGCTGCTCGCTCACGCGCGAACTATCCCACGCGCCGTCGGGTCAGGCGCTGCGCGGGCTCAGCAGCACGCGCGCCGTGTCGATCAGCCAGGCCGTCGCCTCGGCGCCGCTGATGTCGCTGTCCATCGCGAAGACCTGGAGCCCGAGGCCGTCGATCAGCGCCGAGAGGATCGCCGCGGCCGCCTCGCCGTCGACGACCGGGCTGAACGTGCCGTCGGCGATGCCCTCGCGGATCGTCAGGGCGAAGCCGCCGAGCCAGCGCTGCTGGGAGCGCGCCGCGCTGCGGCGCAGCTCCGGATCCTTCAGCGCCTCGCCGGTGAAGTCGAGGAACATCCGCCAGGACTCGTTGCGCTCGCCGATGCGCGTGCCGACGTAGACGAGGAGCATGCGCAGCCGCTCCCACGCATCGCCGTCGACGTCGTGGAGCTCGATCAGCTTCGTGTCGACGTCGTCGATCCACTGCTCCAGCGCCTCCGACAGCATGCGCGAGCGCGTGCCGAAGTGGTGCTGCAGCGTCCCGACTGCGACGCCCGCTTCCTCCGCCACGTCCTGGAAGCGCGTGCCCGAATAGCCGCGGCGCGCCACGACGCGCGTCGTGGCCGCCAGCAGCTCGCCGCGACGCTCTGCCGCGGTCTCGCTGGCGATCACGCCGTTGGACATGCGGGCGGGCGACATGCCCTGAGGGTGGCCCGACTGCGCCGCGAAGTCAAGCGGCATGTGCGGATGCGCCACCCACGATGTGAACGATAGGTGACACCACTTCCTTGCTTTCCGTGGAACTGCGGTAACAATACGACGGTACGGGAGAGAGGGAGTGAGCGTGGACGGACACATCGTGCTCGATGGAGTCACCAAGGCGTTCGGCGAGAACGTCGTGGTGAACAACATCGATCTCAACATCCGAGAAGGCGAGTTCTTCTCGATGCTCGGACCGTCGGGCTGCGGCAAGACGACGACCCTCCGCATGATCGCGGGCTTCGAGGTGCCCACCATCGGCACCGTCACGCTGGCCGGTGAGGACGTCACCGAGGTGCCCCCGGCGAAGCGCAACGTCAACATGGTCTTCCAGGCCTACGCGCTGTTCCCGCACATGACGGTGCAGGAGAACGTGGAGTTCGGCCTCAAGATCAAGAAGGTCAAGCGCGACGAGGTCAAGTCCCGTGCCGCCGAGGCGATCTCCTCCGTGCAGCTCGACGGCTTCGAGCTGCGCAAGCCCGCCCAGCTCTCCGGTGGCCAGCAGCAGCGTGTCGCGCTGGCCCGCGCCCTCGTCAATCGCCCCGCCGCCCTGCTGCTCGACGAGCCGCTCGGCGCCCTCGACCTCAAGCTCCGCAAGGAGATGCAGCACGAGCTCAAGGCCATCCAGGTCCGGACCGGCACGACGTTCGTCTACGTGACGCACGACCAGGAGGAGGCGCTGACGATGTCAGACCGCATCGCGGTCATGAACAACGGCATCGTCGAGCAGTGCGCCGTGCCCCGCGAGATCTACGAGCACCCGACGACGGCCTTCGTGGCCGGCTTCATCGGCACCTCGAACATCGTCAACATGCGCGTCGACCGCGCCGTCGACGGCGTCGCGATCATGGACCTGTCGGAGGGCCAGCGCATCGTCGCCCGCTCCTCCGCGACCACGGGCACGCTCCAGATCACGGTGCGTCCCGAGAAGATCCACCTGAGCGCCGACGGCCTCGGCGACGGCTCGTCGTCCGTCGGCGGCCGCATCAGCGACGTCATGTACCTCGGCTCGATGACCCAGATCACGGTCGACCTGCCGAACGGCGACACGCTGACGGTGCACCGCCTGAACGACGAGGCGGCCGCGGCCGACCCGGTCGTCGGCGACACGATTTCGCTGCATTGGGCAGCGGACAACAGCTTCGTGATCGAGGGCCTGCCCTCGACCGCGAACGGGGGAGACGCTTCGGCGCATGACGCACCGGAGTCCGAGTGATGGGAGAGGACCCAATGAGCGAGAATCCGCAGGAGCACAAGCTCCTCAACGACACGATGTCCCGCAAGGGCTTCGTCGCCATGACCGGCGCCGCCGGCCTGGCCGCCTTCCTGGCGGCGTGCGGTGGTTCGAGTTCCGACTCGAGCTCCAGCTCCGCCAGCGATCCGGCAGCTGCCGGTGACGCCTCGGCCGAGTCCGCGACCGGCGCTGCCTTCGATCCCGCAACGGATCCCGACGGCACGATCGAGATCTTCACGTGGGCCGGCTACGACGACAGCCCGACCGACGGCCTTCCGGCCATGTGGGCGCAGTACGAGGCCGGCGATTATGCCACCAAGTCGCCGCTCAA
>CANJXE010000073.1 GCA_947478745.1 Actinomycetota bacterium
TCGCCGCTCGGCAGGCCGACGAGCTCGCGCTCGCCGAGGCGGATGCTGCCCTCGACCGTCGCGCTCTTCGGCAGCAGTCCCATGATCGACAGGCTCATCGCCGACTTGCCGCACCCCGACTCGCCGACGATGCCGAGCACCTGGCCGGCGTCGACGGACAGGCTGACGCCGTCGACGGCGCCAACGGGCCCGTCATCGGTGCGGAAGGTCGTGCGGAGGTTCTCGACGGTCAGCAGCGGCATGTCCTACTCCAGCCGAATCCGCGGATCGAGGGAGGCGTTGACCAGATCGACCACGATGTTCGCGGCGACGATGATGATCGCGGAGAACAGCACGATGCCGGCCGTGGTCGGGACATCGAGGCGCTTGGCGGCCTCGACGGCGAGCCAGCCGAGGCCGTGCAGGCCGAACGTCACCTCGATCAGGATCGCACCGCCGAGCAGCAGGCCGAGATCGAGCCCGAACATCGTCACAATTGGGAGCATCGCGTTGCGGAAGGCGTGGCGCAGGATGATCCGCGTCTCGCCGGCGCCCTTGGCACGCGCGGTGCGGACGTAGTCCTCGCTGAGCGTGTCGAGCATCTGGGAGCGCGTGATGCGCACGTAGATGGCGGCGAACTGGAGCGCCAGCACCGAGGCGGGCAGCAGGAGGTGGTAGAGCCATTGCCCGGGGTTCGAGAGCGGCTCGTAGCCCGACAGCGGGAAGAGCTCGTACTTGTAGGCGAGGAAGTAGAGGGCCAGCAGGCCGAAGTAGTAGACGGGCAGCGATTGCCCGATCAGCACGAACACGATCGAGACGCGGTCGAACAGCGAGCGCGGCCGAATCGCGGCGATGATGCCGATCGGAATCGAGATCAGCAGCCACATCACGGCCGCGACCAGGGTCAGCGACAGCGTCACGGGCAGCGCCGACCACATCAGGGAGTCAACCGAGCGCTGCTTTGCAAACGAGCTGCCGAAGCGGCCGAGCAGCTGGTCGCACTCGGCGGCCGAGGAGCCCGGGCAGACGCGCTCACGCTCCTCCTGGGTCGGGCCGAGGACGAGCCGCTGCAGGGTGTAGCCGTACTGGACGTAGTAGGGCTTGTCGAGGCCGAGCAGGGCGGAGACGCGCTCGATCTGGTCGGGCGAGGGATTCTTGCCCGCGTAGAGGCGGGCGGGCGAGATGTTGGAGTGCCAGCGCAGCACGGGTCCGAACAGCACGAAGACCGCAAGGGTCACGACGAGCACCACGAAGATGCCACCGAGGATGCGTCGGATCAGGAAGCGGATCATGCTGGCGGGGAAGGGCGGTCCCGTCCGCCGCACCGAGGTGCGACGGACGGGACGCTTGCCGTTCGGTCTACTTGCCGTCCGTCAGGAAGTAGGAGCCGAAGTAGAACTGCTTGCCGGGGCCCCACGTGTAGTTGCCCAGGCGGTCCGAGATGAACGACACCTTGCGGCGCAGGTCCAGCGTGGCCCACGGCGCGAGGTTCTTCGCGGTGTCGGTCGACAGCTGCGCGAACTGCGAGGTGCGGTCGGCACCCGGCGGCAGCTGGTTGATCTCCGCGACCTTGGCATCGAAGCCCTTGTCGCAGAACTGGCCGTAGTTCGAGCCCTGGCCGCAGAGCAGCAGCGGGCCGTAGTACGTGATCGCGTCCCCGTAGTCCTGGCCCCAACCGGCGACGCCGATGTCGTAGTCGCTCTTGGGGTCTGCCAGGAAGCCGTAGTACACGTCGGCGGAGAGCGCCTTGACGGTGACCTTGAAGCCAATCGTCTCGAGCGCCTCCTTCATCGCCGCGGACACCTGGGGTGCCGGGGCGTCGGAGAAGTTCGCCAGGGTGATGTTGATCGGGGTCGGAACGCCCGAGTCCTTGACGAGCTGCTTGGCCTTCTCGACGTCCATCGAGTAGACGTCGGCAGGCTGATCCGCCAGCAGGTTCTGCGAGAGGATCTGGCTCCACGGGGAGCGGCTCAGCTTGCCGCCGATGACCTTGACGATCGCGTCGCGGTCGAGGGCGTAGTTCACTGCCTGACGCAGCATCAGGTTGTCGAACGGGGCCTTGTCCGTCTTGAAGACGGCGTAGTCCACGGCCGCATCCGGCGTCGAGTAGAACCGGCTCTTGAAGGCCGGGTCGTTGGCGGTCGCCGGGATCTCGGAGCCAGTCGGAGCCGAGCCGTCGAACGTCATGTCCAGCTCGTTGTTCTTGAGCTGGGCGAACTGGGTCTCGTCCGGCACGCCGATCTGGGTGTCGATGCCGTCGATGTTGTTCTCGTTGTCCAGCTGCGGGACGCCGGCTGCGACGTTCTTGTCCCAGCTGGGCTCGCGGACGATCGTGACCGACTTGTCGAGCTGGTAGTCGGTGATCTTGTACGGGCCGACGAACGGCGGCGGCGTGTCCGACTTCTTGTGCGGCGTCGAGGCCGGCACGATGAAGGCCCAGGCCATGGCGAGGGCGCGCGGGAACGAGCCGTCGGACTTGGCCAGGGTGAAGGACGTCGTGAGGTCATCGACGGCCTTGATGCCGCTGATGCCGATGTTCTTCTTGCCCTTCGAGGACGTCATCGCGTCGGAGTACTCCGGCTCGCCGACGATGCCCGAGTAGTAGCCCGAGGACGGCGGTCCACCGGTCGCGCACTGGATGTTCGGATCGAGCATGTACTCGAACGTCGCCTTGACGTCCTTCGCCGTGACGGGCGAGCCGTCCGGGAAGGTCAGGCCGGAGCGCAGCTTGACGGTGTAGACGGTGCCGTCGGCCGAGACACTCGGCATGTCGGCAGCCAGCTCCGGCTGCATCTCGTCCGTGGCGGGCGAGACGACCGTGTTCGGGTAGCCGTAGAGACCGCGGGCCATGAAGTAGAAGACCGACCACGAGATGCCGTAGTAGGACAGGCCGTTCCAGCAGTCGATGTTGCTGTTCATCGCCATCTTCAGCGTGCCGCCCTTGGTGGGCGTCACGGCGGCCGCGAAGCCGCCGTTCAGGTAGTCACCGCCGGCTGCCGCAGCGGTGTCGCTGCCACCTCCGGAGGCGGTGGAGCTCGAGCTTCCGCTCGAGCCGCACGCGGCGGCGACGACGGCGACCGCCATCAGTGCCGCTGCCATCAGCAGGTATCGGAGCCTCATCGGGTCTCCTCCTTGGTCGTAGTCATGGTGCGGGGTCCTTTCGGGGGGTTGGACAGGGTCGGTCGGGCGACTAGAGGATCGTGCCGCCACGGGGGTCGAGTGCATCACGGAGGCCGTCGCCGAGCAGGTTGAAGGCCAGCACCGTGAGGACGAGCAGGGTTCCGGGGAACACCATCAGGAAGGGGGCGTTGATGTAGAGGCCGCCGGGCACGGCGTCCGAGATCATGCGCCCCCACGAGGGGATTTCGAGCGGGAGCCCGAAGCCGAGGTAGGACAGTGCGGCCTCGGCGGCGATCGCGCCGGCCACGGACAGGCTCGCGTAGACCGTCAGCGGCCCGATCAGCTGCGGCATCAGATGCCGGAAGATGATCCGCGAGTTGGAGGCGCCGAGCATGCGCGCCGCGGTGACGAACTCGCGGTTGCGGAGCGACATCACCTCGCCACGGAAGATGCGGCCGGGATAGAACCACGAGAAGAAGGCGATGATCAGGATCACGAACCACAGCGATGCGCCGAACGCGACGGAGGCCGCGATTGCAAACAGGAGGAACGGGAAGGCCGCCACGATGTCCATCAGGCGCGCGATGACCGTGTCCGTCCAACCGCCGACGTACCCGGCGATGACGCCGAGCAGCAGCGCCGCCAGCATCGTCAGCACCGTCGCCACGATGCCGATGATCAGCGAGGTGCGCGCTCCGAAGGAGAGCTGCACCAGCATGTCGAAGCCGAGGTTGTTGGAGGCGCCGAGCACGAAGCACGATCGCTCCCCCACGCTGGCCAAGCCGTTGACGCACCCGTGCATGGGTCCGACGGGCAGGAGCGTGTAGTCGTCGACGCCGGTGGAGTTCGAGCGGTTGACGGGGTGCCCCGTCCACGCCTCGAAGAGTGGGCCGGCGAGGGCGAACAGGACGAGCAGCACGATGAAGATCAGGCTGGCCAGCGCGACGTAGTCGCGGCGCAGACGGGCGAAGGCCAGCTGACGCGGCGTGCGCGCGACGACCATGCCCTCGGTCTTCATGTCCTCGAACTGCTCGACGGTCGACACGGCTCCCTCTCCCTCAGCGCGAAAGGGTACACCTGATGCACCACCGCCGCCCGCAATATGACGACTCGTATCCCTCCCCCGCCGACGCGCGGCGGCAACGGGCGCTACGAGATGGCGTCGGCGCCGGCCACGACTTCCAGCAGCTGCTGGGTGATCTCGGCCTGGCGGGCGCGGTTCATGTCGAGCGTGAGCCGGTCGATCAGCTCCTTGGCGTTGTCCGAGGCGCTGCGCATCGCGGTCATGCGCGCACCGTGCTCGGAGGCCGTGGACTCGAGCAGCGCGCGGAAGACCTCGGTCTCGAGCGCCGTCTGGAGCAGCGGTCCCAGCATGACCTCCGCCTCGGGCTCGAACAGCAGCTCGCCGGAGATCGCGGGCTTGCCCTCGCCGACGACGGCGGCGGCCGGCAGCGGGATCGGCAGGATCTCGTCGGCGTGCACGGTCTGCACCAGCGGCGAGTCGAAGTGGTTGAAGACCATGATCAGACGGTCGAACTCACCGGCGCCGTAGTGCTCGATCAACGCGTGGGAGATCTGCTCGGCGTCCTGGTAGACGGGACGATCCGTGAAGCCCGTCCAGACCTCGCGCAACTCGGCGCCGCGGAAGCGGAGCGAGCCCGCGCCCTTGCGGCCCGCGGCGTACCAGACGATCTCGCGACCGGCTGCGCGCTCCACGGCCGCCTCGTCCAGCGCGCGGCGCAGGACGCTGGCGTTGAAGGCACCGGCGAGGCCGCGATCGCCCGACATCAGCAGAATGGCGGTCTTCGCGATCTCGCGACGCTCCAGCAGCGGCTGGCCACTGAGCGACCCGGTTCGGCTCGCCGTCTCGGAGATCAGCTCGTGCATGCCGTTGGCGAACGGTCGGAGCGACTCGATGCGGACCTGCGCACGGCGCAGCTTCGCACCGGCGACGAGCTCCATCGCCTTGGTGATCTTGCTGGTGTTCTTGACGGAATGGATCCGTCGACGGATGTCCTGGAGGGACGCCACGGTCTACGCGGTGGCCCCTGCGGCGACCGTCGAGCCCTCGAAGCCGGCGGCGAACTGATCGACCGCGACCTTCAGCTTCGCGACGGTGTCGTCCGACAGGTCGAGGGACTCGCGGATGCCGGTGAGGATCGTCTTCTCCGCACGCAGCGACTGGCGGAAGCCGTCGTTGAAGCGGGCGACGTCCTGCACGTCGATGCCGTCGACATGGCCGTTCGTGGTCGCCCAGATGACGGCGACCTGCTCCTCGACGGGCCAGGGGTCGTACTGGTTCTGGTTGAGCGTCTGGACCAGGCGCTGACCGCGGTTGATCTGGGCCAGCGTCGCGGCGTCGAGCTCGGAGGCGAACTGCGCGAACGCCTCGAGGGCGCGGAACTGCGCGAGCTCCAGCTTGAGGCGGCCGGCGACCTTCTTCATGGCCTTCGTCTGGGCGTTCGAGCCCACGCGGGACACGGACAGGCCGACGTTGATGGCCGGGCGGACGCCTTGGAAGAACAGGCTCGTCTCGAGGAAGATCTGGCCGTCGGTGATCGAGATCACGTTGGTCGGGATGTACGCCGACACGTCACCGGCCTGCGTCTCGATGATCGGCAGGGCCGTCAGCGAACCGCCGCCGAGCTCGTCGCTCAGCTTGACGGCGCGCTCGAGCAGGCGCGAATGCAGGTAGAAGACGTCGCCCGGGAAGGCCTCGCGGCCCGGCGGGCGGCGCACCAGCAGCGACATCTGGCGGTAGGCGTCGGCCTGCTTGGTGAGATCGTCGTAGACCACGAGGGCGTGGCCGCCCTTGTAGAGGAAGTACTCGCCCATCGCGCAACCGGCGTACGGGGCGATGTACTTGATCGGCGCAGCCTCGGAGGCGTTGGCAGCCACGACGACCGTGTACTCCATCGCACCGTGCTCGCGGAGCTTCTCGACAACCTGCGCCACCGTCGAGGCCTTCTGGCCGATGGCGACGTAGATGCAGATGACGCCGGAGTCCTTCTGATTGATGATCGCGTCGATCGCGACGGCCGTCTTGCCCGTCTGGCGATCGCCGATGATCAGCTCGCGCTGGCCGCGGCCGATCGGCACGAGGGCGTCGAGCGCCTTCAGGCCGGTCTGGAGCGGCTGGGTGACCGGCTGGCGGTCGACGACGCCGGGCGCCTTGAACTCGAGCGCGCGCTCCTCGGTCGTGACGATCGCGGGTCCGCCGTCGATAGCCTCGCCGAGCGGGTTGACGACGCGGCCGATCAGCTGCTCGCCGACGGGAACGCTCATGACCTTGCCGGTGCGGCGGACGGTGTCGCCCTCGCGGATCTTCTGCCACTCGCCGAAGAGCACGACGGCGACGTTGGACTCCTCGAGGTTGAGGGCGAGGCCGGTCACGCCGTGCGGGAGCTCCAGCATCTCGAGGGCCATGCAGCGCTCGAGGCCGTAGACGCGGGCGATGCCGTCACCGACCTGGATGACGGTGCCGATCTCCTCGACGTCGGCGGTGTCCTCGAACCCGCTGATCTGGTTCTTGAGGATGGAGGCGATCTCGTCGGGATTCAGCTTCACGGTTCTCTCCGTCTATCTAGGCGGTCGGGATGCGGGCGGCGCGCAGATCGCGGCCGAGCAGATCGAGGCGGCGACGCAGGGACGCGTCGACGAGGCGGTCACGGACGCGGAGGACCACGCCGCCCAGGATGGTCGGATCGACGGTGCGATCCATGGTCACGGTCAGGCCAGTCGCCGCGGCCAGCTGCTGCTGGACCGTGTCGGCGGTGGCGTCATCGATGGCGATGGCAGTCGTCAGCTCGACGGCGAGCTCATTGCGGTCGAGGCGAACACGATCGGCGAAGGCCTCCTGGATCTCCACCAGGGCGCCGAGGCGCCGATGGTCGAGCAGGACCTGCAGGAAGCGCGCGACGATCGGATCGGAGCCCTTGGCGAGCGAGGTGAGCAGATTGCGCTTGCCCTCGCCCGACACCGCCGGGTTGGTGAGGGCACGGGCCAGCGCCGGGTTGTCGCGGACAGCGGCCGCGATCTCGGCGAGCTCGCCATCGACCTCATTGAGGTGGCCGGCGTCCGCGGCGGCGCGATAGAGCGCCGTTGCATACGGGGTGGCGATGCTCACGCCCGGTCA
>CANJXE010000074.1 GCA_947478745.1 Actinomycetota bacterium
CCGGCATCGGCTGTGGCGCATCGGCGCTCGGCCCGGCCATCGCCGGGTACCTGCTCGAGCACTTCGGCTGGGGCTCGGCCTTCGGCCTGACCGTCCCGATCGCGGTGGTCGCGCTCGTGCTCGCGATCTTCGTGATCCCGAAGAGGCTCGGCGAGGACGACCGCGCCGTCGATCACCTCGGTGGCGTCCTGTCGGTCTTCGCCATCGGCCTGCTGACGCTCGGCCTGCACTTCGTTTCCGTCGCCTCGGAGGTGAGCATCGGGGTCGAGCTGCTTGTGGTGAGCGCCGTCGTGTTCGGGCTGTTCTTCTGGCGGCAGAAGCGCGCGCCCAACCCGCTGTTCGACCTGGCGATCGCCGCGCGCCGCATCTTCTGGGTCGCGGCGCTGACGGGCCTGATCGTCTTCGGCACGCTCGTCGGCTCGATGTTCGTCGGCCAGCAGTACGTGCAGAACGTCCTCGGCTACTCCACGTTCGAGGCCGGCTGCGCGGCGCTGCCCTTGAGCGTCACGATGGTGCTCGTCTCGCCGCTGGCCGCGCGCATGATCGAGCGCTACGGCAGCCGCCTGACGATGGCCGTCGGCGTCATCTTCGTGCTGCTCGGCATCGCGCTGATGTTCACGTGGCGCGAGGACTCCTCGTACCTGCCCGTCGGCCTCTCCTTCGCCGTCATCGGCATCGGCATCGGCCTGGCCGGCACGCCCGCCTCGCGGTCGATCATGGCCTCGGTGCCCGAGCATCGCGCCGGCATGGGCTCGGGCATGACCGACCTCCAGCGCGATCTCGGCGCCGCCGTCATGCAGTCGATCCTCGCCGTCTTCCTGACGCGGGCGTACACGGACTCGGTCGACCGCCAGCTGGCGAACCTGCCTGCCCCCCAACGCGCCTCCATCAGCGAGCAGACCGCCGGCATCCTGCGCGACTCGTTCGGCGGTGCGCAGGTGCTCGCTGAGAAGTACCCCCAGTCCGGCACGGCGATCATCCAGGGCGCGCGTGACGCCTTCATCGACGGCTCGGCCGCCGCCATCTCCGTCGCGCTGATCGCCGTCCTGATCGGCCTGCTCGTCACCTGGTTCGGCTTCCCGCGCAAGGCTCGGGAGCACGAGCTCGAGGCCCAGTACGCCGAGGATCAATAGCCCGGAAATGCGAGAGGGGGCGGTGCCGGAGCACCACCCCCTCGTCACGCACAGGTCTGGGTCGAGCTACTTGGCCTGGGCGATCGGCTTCGTGGGATCGAAGATCATCCACGAGGCGTACAGGCTGAGCAGCGTCAGGATCAGCGCGAGGATGCCGTAGATCGTGCCGTGCAGGACGCCGCTGCTCGCAATGCTGATGATCACGCAGACGAGGTAGACCCAGAACCAGGGCGACTGCGTGCCGGTGAAGCGCGAGATCGCGCCGAGCCAGATCAGCGAGATGACGTAGCCGACCGGCGGGATGATCCACAGCAGCACGAGCCACGGGCTCTTGCCGGCCAGACGCGCCCACCGGGTGAAGTTCGCGAACGGGACGAATGCCAGCCAGCCGTTCGGAATGCCGGATGCCTCGCACAGCCGCATGACGCGAATGCCGATCACGATCCAGCCGACGAGCGTGATGATGCTTAGGATGGAGCCTTCGGTTGCGCCCATGGTGGTCTCCTCGGGGAATGCGCGGGGTCGGGGAGAGGTGTACCGCGGAAGACGCGTGATTCCTGCCGGCGAGCGCCCACACAACGCGAGAGGGGGCAGCGCCGAAGCGCCGCCCCCTCAGGTCGTCTCAGCGTGTGCGGAGGGCGATCAGCTGTTGTCGGCGACGCCCGCGATCGGCTTGGTGGGATCGAAGATCATCCACTGCGCGGCGATCATCAGGACCGTCACGATGAGCAGCGCGATGATGAGGATCGCGCCGCTGAACAGGAAGCTGAGGGCCCAGCCGCCGAGCGTGAAGATCAGGAAGACCCAGAACCACGGCGACTTGGTGGCCGTCTTCTCGGAGATGACGTTGAGCCACATCAGCTCGAGGATCACGCCGACGATCGGGATGAAGAACAGCAGCACGAGCCACGGGTTCTTGCCTGCGAGGCGCGCCCAGCGCGTGAAGTTGAGGAGCGGGACGAACGAGAACCAGCCGTTCGAGACGCCCGAGGCGTCGCAGAGCCGCATCAGGCGGATGCCGACGATGATGTAGCCGATGATCGAAATCAGTCCGAAGATCGAGATCTCTGTGGTACCCATGGTGCAAACCCTCCGTTGGGGAACGTGCGAGTGGGTCGATGTACCGCGTAGACACACGGTTTCCTGCTGCCCGCAGGGCACGATTCGGTAGCATCGACGGGAGATGGCAGGCGACGGCGACATCCAGTGCGGCATCTGCCGCCGCAATCTCCTGACGGGAGAGCGGCCGCACGCGTTCCTGGACCAGAAATCCGGACAGCGGGTGACCGTCTGCTCGCTGTGCCTCGATCGCGCTGAGCGCAACGGCTGGCTGCTGCTCGACGAGGCGCCCGCTCCGGTGGCGGCGATCGCCGACGACACGGATCGCACCGTGCGCCTCTTGAAGGCGCAGGTCAGCACGCTGCAGACGCAGCTCGAGTCGACGGTCGAGACGCTGGAGGACACGCGCGATCACACGAGCGTGCGCCAGACCGAGCTCGACACGCTGGCTGCGCGTCTGACGGACGCCGAGACGGAGGGCGCCGCCGTGCGCGCCGCGCTCGCCGAGACCGAGCGTCGCCTCGAGCAGGCCCAGCATGCGCTCGAGGAGTCGCGCGCTGCGCAGGCGACCGTCATGCGCGCTCGCCGTCGCGAGGCCGATGCCGTGTATCTCGCGGGCATTGCCGCCGAGGTCTTCAACCGTGCACCGCAGGCCGCGACGATCGGGCTCCTGGTCGGGCTGCACGGCACGCCGGCGGTGCGCATCGACGTCGAGGGCATCGAGCTGCCGCGGCGCATCCGCATCCGCTTCGGCTGGCCGCAGGGCGGCCGCGACTATCGCGTCGACGTCGATCTCGTCTCGCGTCGCTTCGACCTCGTCGATCTCGTCCCCGGTGGCGACGGACGGCTGATCGAGCTGACCGAGCCGTTCTACGCCAACGCCGAGTGGGTCGATGGGCGCATCGTCACGGCCACGGCCGAGCCGACGATGATGTAGCGCGTCTGCGGCGCTCCGGGAGCGCTGCGGTGTGCGAGAGGCGTGCGAGAGCGGCAGTTCGCCGTGGCTCCGTGTCGCTCGCAGGCGCGCGGTTGAGCGGCACGGTGTCGGCATGCGACGCGCTCAGGCCTCCATCGAACTGCTGGCGCTGCTCGGTGTCGCGCTGGGGCTGACGATCCTCGTGGCGATCGCAGCGCGCTCGGATGCCGGCGGCGTGCGGCAGCACCTCATCGACTCGATCCCGGGCCATCGCGCGGAGCGACGCGACGATCGCTGGGCGCTGCGCAGCGATCCCTACGGGGCGGTCATCCGCCGCTACGTCCCGACGCTCGTGCTGGAGCGCGACCGCTACGGCGAGGACGCCGCGGTGCCGGTCGACGTCGGCGTATGCCGCCGCCCGTGGTGCGCGGCGCTCGGCACGGGGCGGCCGGCGGCGTTCACCCACGTGGTGCGGCGGCCCGGCACGACCTACGTGGAGTACTGGTTCTACTACCCCGACTCGAAGACGCTGCACGCGCCGATCCCACAGCTGCAGGGCTACCACCGCGACGACTGGGAGGGGCTGATCGTGCGCCTCCCCGACGGCGGCCAGCCCGGGGCCCGGCTGACGGCGCATCAGGGGCTGGTCGGGACGCAGCCCGGCTGGCTCGGCGCGCCCGGCTGGCAGGCGCTCGGTCCGCACCCGATCGTCTACCGCGCCGCGGGCTCGCACGCCAACGGCTTTTTCCCCGCGGGCCTCGATGCGCCGCTCGACCGCTGGAACGGCGAGCTCGGCCGCGTCGGCTGGAGCGACTTCCAGCTGATCGCGGCCGACACCGCACCGGCCCTGCGCTTCCGCTACGACCCGGCCGCTTCCCCGCCGTGGCTGAAGGAGCTCTGGGTCAACCCGGAGGCCACGGGCACTGGCCGCTCAGCGCGGTGACGAGATGCGGCTGCTCGCGGGAGCCTGCACGCGCAACGGCTGTGCGTGGTCCAAGATCAGGCGCACGACGGCATCGGCGCAGCTGTCGATCGAGACCTCGCCCGTGGCCAGGCTCAGGTCCGCATTCACGGGCGGCTCATACGGGCTGCTGATGCCGGTGAAGTCCGGGATCTCGCCGGCGAT
Organism: Actinomycetota bacterium; assembly: GCA_947478745.1. Lineage (GTDB taxonomy): Bacteria > Actinomycetota > Thermoleophilia > Gaiellales > F1-60-MAGs149 > F1-60-MAGs149. The sequence goes on from CANJXE010000074.1 coordinate 4,235, forward strand.
GGCGCGTCGGTAGAGGCCCTTGGGGTCGCGGGCAATGCACTCCTCGACCGTCGCGTGCACGAAGATCTCGAGGAAGTCGGCGTCGCCGACGATGCGTCGAGCCTCGCGCCGGTCGATCTCCATCGGCGAGATGAACTCGCACAGCACGATCAGGCCGGCATCCAGCATCAGCCGCGCGACCTCGGCGGCGCGGCGCAGGTTCTCGCTGCGGTCCTCGGGCGAGAAGCCGAGGTCGCCGCACAGGCCGAGACGGAGGTTGTCGCCGGCGAGGACGAAGACGTTGTAGCCGCGGTCGTGCAGCTGCGCCTCGACCTGCCGTGTGATGGTCGACTTGCCGGCGCCCGACAGGCCGGTGAACCACGCGACGGCGCCGCGGTGGCCGTGGCGCTGGGCGCGCTGGTCGCGGCCGATCGCGCCCTCCTCGCGGATCGCGTTACGGACCGCGGGGACGACAGCGGCGACCATGCCCGCCGCGACGGTCTCGCCGGTGGCGGCATCCACGAGGATGAAGGAGCCCGTCTCGCGGTGCTCAGCGAACGTGTCGAGCGGAATCGCCTGCGCGAAGTCGAGCTCGACGTCGGCGATGTCGTTGGCGGCGACCGTGGTTGCGGTGATCGGCTCGAGCGACGCGAGGTCCAGCACCCGCTCCACCCGCGTCACCCGCGCGAACATCCAGCGGGTACCGGCCCGGACGACGTAGCGCTTGCCCGTGTCGAGCGGCAGGTCGTGGAACCACACCAGCCGCGCACGGGCGCCGCGTGCGAGACCCTGCTCGACGTCCGTCGGATCGCAGATGACGTCACCGCTGGAGACGTCGAGGTGCCCGTCCAGCCGGATCCGCACGGCGGTGTCGGCGCTGGCGGTCGGCACGGGGCCGCGGGCGGTCTGGATCTCGTGCACCGCGAGGCCGCCGTGGCGGAGCGGGCGCCCGACGATGCCGATCTCCTGGCCGACGGACAGCGACCCCGAGGCGATCGTGCCGGCGATCCAGCGCTCGCCGTTATCGGGGCGCAGGATGATGCGGACGGGGAAACGCAGCGCGGCTGCCTGCTGCTCGTCGCTGTCGGTCGGCGCGGCGTCGAGGGCCTCGACCAGCGTCGGTCCGACGTGCCACGGCGTCCTGGACGAGCGCTGCGTGACGTTGTCACCGTCGCGCGCTGCGATCGGGATGGTGACCGGTGCGGCGAGGCCAAGACGGAGCGCGCGCTCGGCGACGGCGCGCTCGAGCGTGGCGACCGCGTCGACGTCGAAGCCGATCTCGTCAACCTTGTTGATGGCCACGATGATCGTCCGCACGCCCATCGCCGCGCAGACGGCGAGGTGCCTGCCGGTCTGCTCGGTGATGCCGACGACGGCATCGACGACGACGATCGCGACCGTGGCCAGCGAGGCGGCGGTAGCCATGTTGCGGGTGTACTGCAGGTGGCCGGGCGCATCGGCGAACAGGTAGGTGCGCTGCTCGGTGGCGAAGTGCCGGTACGCGACGTCGATCGTGATGCCCTGCTCGGTCTCGGCCTCGAGGCCGTCGGCGAGCATCGCGAGGTCCAGGTTGCCCTCGCGGGGACGCTCGTCGTCGAACACGAGGTCGGCGTCGAGCACGAGCCGACCCAGCAGGGTGGACTTGCCGCTGTCGACGCTGCCGCAGATGGCGACGCGGACGAGCGGCAGATCGGGATCGGCGTAGCGGGCGCGGGCGCTCATCGGCCTAGAAGTACCCTTCCCGCTTCTTGCGCTCCATCGACGCGGGCTGGTCGCCGTCGATCAGGCGCCCCGAGCGCTCCGACAGCCTTGCCTCGCGCAGCTCGGCGATGATCTCGTCGACGTCGGCAGCGCTCGACTCCACGGCGGCGGTCAGCGGATAGCAGCCGAGCGTGCGGAAGCGCACGCGGACCTGCTCGCCGTGCCGCCCGGTCGCGGTCGAGTAGCGATCGTCATCGACGGGCAGCAGCTGCCCGTCGCACGGATCGACCGGGCGCTCCGCCGAGAAGTAGAGCGGGACGATCTCGATCTGCTCGCGGCGGATGTACTCCCACACGTCGAGCTCCGTCCAGTTCGACAGCGGGAACACGCGCATCGTCTGCTCGGGGCCGAGCCGCGTGTTGAAGCAGTTCCAGACCTCGGGGCGCTGGGCGCGCGGATCCCAGCCGTGGCCGGACGAGCGCACGGAGAAGATCCGCTCCTTGCGGCGGCTGCGCTCCTCGTCGCGCCGCGCGCCGCCGATCGCGGCGTCGAAGCCGTGCCGGTCGAGCGCCTGGCGCAGCGCCTCGGTCTTCATCACATGCGTGTACTCGGCGCTGCCGACGGAGAACGGGTCGAGGCTCGCCGGATGATGGTGGATCAGCAGCTCGATGTCGTCGGCCTCGCCGACGCGGTCGCGGAACTCGATCATCTCGCGGAACTTCCAGCCGGTATCGATATGGAGCAGCGGAAACGGCAGGCGCGCTGGCTCGAACGCCTTGCGCGCGAGGTGCAGCAGCACGCTCGAGTCCTTGCCGATCGAGTACATCAGCACCGGACGCGAGTACTCGGCGGCCGTCTCGCGAAGAATCGCGATCGCCTCGTCCTCGAGCGCGTTGAGTCGGGTCATCTGGACGGGCATGCAGCCACAGATGTAGCAATCTGGAGAAGCAAGAAGATTGACGTCAAATATTTTACGTACTGCGGCAGCACCGTGGATTGGCTGCGGATTCGCGGGACCATAGGCATCTGGTCCACGACCGTGAAGACGGTTGGTGCAGCGGTATCTGACGCCGCAGTAGGCGATCGGTGGGAGCTGCGCTTGCATTTCTCTTGCGTTGCCTCCTGAGGCACGCCGTCCGACAGGTCGACTAACGTCGGTTCTCGACCTAGCCCGCCCCTTTAACCCGGTCCCGTGAGGCCGGGAAGGAGCCCTGATCGAATGCAGTTCGTCTCCACCAGCCATCGGCGC
>CANJXE010000075.1 GCA_947478745.1 Actinomycetota bacterium
CGCTCTGCCGCGCGCGTCTTTGCCTGCGCGATCAGGTTCGGGTGGCAGAGACCCGGTTGGGTGAAGCGCCGAGCCGGATCGTCCTGCTCTGCCGAGCGCTTGCGACTTTTGTCGATGCTGGTCCGAAGGGGTCAGACCCCTTTGATGCACTCCGCCGCGGGATGAGGATCTCCCTTGATCGCCTCTGGGCTTCATGCACCAAAGGGATCTGACCCCGGGATTGCAGAAGCGCGGCACCGACCGATAATCCTTCGGAGGCTCACCGCTGTGCCGCGCGCGAGTCTTGCTGGCGATTGGCACCGAGCGACGCCTCTCCGAAGGCGGGCCGCTGTGCCGCGCGCCATGCTTCGGCTGCTAGTCCTTGAGGCCGAGCCGGGCCCGGCACGCCGCGCGCACCGCCGGCACCGGAGACGACGTGAACCACTCGATCGCCCCGGGTTCGGGGGCGGGCGATCGCAGCAGCGCATCGAAGGCCGCGAGGGCGCGTCCTGCGTCGTCCTCGGTGGCCCAGCGCTCGACCTCATCACGCCACTCGTGCCACTGCGTGGCGAGCTCGCGACGCAGGTAGGTGCTGCCGATCGCGCGCCAGGCATCGCCGTCGAGGTCGGACTGGGTTGCGGCGAGGAAGCGGATTGCGCCGCGGGTGCCGAGCTCGCGCAGGAGCGGCGCGGCGGCCTCGGCCGGGCAGCGGCCGCCCTCCCACTCGGACTGCGGGAGGCAGCGGCGCAGGACGGCATCGCGGAGGTCCGGGTCGTCCTCGGCGACCAGCGCAAGCTCGTGGGCGGCGTGCCAGAGCAGGATCGGCGCCGTGCGGTCGAGCAGCTCTTCGCCGATCGTGCGTGCGACCTCGGCGAAGCTGACCTCGTCGGACAGCGCCGCGACGGTTGTCTCGGCGACCCACTCGTCCGCGACCATCACGCGGGCGGCGCCGGGCGCGAGCGCCTCGGTGGCGGTGGCAAGTCGCCCGATCAGCGTGCGCAGGCTGGCGAGGTCCAGGATCGGGATGTCGCCGGTCGTGGCGCTGAAGGCCTCGGGATCGATCACCGTGCGCGCGAGCCAGCCGGCGAACGGCTCGGGATCGTCGTTGAGGATGGCGATCAGCGCCTTGGTGCCGCCCTGCGTGCCGAGCATCACGCGCTCGCCGGGCCGGAGGATCGCATCGAGGACGGTGTCACCCGGCTCGAGCGTGACGACCGCCTCGAGCAGCGCCCGGCGCCCGGCGATGGCGGCGAGGGCGTCGCCGGTCTCGTCGTCCATCTGCAGCGCGCGCAGCAGGAGCTCCACGATCGCCGGATCCGGCCTGTCGGCGGGGTAGGGCGGGAACAGCCGCACCAGCGCGCGTGCGGCGTCGCTGTCGAGGTCTTCGAGCTCGCGGCGCTGGCGGTCGATTCGGCGACCCACCTCGAGCGCGGTGACGTCGCCGGCGATCCATGCCCCGAGCAAGGCGGTGATGGGGGACACCGGAGCGCTGGGGTGGAGATCACCGGACACGTGGGCCTACGGTAGTGGGGGCCTCCGTCTCAGGCGGCGCTCAGGTGCCGACTGGTAGGGTTCGGCGCATGGCGGACCTCTTCAACAAGCTCCTTCGCGTCGGCGAGGGCAAGCGCCTCAAGGAGCTCCAGCGCATCGTCGATGCGACCAATTCGCTTGCCGATGACGCAGCGGCCCTGTCCGATCAGGGGCTGCGCGATCGCTATGCCGAGCTGCGCGACCTCGTGCAGGAGCGGCTGGGCGACCAGCCGTCGAAGGACGAGCTGCAGGACGTGCTGGCCGACTTCGAGGCCGAGACGTACGCCTTGGCCCGCGAGGCCGGTTCGCGTGCGATGAGCATGCGGCACTTCGACGTCCAGCTGATCGGCGGCGCCTGCCTGCATCGGGGCTGGATCGCCGAGATGCGCACCGGCGAGGGCAAGACCCTGGTCGCGACGCTCCCGGTCTGCCTGAACGCGCTCGCCCAGCGCGGCGTGCACCTGGTCACCGTCAACGACTACCTGGCGCGCCGCGACGCCCTCTGGATGAGCCCTCTCTACGAGATGCTCGGCATCACCGTCGGGATCATCCAGTCGGGCATGGAGCCCGATGCGCGCCGCACGCAGTACGCGGCCGACGTCACCTACGGCACCAACTCCGAGTTCGGCTTCGACTACCTGCGCGACAACCTCGCCGTCGAGCTCGAGCACTGCGTCCAGCGCAGCCACTCCTTCGCGATCGTCGACGAGGTCGACTCGATCCTGATCGACGAGGCGCGCACCCCGCTGATCATCTCGGGTCAGCCGGAGGAGGCGCCTGCCACGTACTACTCGTTCGCGAAGGTCGCCAAGTCGATGCGCGTGCCCGAGGACTACGAGGTCGACGAGAAGCGCAAGACCGTCGCGCCGACCGAGGATGGCGTCCACAAGGTCGAGCAGGCCCTGGGCATCGAGAACCTCTACGCCCCCGGCAACGGCCAGATGGTCAATCACCTCGTCCAGTCGCTCAAGGCCGAGTCGCTGTTCAAGCGCGACGTCGACTACGTGGTGATCGACGGCGAAGTCAAGATCGTCGACGAGTTCACCGGCCGCCTGATGGAAGGTCGTCGCTGGAGCGAGGGGCTGCACCAGGCCGTCGAGGCCAAGGAGGGCGTGCAGATCGAGGCCGAGAACATCACGGTCGCGACGGTCACGATTCAGAACTACTTCCGCATGTACGACAAGCTCTCCGGCATGACGGGCACGGCCGCCACGGAGGCCAACGAGTTCGCCGAGATCTACGGCCTCGAGGTCGTGACGATCCCGACCAATCGTCCCAGCACGCGCGAGGATCGCGAGGACCTGATCTTCAAGACGAAGGAGGAGAAGTTCCTCGCCGTCGCCGCGGACATCGCCGAGCGCCACACCAAGGGGCAGCCGGTGCTGGTCGGCACGATCGACATCGAGACGTCCGAGTACCTCAGCGCGCTGCTCAAGCGCCAGGGCATCCCGCACGAGGTCCTCAACGCCAAGGAGCACGAGCGCGAGGGCGAGATCATCGTCAACGCGGGCCAGCAGCAAGCGGTCGTGATCGCTACGAACATGGCCGGCCGCGGCGTCGACATCAAGCTCGGCGAGGGCGTGCCCGAGCTGGGCGGCCTGTACGTGCTCGGCACCGAGCGCCACGAGTCGCGGCGCATCGACAACCAGCTGCGCGGCCGCTCCGGACGTCAGGGCGACCCGGGCGAGACCCGCTTCTACCTGTCCGCCGAGGACGAGGTCGTGCGGCTGTTCGCCGGCGATCGGATCTACAAGATCCTCGACAAGCTGGGACCGCCGGAGGGCGAGCCGATCGAGCACAAGCTGCTCTCGCGCCAGATCGAGGGCGCGCAGCGCCGCGTCGAGGAGCACAACTTCGAGATCCGCAAGAACGTGCTCAAGTACGACGACGTGCTCAACAAGCAGCGCGAGGTGGTCTACGACCAGCGTCGCGAGGTCCTCGAGGGCGCCGACATCTCCGACCTCGTCCGCGAGTGGGTTGACGAGACCGTGGAGGGCGTCGTCGAGCAGCACACGCAGGGCGACTCGCACGACGAGTGGGATCTCGACGGCATGCTCGTCGGTCTGCGCTCCGTGTACCCGGTCTCGTTCGCCGCAGCCGATCTCGGCCCCGCGGCGGAGCTCGATCCGGAGGCGCTGATCGATCGCGCCGTCGCGGACGCCACGACCGCCTACGAGCACAAGGAGCAGGTCGTCCAGCAGATCGACCCGGAGCTGATGCGCCGTGCCGAGCGCTTCTACCTGCTCCAGACGATCGACACGCGCTGGCGCGAGCACCTCGACAACATGGACTACCTGCGCGACGGCATCCACCTGCGCGGTCTCGCCCAGAAGGACCCGGTCGTGGAGTACCGCACCGAGGGCCATCAGATGTTCAACGAGATGATGCTCGAGGTGCAGCAGGAGGTCGTGGCCGGCCTCTTCCAGTTCGTGATCGAGGTCGACGGCCCCGATGGGCGTGCCGTGATCGACCCGTTCCAGGTCGAGGAGGATCTCGACTCGCTGGTCGCGCAGCACGAGGATGTGCGCGCCTTCGATAGCGTGGAGGCCCCGCCGCAGGCCGTGCCGGAGGCCCTGGCGCCGCCGCGCGACGACTCCGCCTGGTCGCGTTCGGGCGATTGGGGTGGCACGTCCACGTCGACGGCGCTGCCGCCGCTCGAGGACGACCGCTCGTCCAGCACGACGCGGGGACAGGCCCCCGGTGCCGCCGGGCGCCAGAAGAAGAAGCCGGCGAAGAAGAAGCGACGTGGCTGACGCGCCCGAGGTGCTGTCGGCTGACGATCTCGCAGGCGCCGTCGAGGATCTCAAGGCCCGGCTCGTGTGGGTGCGGGACTACCTCGATCCCGATCAGCTGAGGGAGCGGCTCGAGGAGCTCGATGCGCTGATCGGCTCGCCCGGCTTCTGGGATGACCAGGAGAAGGCCGTCAAGGTCTCCGCCGAGCGCACGCGTGCCGCGCGCAAGCTCGAGCTGTACGAGAGCCTCAGCACCGATGTCGAGGACGCCGGCGACCTGATCACCATGCTCGTGGACGATCCCGAGCTCGCCGAGGAGGTCAGCACCCAGGTGCTCGGCCTGGCCGGGCGCATCGACGAACTGGAGGAGGGGGCCCTGTTCTCCGGCGAGTACGACGCCGGCCCGGCGGTCGTCACCATCAGCGCCGGCGCGGGCGGCACGGACTCCATGGACTGGACGGAGATGCTCCTGCGCATGTACCTGCGCTGGGCGGAGCGCCGCGGCTTCAAGAGCGAGCTGCTCGAGGTCTCACCGGGCGAGGAGGCGGGCATCAAGTCGGTCTCCGTGCTGATCGACGGCGAGAACGCCTACGGGATCATGGGCGCCGAGAAGGGCGTGCATCGGCTCGTGCGGCTGTCCCCGTTCGACTCGGCGCATCGGCGCCACACCGCGTTCGCCCGCGTCGACGTCACCCCGTGGGTCGGCGAGGACGTCGCGGTCGAGATCGACGAGAGCGATCTCCGCATCGACACCTACCGCGCCTCGGGTGCCGGCGGCCAGCACGTCAACAAGACGGACTCGGCCGTGCGCATCACGCACCTGCCGACCGGCATCGTCGTGCAGTGCCAGAACGAGCGCTCGCAGACGTCGAACAAGCAGACCGCCATGCGCGTCCTCAAGAGCCGCATGATCGAGCTCGAGCTGAAGAAGCGCGAGGAGGAACTTGCCAAGGAGCGGGGAATCTCTCAGGACAACTCCTTCGGCAGCCAGATCCGCAGTTACGTCCTGCATCCGTACACGATGGTCAACGACCATCGCACCAACCGGAAGGACGGCAACGTGCAAGCCGTACTCGATGGTGATATCGATCCGTTCATCCGCGATTTCCTCCTCCGCCGCACTGCCGCGGATGGCGACGCTGTTGCCGAATCGTGATCGTCTGAGGCCGATTTCGGCTGGTAGGGTGGGTGCGAGAGGATGCTGAAGCGCGATACCCCATCGGATGCGTTGCGCGGCCCCTTCGATGTCGATGATCCCGGTCCGGTGAGCATCGCCTCGACCGAGTTGCGCAGCGAGCACGCGCTCGAGCACGAGGCCGAGGAGCGCCGTCGCCGGCGCGCCGAGGCGCTGTCGGAGCTGGCGGGCGAGACGAGCGAGTTCCGGCGTCCGTTCGCGCCGCGCGCCGACGCGATGATCCTGCTCGAGGACGTCACCAAGGTCTACTCGGGCGACGTCGTCGGCCTGCGCGACGTCTCGCTGCAGATCGACAAGGGCGAGTGGGTCTTCCTCGTCGGTCCGTCGGGCTCCGGCAAGTCCACCTTCATCAAGCTCCTGCTCAAGGAGATCGACGCGACCAGCGGCAACGTGCAGGTGGGCGGTCGCTCGCTGCGCACCCTCAAGCGCTCGCAGGTGCCGAAGCTGCGCCGCAACATCGGCTGCGTCTTCCAGGACTTCAAGCTGCTCCCGACCCGCACGGTGTACGAGAACGTCGCGTACGCCCTCGAGGTCCAGGGCCAGCGCAGCGAGATCATCGAGCGCAAGGTGCCCGAGATCATCGGCCTCGTGGGCCTCGCCGACAAGATCGACAAGCTTCCGCACGAGCTGTCCGGCGGCCAACAGCAGCGCGTCTCGATCGCCCGCGCCTTCGTCAACCATCCGCCGCTCCTGATCTGCGACGAGCCGACCGGCAACCTCGACCCCGAGACGTCGATCGGCATCATGCAGCTCCTCTACCGCATCAACCGCGCCGGCACCACGATCCTGATGGCCACGCACGACCGCGAGATGGTCGACAAGATGCGTCGTCGCGTGATCGCCCTGGAAGAGGGCCGCGTCGCGCGTGACGACCGTCGCGGCGGCTACGTCGAGGACGAGGAGGCGTAGTGGAGACCCGCTGGAAGTTCTTCGTCATCGAGGCGCTCAAGTCGTTGCGCGGCAACTTCGCGACGACGATCGCCGCGGTCGTGACGGTGCTGGTCGTGATGTTCATCGCCGGCATCGGACTGGCGCTGGGCTCGTACGTCTACAACTACTCCAACAAGGTCCGAGACGACGTCACGATCCGCGCCTACCTCAAGGACGCGGCGTCCCCGCAGCAGATCGCCGGCATCCAGCGCAAGATCAACGACACGCCGGGCGTGGCGCCGGGCTCGCTGGAGTTCATCTCGAAGGACGATGCGATCCTGCGTCTCGAGAAGCAGCTGGGCAAGGATTCCGAGCTGCTCAAGCTGACGCTCGGCAACCCGCTGCCCGCCTCGTTCGAGTTCAAGGCGGAGAACCCCGATCAGACCGCGAAGGTGGCCGCGGCGATCGCCGGGCTGCCAGGGCTCGATGCGCCGCAGCCGGGGCTCCCCAATCCCGACTACGGCGCCGGCAAGGCCGACCGCGTCCTGCGCACGGCGGGCACGATCACGCTCGTCCTGCTCGGCATGGGCGTGGTGCTGGCAATCGCCGCCGTGCTCCTGATCGGCAACACCATTCGCCTGTCGATCTACGCCCGCCGACGCGAGGTCGAGGTGATGAAGCTGGTGGGCGCCACCAACTGGTTCGTCCGCCTGCCCTTCATGATCGAGGGGATGGTGTGCGGGGTCGCCGGCGCTGTGCTGGCCTCGATCCTGCTGGCGCTGAGCTACCAGACGCTGCTCGC
>CANJXE010000076.1 GCA_947478745.1 Actinomycetota bacterium
ACGGAGAACACGCGCGAGCGGATGCGATCGGGCACCGCCCGCTGGAAGAAGGTCTGGCGCGCGACGTTGACCATGCCCGAGGCCGCCCCGCCGATCACGCTGACGATCAGCGCCATCACGAAGAACGGACTCAGGCCGATCATGGCGATCATCAGCCCGTCCACGATCATCCCGAAGAAGAGCAGAGGGATCTCGATCGGACGCTGGCCCATCCGGCGACCCGCCACCCACGAGCCGGCCAGCATGCCGATGCCCCACGTCGAGATCAGCGCGGCGAAGCCGAGCGACCCGACGCCGAACAGCTTGGCGAGCGGTGCGTCGGCGACCATCGCCCAGCCGACGATGCTGTAGGCGACGACCTCTGCGATCACCACGACCAGCAGGATGCGCGTGTGGAAGACGAGGCGGATGCCCTCCATGAACGGCACCTTGGCGGCCCTCGCCGCCCCCGCCATCCGCTCCTGGAAGCGCCCGCGCACGCTCCAGACGAGTGCGGCCGAGATGAGGAAGGAGAAGGCGTTGATGCCGAAGGCCGCCCCGGTGCCGACGGCGCCCACCAGCACGCCGCCGATCAGCGGTCCGACGGTGATGCCGAGCGCGAACGCCTGCGAGACGAGGCCGTTGGCCCAAGCCAGATCCTCGTCGGCGGCGAGATTGGGGATCGCGGCCTGCGAGGCGGGCAGGAACGGCACCTCCGCGATGGTGGCCAGCAGCGCCAGTCCGATCAGCATCCACGGCTCGTCGGCGAACACGAGCGCGGCGAAGACCACCGCAGCGGCGACGTCGGAGACGATCATCACCATCCGCCGGTCGTACGTATCGCCCAGCCAGCCGCCGATCGGCGTCAGGATGCCCAGCGCCGCGAACGTCGCGAGGAACACGCCGGAGACCCACACCGCCGAGTTCGTCAGCTCGTAGATCTGGAACGTCAGCGCGATCATCGCGACCTGCGAGCCGGTCACCGAGATGGCTCGCGCCGCGCTCAGTCGACGAATGGCTGCGCGCGTGTTGACCACACGGTCAGGGTACGCGCTGCGCGAGAACGCGGACTCAGGCCGGGCCGGACGCGCTCAGGCGCGGCGACACCTGCGACGTCGCCTACGATGCGGCCATGGGCGTTGATATCACCGAGGCCGACTTCGAGCGCGAAGTCATCCAGGCCTCCCACCAGGTTCCCGTCGTCGTCGATTTCTGGGCGGAATGGTGCGGGCCGTGCAAGCAGCTCGCCCCCGCCCTCGAGGCCGCCATCGCGAGCCGCGGCGGGGCGATCAAGCTCGTCAAGGTCGACACCGAGGCCAACCAGCAGCTCGCCGCCGCCTTCCGCATCCAGAGCATCCCCGCCGTCAAGGCGTTCAAGGACGGCCAGGTCGTCGCGGAGTTCAGCGGCGCGATCCCGCCGGCCCAGATCGACGCCTTCCTCGACAAGCTGCTGCCGTCCGCCACCGAGGAGGCGACAGCCGCCGGCGACGCCGACTCGCTGCGCGCGATTCTCGCCGAGGACCCGACCAACGTCGATGCTGCGATGGCCTTCGCCCGCCTGCTGCTCGCCGCGGGCCAGACGGCCGACGCGATCGCCGTGCTCGAGCCCGTCAAGGAGGCGCCGCAGGCCGCCGGGCTGCTGACGTGCGCCGAGATCGTCCTCGACCCGACGCTCGACCCCGAGCTGGCCGCCGCGCTCGAGCGCCTCGCGGGGGATCCGGTCGGCGCCCTCGAGGCGATGCTCGAGGTGCTGCCCGGCGCCGATACCGCCCGCAAGGACCGCGTCCGCCTCGTGATGATCGGCGTGTTCGCCGAGCGCCCGGTCGACGACCCGATCGTGCTCGAGTACCGCAAGCGCCTCGCGCGCGCGTTGAACTAGCGACGATCGGCGGAGCGCAGGCGCTCCACATCGGCACGATCCTGCAGGCGTCCGGTTGCCCGCTTGTTGGTGATCGGCTCGTCACGCCCGATGCACGGAACCAGCCGCCCGTCGAACTCCACCAGCGCGCCCATCAGCGCCTCGGCGTTCTCCGGCGTCGCCTCGACGAGAACGCGAGGTCCTGCGTCATCCGGGGGTGCCCGTGCGCGGCAAGCGCGTCGCCGCTGACGATCAGGAAGCGCACACCCCGCCGGCTACAGACGTCGATCAACGCGTTGAAGTCGGGGCTCAGTTGCATCGTCATTCCCGAACGCCTCCCGCCGCAATTGGGTCACCTGTGCGATGCGCTCGCCCCCCGGCCGCGAGAGCCAGCAGCGAAGCTCCTCCGCGTGATCCGACTCGTGCAGTCGGCGCTTTCGCGCCACGCGTGCGATTGCCTCAGCCACGTGCCGATTGTGTCAACGGGCCTCAGAGCTCGGCCACGATCGGCGGCGCGGTATCCGACGAGTCGGCACCGTGCCCGAGCGACGGCCGCGGCACGCCGCGGAAGCCGATGATCACCACGACCACGCCGGTGCCGAGGATGATCGCACCGGCCAGCACGGAGGCGTGGAAGCCGTCCATCCAGGCCGAGGCGGCGAGCGCCATCACCTGGTCCACCGCTCCGGACTCCTGCTGCCCAACGAGCTCGCCGAGGCGCTGGATCTGCGCCCCTTCGACCAGCGGGAGCAGGCGGTCGGCGTTGGCGGCGAGCTTGCCCCCGGCCGCGTCGGCCGAATCGGTCCAGGTCTTGTCGGTGATCGCCGTGGCGACCGAGCCGAGCACCGCGATGCCCAGCGCGCCGCCGACCTGACGCGAGGCGTTGAGCACGCCCGAGCCGATGCCCGCCTTGCGCGGATCGATCGCGCCCATGGCCGCGGCGCTCGCCGCCGGCAGCGTCAGGGCGATGCCGACGCCGAGCATCAGGTAGAACGGCCAGATCAGGTTGTAGGAGCTGTCCACCTCGAGGAAGCGCAGGCCGATCATCGCGGCGCTGGAGAGCGCGAGGCCCACGCCCATCAGGATCGCCGGGCCGACACGCGCATTGAGCTTGCCGGCGATCGGAGCGACGAACATGACGGCCATCGTCAAGGGCAGCGTGCGCAGGCCCGCGCCGATCGCGTCGTAGCCGCGGATGTTCTGCATGTACAGCGTCACCACGAACAGCGAGCCGTACAGGCCGAAGCCGACGAGCGTCGCGACGATGATCGAGGTCGTGAAGCCGCGGCTGCGGAAGAACCCGAGCGGCACCATCGGCTGCTCCTGCTTCGACTCCCAGATGACGAAGGCGACCAGCAGCGCGATGCCGACCAGCAGCGGGATGAGCGTGGCGGGCGCGAGCCACGGATGGTCGCTGGTGCCGATCAACGCGAACACGAGTCCGAACAGGCCGACCGTCACGAGGATCGTGCCGACGACGTCGAGGCTCTTGACCGTCGGGTCCCGCGACTCGAGCACCGCGAACAGCACGAAGACCATGGCGATGATGCCGATCGGCACGTTGATCCAGAAGACGGCGGACCAGCCGACGTGCTCGGTCAGGAAGCCGCCGAGCAGCGGTCCGAGCGCCAGGCCGAGGCCCGAGACGCCGGCCCAGATGCCGATCGCCTGCGGCAGCTTCGGCCGCGGGAACGTCGCCACGATGATCGACAGCGAGAGCGGGTTCATCAGCGCGGCGCCCGTGCCCTGCAGCGCGCGGAAGAGGATCAGCTGCTCCGCCGTCTGCGACAGCGCGCAGGCCACCGAGAAGGCCGTGAAGAGGATCAGGCCGACGATGAACATGCGCTTGCGGCCGAAGCGGTCGCCGAGCTTGCCGCCGAGCAGGATCAGCGCCGCGAAGACGAGGATGTACGCGTTGATGATCCACTGCAGGCCGGCCTGCGACGGGTGCAGGTCCTTCTGGATCGTCGGCAGCGCGACGTTCACCACCGTGTTGTCGAGCATGATCATGAACAGCGCGAAGCACATCGCGAACAGCGTCAGCCACATCCGGCGCTTGCTGTGCGGATGCTGCTCGGGCGGTGCTGCGTGGCTCATGCGGGAACTCCTGCGGAGACGGATGCCGGCTCGAGGAGCTGGCGAAGGGATGTGCGAACGGATTCGATGCGGGCGAGGCCGCCGGTGGCGTCGAGCGCGTGCACCTGTGCGGCGAGCAGCGCGAGACCCATCATCAGCCAGGCGACGTCGGCGGCCGCGACGTCTGCGCGCACCGAGCCGGAGCCCTGGCTGTCTGCGATCGACGCGGTCGTGGACGCGTGCGCGGCCGACAGGCTGGCCTCGACCGCGCTGGCGATCTCCGGCTCGTCGACGAGCGCGAGGGCGAGTGCGCGCAGCCGGAAGCCCTCGGCGACGACCGGGTCCTCGGCGAGCGCGTCCAGAACCGCGCCGTAGCGATCAGCGGGGGTGGCCGTCGAGAAGCACAGCCCGATCCGCTCGCGCAGCAGCACCGCGGAATCCTCGATGACCGCGGCGAACAGCGCCTGCTTGGTCGGGAACAGCTTGTACACGAGCGGCTCCGAGCAGCCCGCGGCCTGGGCGATGCGCGCCGTCGATGCGCCGTGGAACCCCGACTTGGCGAAGATCGTGCGCGCCGCATCGAGGATTGCGACCCGCCGGTCGGCGGAGGTCAGGCGGGGACGGGCGGCGACGGGCACCGCCAAAGAGTGAGTGAAGACTCACTCACCGTCAAGCGGGGTGCCGTCGCCGGGCGGTGATGTGCCGTCCGCAGCCGCCTCGCGCTTGCGGCGCTTGCTCGCCTCGTTCTGCGAGGCGATGGCGATCAGGCCCGCGGCCGGCACCGCCCAGAACACGCCGTAGAGGCCGCCGCGCAGGGCGGGCTGGTTGAGCATCGTCCAGTGAATCGCCGCGATCACCACGACCATGATCGGCAGCAGGATGATGAACTGCATGCCGAGCTCGAGGTCCTCCCAGCGACGCAGGAGCTTCGGCGGCTGCTTGTGTTCGGCCATACCGGCAGAATACGTCCTCGACGCTGGTAGCGTTTCGGCACTGGCATTCCGAAGGAGCACGCTGTGGGACGCACGACCTACGAGAAGATCTGGGATTCGCACGTCATCGATGGCGACCTGCTGTTCATCGACCTCCACCTGATCCACGAGGTCACGACACCGCAGGCCTTCGAGAGCATGCGCCTCGCCGGCCGCGGCGTCCGCCGCCCCGACCGCACGCTCGCGACCGCGGACCACAACACGCCGACCGGCCCGCTCGCCGACGGCATCAGCGACCCGGTCTCCAAGGCCCAGCTCGACACGCTGACGCACAACGTCGCCGAGCACGGCCTCGTCTTCTACCCGTGGGGCCACCGCCGTCAGGGCATCGTCCACGTGATCGGCCCCGAGCTGGGCGTCACCCAGCCCGGCATGACGATCGTCTGCGGCGACTCCCACACCGCCACCCACGGCGCCTTCGGCGCGCTCGCCTTCGGCATCGGCACCAGCGAGGTCGAGCACGTGCTCGCCACGCAGACCCTGCCGCAGAAGAAGGCCAAGAAGATGCTGGTGCGCTTCGAGGGCGAGCCCGGCAAGGGCGTCGTCGCGAAGGACTACATCCTCGGCCTGATCGGCCAGATCACCGCCTCCGGCGGACAGGGCTACGTGCTCGAGTACGCCGGCCCCGCGATCGATGCGCTCTCCATGGAGGGCCGCATGACGATCTGCAACATGTCGATCGAGGCCGGTGCCCGCGCTGGCTACTGCGCGCCCGACGACACGACCTTCGCCTACCTCGAGGGCAAGGTCGGCGTGCCGCACGACTTCGACGCCGCCGTCGCCGAGTGGCGCGAGCTCCGCTCCGACCCCGACGCCGAGTACGACCGCGTCGTGACCGTCGACGTGGCCGCGCTCGCACCGCAGGTCTCCTGGGGCACCAACCCCGGCCAGGTCGCGGCGATCACCGCCTCCGTGCCGACGCCGACCAACGCCGACGAGGAGCGCGCCCTCGCCTACATGGGCCTGACCGCCGGCCAGGCGCTGCAGGACGTCACCATCGACCGCGTCTTCCTCGGCTCCTGCACCAACAGCCGCATCGAGGACATGCGCGCCGCCGCCCGTATCGTCGAGGGCCGCAAGGTCGCCTCGCACGTCAGCGCGATGGTCGTCCCCGGCTCGATGATGGTCAAGGCCCAGGCCGAGCAGGAGGGACTCGACAAGATCTTCCTCGACGCCGGCTTCGACTGGCGTCCCAACGCCGGCTGCTCGATGTGCCTCGGCATGAACCCCGACACCCTCAAGCCGGGCGAGCGCTGCGCCTCGACATCGAACCGCAACTTCGAGGGCCGCCAGGGTACCGGCGGCCGCACGCACCTGATGAGCCCGGAGATGGCGGCCGCTGCCGCGATCACGGGCCGTCTCACCGACGTCCGCGAGTGGGAGTAGTCACATGGAGCCGTTCATCACCGTCACCGGCACGACCGCGCCGCTCGACCGGGCCAACGTCGACACCGACCAGATCATGCCGAAGGAGTTCCTGAAGCGCATCGAGCGCACGGGCTTCGGCGAGTTCCTGTTCCACAACTGGCGCCAGGAGGAGACCGACTTCGTCCTCGAGCGCCCCGAATTCCGCAGCGCACCGATCCTCGTCGCCGGTCCGAACTTCGGCTCGGGCTCGTCCCGCGAGCACGCCCCGTGGGGCCTGCAGGACTGGGGCTACAAGGTCGTCATCGCCCCCAGCTTCGCCGACATCTTCCGCTCCAACTGCGGCAAGATCGGCCTGCTCACCGTCCAGCTCGACGACGCCGACGTGCGGGAGCTGCTTGACGCGGCGCCCGCGGAGATCTCAGTCAGCCTCGAGGACCGGACGGTCACGATGCCCGACGGCCGCGCAGTGGCCTTCGAGATCGACGAGAAGGTGCGCGAGAACCTGATCAACGGCTGGGACGACATCGCCCTCACGCTGCTGCGCGAGGACAAGATCAGCGAGTACGAGCGCACGCGCGAGCGCCAGGGGCCGAGC
>CANJXE010000077.1 GCA_947478745.1 Actinomycetota bacterium
CACGGTGCCAGCCGCGCGTACGTCGGCGTCGCCAGCCACCAGCAGAGGGCGATCAGGAAGATCGGCCCGATGTAGAAGAGGTTGCGCTCCTCGATCCGCCCGACGTTCGAGAAGATCAGGAACGCGGAGACGAGCGCGGTCATGAAGACGACGAGCGGCAGGGCTGCGGCCGCGAAGACGCGGACCTCGCGCTGCTCGTTTCTCCGCACAGCGGCCCCGAATAGGATCAGCAGCGCGAGCACGGGGAGCACCCCGAGCCATAGGGCCGTCTCCGCGATGTGCAAGGCCGCCCAGGAAGCGACGATCCTCGGCGTGTAGGCCGTGCCCGAATCGACCGTGATGCTGTACGCGCCCAGCGCTGAGCTCAGCGTGCGTCCCGTGATGCGCTCGTAGTTGGCCACGGCGACCAGCCCGGCGACCGCCACGATCCAGGTCGGCAGGAAGCGGATGACGCCGTTGCGCAGTCCGGCCAGCCGGGTGCCGGCGACGGGGAAGACGACGTCGAGGCCGACGATCAGGAGCGCCGAAACGACGAACGCCGGCACGATCACGAGCCCCTGCGGGCGGATCTCGAAGCACAGCGCGGCCGCGGCGACGACCAGCACCTGCGAGACGATCGTCGGCCTGCGGAGGCTGCGGACGATGAGCAGGAACGCGAGCGCGAAGGCGGGGTAGAACGCGCTCTCCGTCATCACGACGGTCGTGTAGGCCATCGCCGGAATCAGCACGGTCAAGAGCGCCGCGCCGAGCGCCCAGCGGCGCCGCATCAGCATCGCCGCCGCGAAGTAGACGGGCACGGCCGCGAGCGACATGACCAGGGCGTTGATCCACTTGACCGCGGTGTACGCCGTCGTCAGGTTGTCGAAGACCGCGTAGGCCGGGGCGATCAGGTACGGGTAGACGGGGCCGTAGCCCGAGACCGGCACGCCGCGGATCGCGAAGCCGCTGAAGGCCGAGCGCCCGAGCTCGGAGTAGATCAGCTCGTCCGCGAAGATCCACGGCACCGACGCGCCGTAGGAGAGCGCGATCCGGATCACGGTCGAGAGCAGCACGATCAGGCCCAGCAGCACGCCCGCGGCGACGGCTGGCCGAGCGCGTGCTCGCGCCCAGAGATCGTGGACGGCGCTCATGCCCTAGAGCCCCGAGTCCCAGAGACCGGCGCGCACGGCGCGCCCGGCCTCATCGCCCATGCCGACTCCGACGTCGTGCGCGGCGACGGCGATGTCATGCACCACCTGGGCGCGGACGGCATCGCCACCGGCCTGATCGATGATCGCGCGGCGATAGAGCTCGACCACCCTCTCCAACGAGAGCTCGCCACGGGCCAAGCCGAGCGCGGCCGCGGACATCGCCTCACGACGCGCGGGATCGCGCGCGAGGGCCACCATGGCGGCGGCGAGCTCCTCGATCTCGTCGTCATCCGGAGCGACCCGGACGGCCACGCTCGACGGGAGCTCGGCGAACCAGCCGACGTCGCTGACGATCAGCGGGCGGCCGGCAGACAGCGCGCGGATCGCGATGCCCGACGTCTCGCCCATGGTGGGATAGCGGAGGCAGATGCAGACGTCGCAGCCGGCGATCAGGTTCCACAGCCGTTGCTCGGCGACGTACGGAATGCGGATGACGCTTCCCGGATGGGTGGCGAGCATGCGCTCGATCGGCGCCTCGACATCCAGCGCTTCGGAGGGCGAGCCCACGAGCAGCAGGCGAGCCGTCGGCTCCCGCTCGAGCGCCCTCTCGAACGCACGTACCAGCTGCGGGACGCGCTTGGCCGAGTTGAGGTGGCCGAACGCGCCGAAGACCGGACCGCTGCGGTCGCGCAGTACCTCATCGACCTCCACCTGCGGCTCGGGCCATGCCGGCATGGGAATGCGGTAGATCGGCCCGCCGAAGCCGCGATCCCGCAAGGCATCCTCGACCGCCTGCGAGTGGACGATCACGCCGGTCGCCGAGTCGAGAATCCGTCCGGTCAGCGGGAAGTCCGGCGCGCGCGTCTCCCAAACAGGCGGCAGCACCCCGTCGATGATCCCGTGCGCCACGAGGCGACCCACCACGCCGGCATCGCGCTGCATCGCATCGAGGTAGCCCTCGCGGTCGCCCTGGACGATCGTCATGCCCGCCACGAGATGGTGCAGCGTCGACTCGTGCAGGACGACGAGTCCCGGCCGACGCCGTAGCTCATCGACGATCCACCCATGGGCTTCCACGTTGTTGCCGACGTGGTACAGCGCGACATCGCAGTCGTTGCCCGTGCCCTGCCCCGGTGCGCTGACCACCTCGAGGTCCATGACCTTCTGCAACTCAGGCACGAGCAACGCGCTGTAGTCGGCGATGCCGCTCGTGCTCGGCGGCATCGGCGAGCAGTACCGGACCTTCATGCCGACCCCGCCGCGGCGAGCAACCGGGCGATCGTGGAATCCCAGGTGACGGTCTGGGCGACCTTGCGGCCGCGCTCGCCCTTCTCCCGCGCCCGCTCGGGGCTGTTGATCAGCCGGGCGATGCCATCGGCGATCGAGGCCGCGGCCGGCGCCGTCACGACACCCGTCTCGCGGTCGATCACGACCTCGAGCGGACCGCCGGCATCACGCGTGGTGATGACCGGCTTGCCCGAGAGGAACGCCTCGTACGGCACCATCCCGAAGTCCTCGTCGATCGGCGCGTAGTAGACGCAGCCGCAGGTCGCGTAGAGGTCGGCGAGGCGCTCGTCGCTGACGCGCCCCTCGAACGTGACGCGCTCGCTGATACCGAGGTCGCGCGCCTTCTGCTCGAGGGCCTGGCGCTCAGGACCGTCGCCGGCGATCGTGACGCGGAGGCTCCCCAGCTTCGCCGCCTCGAGCAGCAGATCGACACGCTTGGTGCGGTCGAGACGGCCGACGCTGAGGACGAAGTCGCCGATCTTGTCGAAGCGGTAGTTGAGCGTCTGGGCCGGATGCGGCATGACCTGCGCGTCAACGCCGATCGAGTCGCGGATGCGCCCCGCCACGTTCTGCGACGTCGCGAAGACCGCCTTGGCCTCGCGGAAGGCGACCTCGTCGAACCGGCGGATCGCCTCGATCGTCGCGCGATCCTCCGGTGACTCGGAGAACTGGCCGAGGCCCGTGCGGTCGAAGTCGTAGGCCTGCCGAAACTGGTGGACGCACCAGATCACCTTGTTCGGGTGGCGCACCGCGTAGGACGGGAACTTCGTGCCGATGACGAGGTCGATCTTGCGTCCGTTCGACTCCTCGAGGTCGAGCAGGCGCCACAGGAAGGCCTGGGTCAAGACCCGCGTGCCCGGATACCACTTGAAGGGGATCGTGACGAGCGTGGCCTCATGGTCGCGCCGCTGCAGTTCGGTGACCAGCGTCTCGGTGAACAGCTCTGCACCGCCGTGCTCGAACGGCACCTGCGGTGCGCAGACCGCGATCCTCATCGACCACTGGAGGGCCGCTCGCCCTCCAGCTCCACGACGCGCTGCTCGAGCTCGGCGATGTGCCGGAGGAGCGCCAGGTTGAAGGCGCGCTGCTGTAAGACGAATGGCTCCACGTACCAGCGCGTCAGACGGAACACGATGCCACGCACCTTGCGCGCCAGACCGCCGGAGCGGCTACCACCGGACGCCGGCACGCCCGCGGCGACGCCGGCGAGCATCTCGAGTCGATCCTGCGAGGAAACGCCCCGTCCACCGACCTCAAGGCTCGACGCGCGCAGCTCCGCGAGCAGGGCGCCGGCAAGCGCCTCCACCTCCACCGTGTCGTCTCCAACGTCCATCGACGACCGATGGTAGCGGTCATACGTTCTGACGAACGATGCCAATGCGGCTGTCTGCTGCCGGTAGCCTTGCACCGTGACCCGCGTCGGCATCAGCGCCCTCACCCTCATCCCAGGCACCGTTGGCGGATCCGAGACCGCCTATCGCGCGCTGCTGCGCGAGTACCACCGACATCCAGAGCTCGCCGTGCGGGTCTACCTGCCGACGATCGCGCCCGCCGCCGCGGAGGGTCATACCCACAACGTGGTGCGGTCCTACCCCGCGAGCACGTCGACGGCGGGGCGCCTCTACGCGATGGGCTCGGCGCTGGCGCTCGGCGGGCGCATCCGGCGCGAGCTGCGGCTCGACGAGCTCGACGTGCTCCACTTCCCGTTCAGCACCATGATCCCCCGCGTCTCGTCGGTGCCGACCGTGACCTCGATCCTCGACCTCCAGCACGAGTACATGCCCGAGTTCTTCTCGAAGGCCGAGCTCGCCTACCGCAAGCTGATCTACGGACGCTCGGCGCGCGACAGTGACCTGGTGATCGCCATCTCCGAGCACGCGCGGCAGACGCTGATCGAGCGTCTGCGCGTGCCCGAGGAGCGCGTGCGCGTGATCCACCTCGGCGCGAACCTCGACGTCTTCACGCCGTCCGACGACGCCCGTGGGGAGTTCCTCCTCTACCCCGCGAACCGTTGGCTGCACAAGAACCACGAGCGCCTGTTCGCGGCCTTCGCGCTGCTGCGCACGGCGCGCCCGGACCTGCGGCTCGTGCTCACCGGATCCGGACACGAGGGGCGGCCCGTACCGCCGGGTGTCGAGGTCCGCGGACGGGTGCCCACCGAGGAGCTCATCCATCTCTACCGCACGGCGGCGGCGCTCGTCTACCCCAGCCTCTTCGAGGGCTTCGGCATCCCCCTGGTCGAGGCGATGGCCACCGGCTGCCCCATCGCGGCAGCCAACACGAGCTCGTTGCCCGAGATTGCCGGCGATGCCGCGGTGCTGTTCGATCCGACGTCTGTCGAGGCGATCGCCGCTGGCATCGAGGAGCTGCTGACGGATCCGGCGCCGTACGTCTCGCGCGGGCTCGAGCGCGCACGGCTGTTCACGTGGGCGCGCAGCGCCGACGCGCACGCCGCGGTCTACCGCGAGTTGGGCGGCGCCTGACCCGACATCCCGTGCAGCATGTTGAGGACGAACCGCTGCACGCGCGGGTCGACGAGCGATGGCCTGCCCTGGATGCGCGCACCGATCCCGTCGATGCCCGCCACGAAATTGAGCGACCCGGCACTGAAGATCCGAGCGCCGCTGCGCGCCACGTAGGTGACGGCGCGCGCATCACCGCTGATCTCACCGCCCATGTCACGCCGGAAGAGCGTGGTCACGGGCCGTGACGGGCACGTCTCGCCGATCAGCTCCTGCCAGTTCGGGACGGTGTCGACCTCCACGCTGACGAGCCCCGGCAGCTGATCACCGGCCTTCAGGCCGGTGCCGCGCATCCACTTGTGAGCCGCCCCGGCCGGATCGACCGTGTACGCCCCCGGCTGCCAGTCGAGCGCACCTCCCTGATGCTGCACGCCGAGCAGTTGGCACTCGGGATGCGTCTCACGGTAGTACCCCGAGATGCCCAGCGGATCACGCGCGCTGCGCTTGTAGATCGCGATCGAGCGCCCATTGTCGGCGAGGCGCGTGCGCCAATAGCCGATATTGGCGCCGAAGAAGCCGAGGTTGACACCTTGCTTCTTGGCTTCGTAGAAGGCGTCGGACGTGGACTGCGTCCAGTACTCGTCGTGACCACCGACGAGCACGAGCCGATGGTCGAGCAGCGACTGCGGATCCACCGCCGTGTCGAGATCGGTCTGGACATCGAAATCGAAGCCGTTGCGCAGGAGGAAGCGCAGGAGGGCATACTCGCCGCCGAGCAGTCCGCTGGCGAACGGACGGTCGAGCGAGACGACGTCGCTCCACGCATCGATGCTGTACGCGCTGAGCCCGCCCCACGTGTTGTACGCGGCGGCCGTCGACATCGGTATCTCGAGCAGGATGGGGGCGGGCGCGCGCCGCGCCGCCCGCTTGACGACGATCGGCGTGATCGCCCCCGTGCCTGCGCTGGAACCGTCGAGCAGCACCGCCTGCACGACGTAGTAGCCGGACGGCCAATCCATGCCGATCCGGAGGGTGTCGGTGACCGACCACGGGGCACGGATCTCGTTGGTGACCGGATCAGTCGTCGCCGCGGGCTGCGCAATGCCTGGCCGATCGGCGCACCGGCGGCCGCACGCGAGTCGGGTCCCACCGGCGGCGCTGCCGTCGAGGCGCCACAGCCGGAGCTCATAGCGCGCTCCGCCGACGACGTTCACGTGCAGGCCCACCCGTGTACCGGGCACGGCGCTGAGCGTGCTGCCGAAGAGGTCGATGGCCCCGTTCGCCGCCGGCACCGTCCACCACGGGCTGGCGCTGCGCGGCGCCGCGGCCGGAGCCGCTCGCACGGCCCCCTTCGACGCCTCGGCCGTGCCAACCGCGATCCCCGCCAGCGCGATGGCCGTGAGCAGGCCGAGGATGAGCACAGTGCGTTTGGACATGGACTCAGGCCGCAATCGGAGGTGACCCGAGGGCAAGCAGACACCTCTTTCATACCATGGATGCCGGCACACGACCCTACGGACTTCCCCTGTTCACCGGGTCGCAACGCCGGGCGGGCACGTCCATCGCCGAGTGAATCCCGTCAGGATCCGGCGGCGGCGAGGTCCGCGTCGACCATCATCTCGATCAGTCCCTGGAACGGGACATCGCGATGCCAGCCGAGCTCGCGCTCGGCCTTCGACGGGTCGCCGCAGATGCTGACGGCCTCGTTGGGGCGGTTGAACTGCTCGTCGACGACGACGTGCTCGCTCCAGTCGAGGCCCACGCGGCCGAAGGCGACGTCCAGCACCTCGCGAATCGAGTGCGTGTGCCCGCTCGCCAGCACGTAGTCGCCCGCGGTGTCGCCGTCGACCATCAGCGCCATGCCACGCACGGTGTCGCCGGCGAAGGTCCAGTCACGCTCGGCATCGAGGTTGCCCAGGCGCAGCTCGCTCTGCCGGCCCCGGCTGATCTCGAC
>CANJXE010000078.1 GCA_947478745.1 Actinomycetota bacterium
GCGCACCGAGCAGATCGTCGTCGCCGCGGCGCTCGCCGTCGGCGGCACGACCGAGGTGACGATCAAGGAGCAGACGGTCGACCTCGCGGGGCCGTGGCCGCGGATCACGCTCGGCGAGGCGATCGAGCACAAGACCGGCATCAACCCGATCGCGCTCGGACGCGACCCCCAGCCGCTCGAGGACTACCTCAAGAGCCAGGGCATCGACACCTCGCGCGACAAGACGTGGGCCCAGCTCGTCGACCACATGCTGTCGCACTACGTCGAGCCGACGCTGATCGCGCCGACGTTCCTGACCGACTACCCCGTCGAGCTCTCGCCGCTGGCGCGCCGCAAGCCCGGCGCCGAGGGCATCGTCGAGCGCTTCGAGGCCTTCTGCGGTGGCATGGAGATCGCGAACGGCTTCTCCGAGCTCAACGACCCGGACGACCAGCGCGCCCGCTTCGAGGAGCAGGCCGCAATGGGCCGTGCCGGCGATGACGAGGCGCACCCGGTCGACAACGACTACGTCACCGCGCTCGAGTATGGCCTGCCGCCGACCGGCGGCGTCGGTCTTGGCATCGACCGCCTGGCGATGCTGCTGACGGGGCAGGACACCATTCGCGAAGTGGTGCTGTTCCCCGCCATGCGCACCTGAGCGGGAAGCCCGCAACGGTGATCCGCATCTGACGCGGAAGCCCGCTCGCACGACCGCGAAGGTGCGCACCGGCCTCTGGTAGTGTGGGCGCCCAGTCGGTGATCCGGTGGAATCCGAGAACCGAAGCCCTGCGAAACAGGGGGCAGGAGGCCAAACATGTTCGAGCGATTCACAGAGCGAGCCCGCCAGGTTGTCGTCCTTGCACAGGACGAAGCCCGGGCTCTCAAGCACAACTACATCGGCACCGAGCACATCCTGCTCGGCCTGCTCCGCGAGGAGGAGGGTCTCGCCGCGCGCGTGCTGGACTCGCTCGACATCACCGTCGAGGACGTCCGCGCCAACGTCGCGCGCATCGTCGGTCAGGGCGAAGAGGTGACGACGGGGCAGATCCCGTTCACCCCGCGCGCCAAGAAGGTCCTCGAGCTGGCACTCCGCGAGGCGCTCTCGCTCGGCCACAACTACATCGGCACCGAGCACATCCTGCTGGGTCTCGTCCGCGAGAACGAGGGCGTCGCCGCCCGCATCCTGCTCGACTTCGACGCCGACGCAGAGAAGATCCGCAACGAGATCATCCGCATGCTGTCCGGCCCCGGCCGGCGCTCGCAGTCCGGCGCCTCCGGCGCCCCGACCGGCGGTGGCTCCCCCGAGGCCAAGAAGTCCTCGAAGCTGCTCGACCAGTTCGGTCGCAACCTCACCAAGCTGGCCACCGAGGGCAAGCTCGATCCGGTCGTCGGTCGTCAGACCGAGGTCGAGCGGATGATGCAGATCCTCGTCCGCCGCATGAAGAACAACCCGGTGCTGATCGGCGAGCCGGGCGTCGGCAAGACCGCCGTCGTCGAGGGCCTCGCGCAGCGCATCTCGAACGGCCAGGTGCCCGACCTCCTCAAGGACAAGCAGATCTACACGTTGGATCTCGCGGCCCTCGTCGCCGGCTCGAAGTACCGCGGCGAGTTCGAGGAGCGGCTGAAGAAGGTCATGAAGGAGATCGGCCAGCGCGGCGACATCATCCTGTTCATCGACGAGCTCCACAACCTCGTCGGTGCAGGTGCCGCCGAGGGCGCGATCGACGCCGCCAGCATCCTCAAGCCCGCCCTTGCGCGCGGCGAGCTGCAGACCATCGGCGCCACGACGCTCGACGAGTACCGCAAGTACCTCGAGCGCGATCAGGCCCTCGAGCGCCGCTTCCAGCAGGTGCGCGTCGAGGAGCCGAGCGTGGAGGACACCGTGCAGATCCTGCGCGGCCTGCGCGACCGCTACGAGGCGCATCACCGCATCCGCATCACGGACGAGGCGATCGTCGCCGCAGCCGAGCTGTCGAGCCGCTACATCCAGGACCGTCATCTGCCGGACAAGGCGATCGACCTGATCGACGAGGCCGCGTCGCGCCTGCGCATCAAGACGATGGCCGCCCCGCCCGCCCAGCGCGAGCTGGAGGACGAGATCGAGCGCGTCCGCAAGGAGAAGGAAGCCGCCATCGAGGGGCAGGACTTCGAGGCGGCCGCCAACCTCCGCGATGAGGAGCGCAAGCTCGCCAACGACAAGCGCGAGGCCGAGGAGAGCTGGTCCCAGGGCGAAGGCGCCACGGAGCAGCCGTCGATCGGCGAGGAGGAGATCGCCGACATCGTCTCGATGTGGACGGGCATCCCGGTCTTCAAGCTGACCGAGGCCGAGTCGCAGAAGCTGATCCGCATGGAGGAGGAGCTGCACAAGCGCGTGATCGGCCAGGACGTCGCGATCGCCGCGGTCTCCCGTGCCATCCGCCGCGCCCGTGCCGGCATCAAGGATCCCAAGCGCCCGTCCGGCTCGTTCATCTTCCTCGGGCCCTCCGGCGTCGGCAAGACGGAGCTCGCGCGCACGCTCGCCGAGTTCCTCTTCGGCGACGAGAGCGCGATGATCCAGGTCGACATGTCCGAGTACATGGAGAAGCACTCCGTGTCGCGTCTCGTCGGTTCGCCTCCCGGCTACATCGGGTACGACGAGGGCGGCCAGCTGACCGAGGCCGTGCGGCGCAAGCCGTACTCGGTGATCCTCCTCGACGAGATCGAGAAGGCCCACCCGGACGTCTTCAACATCCTCCTGCAGGTGCTGGAGGAGGGCAAGCTGACGGACTCGCAGGGTCGCAAGGTCGACTTCCGCAACACGATCGTGATCATGACGTCGAACATCGGCGCCGCCACGATCGCGAAGAACCAGAACTTCGGCTTCTCGCAGTCCGAGGACGAGAGCGGCCAGTCCTACGAGGACATGAAGGGCAAGATCATGGGCGAGCTCAAGCGGGTCTTCCGCCCGGAGCTCCTCAACCGCATCGACGAGGTCATCGTCTTCCACAAGCTCTCGCGGGATCAGATCCTGCACATCGTGGACTTCATGCTCAACCGCCTGCGCGAGCAGCTGGAGCAGCACGAGGTCGCGATCGAGCTGACGGACAGCGCCAAGGAGCTGCTCGTTCAGGAGGGCTACGACCCGGCGATGGGCGCCCGCCCGCTACGCCGCGCGATCCAGCGCATCCTCGAGGATCCGCTGGCCGACTTCGTGCTCGCGCAGCAGATGCAGCCGGGCTCGACGATTCTGGTCAACCGCAAGGAGGACACGGACGAGGTCACGATGGACATCGTCCCGCCGACTCCCGACGCGCCGCCGGCGGACCTCGCCGAGGTCGTCGAGTAGCGATCCGCACGCGGGCCCCGGGGAGCGATCCCCGGGGCCTTCTGCGTTTCCGGGGTCAGCGGCAGGAGCCGCAGAGGCCCCGGAGGGCGACATCGTGGCCGGTGACCTCGAAGTCGACGCGGTCCGCCACGGCATGGATCGCCTGTTCGAGGCCATCGTCCTGAAACGCCTGCACCGCGCCGCAGCGCGTGCAGACGAGGTGGTGGTGGTGCTCGCCGTCGGCCTGCGAAGGCTCGAAGCGTGCGACGCCATCGCCGGTGTCCACGCGCGTCACCAGACCCATGCCGTGCAGCAGCTCGAGCGTGCGGTAGACGCTGGCGATGCCGATCGTCGAGCCGCCGCTGCGCAGGCGGGCATGGATCTCCTGCGCGCTGGCGCAGCACTCCTGCGCGGCCAGCGCGGCCACGACGGCATCGCGCACGGCGCTGCGACGCGTGCCCTTGCGCGTCAGCGCCTCGCCGGCGTGCGTATCCCAGCCGATCGCCGCGTGGCTGTGGTCGTGGCGGGCGGTCACGATTTGCATTCTACCTGATAATGGTTATCATTACCGGACGTTGATCGCATTCCTCAAGATCCTGCCGTTCTTCACGACCATGCTGGGCGGCCTCGTCGCCCTGCGCGCCGGCCGTCTGCTGCACCTCGTCTACGGGCTCGCGGCGGGGGCGATGCTCGGCCTCGTGGCCTTCCATCTCCTGCCCGAGTTCGGGGACTTCACGGGTGCGGCGCCCGGCGGCGTTGCGCTGCCGTACGTGCTGCTCGTCGTGGCGTTCATGACGATGTTCGTGCTGGAGGAGCTCGTCGGCCCGCACCCCTCCGACGCCGACGAGGGCGGCGAGCACCGCCATCCGCACGTCGGGTTGATCGGCGCGGGCGCGCTGGTGATCCACTCGTTCCTCGATGGCCTCGCGATCGGCATCGGCTTCACGCTGTCCGACGCGCTCGGCATCGCGATCCTGATCGCGGTCCTCACACACGACTTCGCCGATGGCATGACGACGGCCGCGATCATGCGCCGCCACGGCAATACGCCCGGGCGCACGTGGGCACTCGTGCTGGCCGGCGCCATCGCCCCGGTCATCGGCGCCTTCGTCGGCGGCTGGCTCCACCTCAGCGAGAGCTGGGTGATCGGCTACGCGGGCTTCTTCGCCGGCACGCTGATCTACTTCGCGACCCGAGACATGATCCCGGGCGCCCGGCAGGGCGGCACCGCTCGTGTCGCCTTCGCGACGATCACCGGCGGCGCGCTGCTGATGTGGCTGCTCGCCGCCGCCGGCATCTGATACCGGCGCCTGTGCGCATGCCGCGGGCCGAAGGGTGCGCCGGGCAGCAGAGGGGGCGCGCTGCGCGTAAGCCTCAGCGCGGGTCGTGCGACTCCCGGTCACGCCTGCGCATCCGCGCTCGGCACTAGCCTCCAACTGATGGCCCGCACCGCAACCCGATTCACCTGCACCGCCTGCGGTGAGCAGACGCCCAAGTGGGAGGGGCGCTGTCCGTCGTGCGAGGCGTGGGGGACGATCCAGGAGGACGCGCCCACCGTCACGCGCGTCGGGCGCTCCGGCCCGTCGAAGGCGCGCGAGTCGATCGCGCTGTCCGACGTCTCGGCCGACGAGGCGATTCGCATCCCCAGCGGCATCGGCGAGCTCGATCGCGTGCTGGGTGGCGGCATCGTCCCCGGCTCGCTGGTCCTGCTCGGCGGCGAGCCCGGCGTCGGCAAGTCGACGCTGCTGACGATGGCGCTCGCGTCGATCGCCCAGCGCGAGACCGCCCTGCTCGTGACCGGCGAGGAGTCGGCTGCCCAGGTGCGCCTGCGCGCCGAGCGCATCGGCGGTGCCGGCCAGATCCGCGTCGTCGCCGAGACCGACCTCAACGTCGTCGTCGCCACGATCGCGCACGAGAAGCCGGCCGTCTGCGTCGTCGACTCCGTGCAGACGCTGTGGACCGCCGACCTCGCCTCGGCGCCCGGCTCGGTCGCGCAGGTGCGCGAGGCCGCGGGCGAGCTGCTGCGCGTGGCCAAGGAGCACGGCGTCGCGATCATCCTCGTCGGCCACGTCACCAAGGACGGCGCCGTGGCGGGGCCGAAGGTGCTGGAGCACCTCGTCGATGCGGTGCTGCTGTTCGAGGGCGAGCGCGGGGGCGAGCTGCGCGTGCTGCGCGCCGCCAAGAACCGCTTCGGTGCCACCTCCGAGCTCGGCGTCTTCGCCATGACGGGCCGCGGGCTCGAGGCGGTCGAGGATCCCTCCGCACTGCTCGGCCGCGACGAGCTCGGCGCCGTCGGCAGCGTCGTGGCCTGCACCATGGAGGGCTCGCGCCCGCTGCTCCTCGAGGTGCAGGCATTGGTCTCGCCGAGCGAGCTGCCGCAGCCGCGCCGGCTCGCCAACGGCATCGACCGCAACCGCCTGGCGATGCTGCTCGCGGTCCTGTCCCGCCACGCCAGCCTCGGGCTCGGCTCGGCCGACGTCTTCGCCAACGTCGTCGGCGGCGTCCGCGTCGACGATCCGGCGGTCGACCTGGCCGTGGCGCTCGCCGTCACCTCTGCCGCCCGGGGCATTCCGACGGGCCCCTTGGTCGCGATCGGCGAGATCGGCCTGACCGGGCGCCTGCGTCCGGTCAGCCAGGTCGAGCGTCGCCTGCAGGAGGCCGCGCGCCTCGGGATCGAGCAGGCGATCGTGCCTCCTGGCGCGCCGTCGGTGCCCGGGATCGTCGTGCGCACGGCCGGCTCGATCGGCGACGCGCTCGCCCTCGCGCTCGGCGCGGAGTAGGTGTCTTTCTCGGAGCCTGCGAGACGGGTTCGGCTTGCGGGCGTCAAGGTCTCGGTTGGACTCGGATGCGACTAAGGGGTCAGACCCTTTCGTCGCATGACCGCAGCATTCGTCCGAGATGAAGCACGCGCTCTGGCGGTCATACGACGAAAGGGTCTGACCCCTTAGTCGCATCCGAGCACCAGCCTCGCCGCCGAAACCGGCTCGCAGGCTCCGACGCAGAGCAACCAGCCGCGCCGGCTACTGCGCCCGCGCGGCGAGCCGGATGGCCAGGCGGCCCATGCCGGCGTCGTCGCAGGCCGCCGCGCCGGCCTCCCAGTCGGGCTCCGCGCTCGGCGGCAGGTCGACGGGGAGGTTGCGCTGCATGGTGGCGATCACCTTGAACGTGCGCAGCGCGTCGGCGGCATCGGCCACGGCGCGCGAACGGGCGGGGGTGAGGTCGCCCGCGTGCGCGATCACGCCCTCGAGGTCGCCGTAGCGCTGCAGCAGCTCGGCCGCCGTCTTGGCGCCGATCCCCTTCGCGCCGGGGATGTTGTCCGACGGGTCGCCGCGCAGGCTGATCAGATCCGTCACCTGGTCCGGGCGCACGCCGTAGCGCTCGACGACGCCAGCGGGGTCGACGTGCTCCACCTCGCTGATGCCGGAGACGGGGCGGACGATCGTGGTTCGCGC
>CANJXE010000079.1 GCA_947478745.1 Actinomycetota bacterium
AGTGCGACTCGAAGCGGATTTCCGGGTGGTTATCCACATCGAAGAAGTCCTTGGAGAGCAGGTGTTTATCGCGCTGGCCGCTGCCGGTGTTGATGCTCGCGGCCTCGATCGTCAGCGTCGCGGCCGGCGTCGCAGAGAGGTCGAGCGTGCCGGAGAAGCGATCGAAGCCGCCCTTGACGTTCATCAGTCCGAAGAGATTCTTCTGGTGGAACTCGATCGTCGCGGTAGCGGGTTCAAGGCGCCACGTGCCGGTGAGGGTGTCCATAGGTGGTGGGGCCTTTCCAAAGCATCACTACATGGTTACTATCTGTAACCAGACGCATCATGCATAACTCCCACACGTCGCACAAGAAGGCACTTCAACGTGCCCGGACACAGCAAGGTCACCGCGCGTGCAATACCCCCTCCGGCCGAGCGTCCGTTGCGTAGCTGTCCGGATCAGGTCGGCGGCCTGCAGATCGATCGCAGTGCGCCCGGGCAATGCGCTGTCGTTCGGCAGACGCTCGAGCGCGTCGGTGACAAGTGGTCCGTCCTCGTCATCCTCGTGCTCGGCGAGGGGCCACTGCGGTTCAACGAACTGCGGCGGTCGGTCACGGGCATCTCACAGCGCATGCTCACGCTGACGGTGCGCAAGCTGGAGCGCGACGGACTCGTGCAGCGGACGGTGCACACGCAGTTGCCGCCCCACGTGACCTACGGGTTGACGCCGATGGGGAGCACGTTCATCGACACCGTCGCCAGCATCGCGCAGTGGGCGCAGACGCATCACGACGAGATCGAGGAGAACCGCCGCGCGTTCGATGCGGCGCAGGCCTCCTCCGATGGGTCGGCTGCTGCCTGACGCGCGGTGCCGGCTCTGCTGCCACGTGGGTGGCGTGCAGCGCTGGTTCCAAACCTGGGGCTTTGGCACGGCTGCCGAACTGCGGTTGTGACGACGTGTGCAGCGCGTGGTCAGGCGTGGTGTGACGATCAGGGGTGTCAAGTCGAGCGGCAGCCGCTGGCGGTGAATCGGAGCGGTCGGTCCTTGTCATGCAGGCTGGGTGGCAGGGCCCGATCTGGGCGTGCGTCGCGCCGTGATGGTTGGACTAGCCCGTGACGGGCTCGGCAGGGCGTGTGGTGGCTGCTGGCCGTGGCGTGCGGATCTTGAGGGTCTTGGTCGCGGGTGTGCCGGCGATGCCATTCCGGGTGGGGGTGATCTTGATCAGCCACGTACCCGCATGCTTGAGGCGGATCGTGCAGGTGGCGGTTCGCCGCGTGGTCTTCTTGCCGGTTGTGATGGTGCAGGTGCCACGCGCGGTTCGCGTGGTGCGGGTTTGGAGGCGCCGGGTCGCGTTGCTCGTGGCGGTGATGGTGTACGTCACCTCTGGGGCGGCGGTGAAGCTGGCGGTGATCAGCTGGCTCGTCGTGCGATTGCCCGCTCGCCAGCGGATTCCCTTGGGGGACGCGCTGGCAAGGACGGCAGGTGCCGCGGCGGTCGTCGGCGGTGCGACGCCGGTGACGTAGCTGGCTGTGGCGGCCTGGATGGTGTTGTCGGAATTCGCGGGGCCCATGTTCTTCTGCCAGGCGACCGTTGTCGCGCCGTCAGCGCCAACCGCGAGCGTCGGGCTGTAGTGCGGGTACCCGTCGGTGCTCGACGACAGAACTTGGGGCACGCCGAACGTCGCCGCACCGGCAGAGCGTGTTGACGCCTGAATCGCGTACGTGGATTCGGCGTCCTTCTTGCATTCCCACGTGATCGTCGTGGCGCCGTCAGGCCCGACCGCAATCTGCGGGGAATCTGCACGACCCGTTGAGAGGTCGACCGCCGGAGCGAAGACCGCTTGGCCGGCAGCACGCGTTGCCGCCTGGATGACCCAGTCGCCGGTGTACCAGGTGATCGTCGTCGTTCCGTTGGCCTCGACCCCGACCTGAGGGCGGACCCCGGCAACGCCAGCCGCTGTGAGGACCGCAGGCGTGCTGAAGGTCGGCGCACCGGCGACACGGGTCGCCGCTTGGATGGCCAACCTTTCGCCGTTGTTTTCGTAGTCGTAGACCCACGTGATCGTCGTGGTGCCGTTCGCGCCGACTGCGACACCGGGAGTGGAGGCTCCACCGTGATCGGGACTGGCGTCCGAGACGTCGAGGGGAGGGGAGAACGAGGGAGCGCCGGCGGGACGCGTCGCTGCCTGGACGACGCCGGCCGCGTTGGTCGTGTACCAAGTGATCGTCGTCGTGCCATCTGCACCCGTGGCGATCTGCGTTCCGTCGAGCCCATCAACGCTGTCGATGATGTTGACGGGCTCACCGAACGCCGGGGCGTGGGCAGAGCGCGTTGCCGCTTGAATGAAATGGTCGCCACTGGCGGTGAAGACGCTTCTCCAGGCGATTGTCATCGCACCGTCCGGCGCAACGGCGATCTGCTGCTCGTAGACATCGCCCTCGGTGTCGATGTTCGTGATGTCGACGGGCTCGCCGAACGCAGCCGCGCCGGGAAGGCGCGTTGCCGCTTGAATCGTGCCGGCGCTCTGCTTCCAGACGATCGTCGTCGTGCCGTCTGCCGCCATGGCGACCCGCGGTTGATCACGGGCCACGGCACTGCCGATGTTGACCGCCGTGCCGAACGACGCTGCCCCGGCCGCACGCGTCGTCGCTTGGATCATGGACCCGCGGAGCCACACGATCACCGTGGTGCCATCCGCGCCAACCGCGACCCGTTGGCTGAACGTCCCCGCGCCACGCTCAGCGAGATCCACCGGAGACGACGACACCCACGGGCCCAACGGCGCCGCGGTCGCAGACGCGACACACACCAGGGATGAGACACCGAGGAGGAATGGAAACAGCAGACGCATTCGAAAAGGCACTCGTCGATCATGACGGTTGCCAATGAAACAAGCAATACATTCGGTTGCGTAGTGAGGCCATGCTGCTTGAGGGCGGCGCAGCCGGGCTTGACGGCGCTGCGGGCATGTGGGCCCGGGTGGCGTTCAGCACTGGTCCCAAACCCGGGTGGACCCACGGCGGGACCGGGATTCGAACCCGGGGCCCTGGCACTGCTGCCGGGCTGCGGTTTTCAAGACCGCCTCGTTAGGCCGCTCCGACACCCCGCCGTCGGGTGGATTGTAGGGATTACGAGGTCATTGGCGGTCATGGAGGTGATCCGATGACCGCCAATGCACCGCGGTTTGCACCGCGATTGCGGAGCTCGCTCGTGCGGGTCAGCCGACGTCGCGCGGCGGCAGCGACGGCTCGACGCGCAGGATCCTCGCGGCCCACACGGGCATCCACCAGTTCCACCTGCCGAACAGCGACACCAGTGCTGGCACGAGCAGCGCGCGGATCAGCGTGGCGTCGAGCAGGATGCCCGCCGCCAGGCCGGTGGCGAAGATGCGCACCGCCGTCTCCGGTGTGGCGCCGAGCGCGACGAACGCGAGGAAGAGGATCAGCGCCGCGCTCGTCACGAGGCGGCCCGTGCGGCCGATGCCGGTGACGATCGCCTTCGAGTTGGAGCCCGTCGCGTCGAACTCCTCGCGCATCCGGGAGAGGATGAAGACCTCGTAGTCCATCGAGAGGCCGTAGAGGAACGCGAACACCATCAGGGGCAGCCACGAGGTGATCGCGCCGGTGGCCTCGATGCCCCAGACCGGCTCCGACAGGTTCCCCTGCTGCCACGCCCAGACCATGATCCCCCAGGCTGCGCCGACGGAGCAGAGGTTGAGGATGATCGCCTTGAGCGGGAGCAGCAGCGACCGGAACTCGCGGGCTAGGAAGATGAACGTGATGATCCCGATCAGGAGCAGCATCAGCGGGAACGAGCCGTAGACAGCGCTGATGAAGTCGCTGTTCTGCGGACCGACGCCGCCAACGCCGGGTGCGGGTTCCAGCTCGGCGGCCGCTGCGCGGACGCGATCGATCGTGGCGCGCCCCTCCGGCGTCGCCCCGTCGTCCTGCGGGATCACCTCGATCAGCGCGGCATCGCCGGCCTGCCAGCCCGGCGCAGTCGGGGCGACGGCGAGCCTGACGCCCTCCACGGCGCCCAATGCCTTGGCCGTGGCGGCCGCCGTGGCCGGCGTGGCCAGAACCTCCATCGGCGTCACCGCGCCGTCGCCGATGCCCGAGGACTGCAGCTCGAGCAGCGTGTCGCGGGGCTGGCCGGATGACGTCAGGGAGGTCGCGGCGGGCTCGCCGACGACGATCTGCGAGGCGGGGACCAGCAGGATGGCGAGGATGGCGATGCCGATGATCGCCGCGATCCAGCGCCGCCGCACGACGAGCTCGGCCCAGCGCGTCCAAGCGCGGCTGGCCGTGTCCTCGCGGCGGATCCGGGGCCACTCGAAGCGCGGCCCGATCGTAGCGAGCACGACGGGCAGGAGCGTGATCGAGACGAGCACGCTGATCGTCGGGATCAGCATGCCCGCGTAGCCGATGCTGCGCAGGAACGGGACGGGCAGGATGACGAGCGCGAGCAGGCCGATCGCGACGGTGATGCCGGAGACGACGACGGCGCGGCCGGCGGTCTTCATCGCGCGGACGATCGCCTCGTCACCCTCGGCGCCGAGGGCGCGCTCCTCCCGCCAGCGCGTCACGATCAGCAGCGCGTAGTCGATCGCGACGCCGAGTCCGATCAGCGCGACGAGGAACTGCACGATGATCGAGACGTCGGTGAGGCGCGCGAGGATGCTCAGCACGAGGAACGTCGAGGGGATGGCCACGATCGCGACCATCAGCGGCGCGAGGGCGAGGAACGACGCGAAGACGAAGATCAGCACGGCGAGCGCGCCGAGGCCGCCGAACAGGACCTCGATCAGCAGGCTCGGCCCGTCGCCGCCGCTGCCCTCCCCGGTCAGCATGGGGATGCCGGTCAGCTCGACGGGGGCACCCGCGATGGTCGAGGCGCCGACGACCTGCTCGATTGCGGGGAGGGCGAGCGGTGCCTCGCCGAAGCCGCCGGCCACGGGCCCGTAGACGTAGGCGAAGGTGGTGCGGCCGTCGTCGCTGATGAAGCGCGCGTCACCGGTGTCCGGGTAGCCGACCACGCGCAGGCCGGGTGCCGACTGCGCCACGGCGCCGAGCAGGCCCTCCAGCTCCGCGGTCGTCGCTGCGTCGGTGATGCTGGCTCCCTTCGGCACGGTCGTGACCAGCACGATCGGCGGCACGTTCCCGCCGTTGCCGTAGTCCTCGATGATCGTCTTGTTGGCCGCGAACGCCGGCTTGTCCGGCACCGAGAACTCCTGCGAGAGCACGTCCGCGATGCCCGCGGCGCTGACGATGCCGCCGATCAGCGAGACGACCCACACGAGCACGACGATCTTGCGATGGCGGAGGACCCAGCGGGTCAGGCGTTCCATGGAGTCTCCTCCGTAAGCGCAGTGCGGGGGCACGCGGCGCTCTGCTAATCGCAGCGCAGGCGGCCGCGGATCAGCGGGCGGGGGAATTTGTGTGCGGCATCGTCGGTGGTCACCGCCGAGTCTTGCTGTTGGCACCCGGTTGTCGCTGCGGCGGTCTTCAAGACCGCCTCGTTAGGCCGCTCCGATACCCCGCCGTCGGGTGGATTGTAGAGCGGGCTGCGGTTTGCCCGACGAGTGCTAAACGTGGATCTGGGGCAGTACGAGTTCAGGCGTGTCGAGCCCGACTGCGTCGTGCTCAAGCAGCATCGTCGGTGGTCACCGGCCAGGAGCGATGTTGTCTCCGAGAGTGTGGGTGGCGCAGACTCTCAAGGCTCCTCGGGAGAGCCGCTCCTCTGCACCACCGGTATGCGTCAGAGCGCCTCGTTGCGGAGTTGGCGCTCGCGCAGGTCGTCACGATCCCACATGAATCCGAGGTCGACGATGGAGCCCGCCGTGGCGTCCGAGTACGCGGCCTTCAAGACGGCGAGCAGGACGGCGCGCTGCGTGTCCTTGTCGTCGATGTTCCCGAGGGTCAGTCCGAACGGATGGGCCACGAAGCACGACAGCGATGGCTTCGCCAGCTCGGTGATCTCGGGGACCTGCGTGATCGAGACCGTCGGCACGCCGTGGTCGTCGAGCACTCGTTGCAGCAGTCCGACCGACTGCTGGCAGACCGGTCAAGCCGGAACGAGGAGAGCGAGATCGACGGCGTCGCCGATCAGGGCACGAGCGACCTCCGGGCCCGTCTCGCGCAGCAGTGGGCCGGTGTGCGGGATGTAGCCCATGAACCCGTAGGCCGTCGGTGCGACCTCGCCGATGACGCCCTCATCGGCGAGCTCTCGCAGGAGGGTCAACGGGAAGACGACGTCGGGGTCGAGTCGAGCCCGCTTGGTGTCGTACCCGCCGTGGTGGAGTGCAACCTTCGCCGCGTCGGCCGGAATCTCACGATACGTATGGTCGCCGTCGGGGCCGCCGTCGTGACGTGGGTCGTCGGGCAGGTGCGCACCGGCGGTGCTGATCAGCGCTACGCGGGCCTCGGCCAGCGGTCGTGTCGGCTGCGTCCGCGGCGACGGGGTGTCGAACGAGGTCCAGTCGAAGTCCGGCAGGAAGTTTGCACGCACGTGGTCGTACTCGCGTTGGGCGAAGTCGCGATAGTCGGACATGGAACGCCCTTTCGTCTAGATCATCGTAGTCGCCGGTGCCGGTGCCGGTGCCGGTGGCGCCGGCTTGCCCGACGAGTGTTGCGCGCATCCGTGCGTATTCCGCGACTGTCCGTGGGAGCTGTGTGCGTTTTGACCATGTAAAGTGGTCAATATGGATGTCATGGGAACGACCATCACCGTCAGCATC
>CANJXE010000080.1 GCA_947478745.1 Actinomycetota bacterium
AGCAGGAGCCGCGCCTTGAGGTTGTCGCGTGCTCGCTCGATCTCGCCAGCACGGAAGCTGCCGGCTGCGAGATCGGCGATCTCTGCTGCGGCCACGGTGAGCGCCTCCTCGAGGTTCTCCGGACGCGTGCCGAGCGCGAGGCCGACCTGTCCCGACTCCTCGAAGAAGGTGACGTAGCTGTAGACGCTGTAGACGAGGCCGCGCTGCTCGCGGATCTCCTGCCAGAAGCGCGAGGCGGCTCCACCGCCGAGAATCTGATCGAGCACCGCCAGCGCGAACCGACGCTCGTCCCGGCGGCCGATGCCGGCGCCGCCGATGGCGATGTGCGTCTGCTCGGTGTCGCGGTCGGTGAAGGCGACGCCGCCCTTGGCGGCCCGCGCATCGGTGCGGTCGTGCACGACGCCCCGACCCAGCCCCTGGAAGGAGGCCTCCACCATCTCGAGCAGCTGCGCGTGCTCGACCGGACCGGCCACTGCCACGACGATCTGGTCGCCCGTGTAGTGGCGCGCATGGTGGGCGCGGATCATCGGCTCGTCGAGGCCGCTGACGCTCGCAGCCGTGCCGGCGATGGGCCGGCCGATCGCCTGACCGGGATACAGCGTCTCGCCGAGGATGTCGTGGACGAGGTCGTCGGGCGTGTCCTCGTAGAGGGCGAGCTCCTCGAGCACGACCTCGCGCTCGGGCTCGACGTCGTTGAACTGCGGGTAGGCGACCATCGAGCCGACGATGTCGAGCGCCTCGGGCAGGTGCTCGGCAAGCACGCGGGCGTTGAGGTCCGTCTCCTCGCGCGACGTCGAGGCGGCGAGGTCGGAGCCGAAGCGATCGAAGGCCTCCGCGATCGTCAGCGCGTCATGGCGCGCGGTGCCGCGGAACAGCAGGTGCTCCAGCAGGTGCGACACGCCGGCGTCGTGGGTGTCCTCGTCGCGCGAGCCGACGCGGATCCACGAGCCGAACGCGACGCCGTGCACGTCGGGACGGAACTCGCTCGCGACCCGGAGGCCGCTCGCGAGTTCCGTCATCTCGACGCCGGGACGCATCGACGTCCCCGTTCTACCTAGCGACGATCGCGGCGGCCGCCACGATCTCCACGGTCACCACGGTCGCTGTGGCTGTCGCCACCGCCGTCCGGGTACTTCTCCTTGTAGCGATCACCGATCGTCTCCGGGGAGACCTCGACGCCGTCCTCGATCTTGGCGACGAGCTTCAGCCCGATGCGGCCGCGGTCGGTATCGACCTCGGTCACCTCGACGTTGACGATGTCGCCGCGATCCAGGACCTGGTCCGCAGACGAGATCCGGGTGCCCGGCGCGATGCGCGAGACATGCAGGAGGCCGTCAGTGCCCTTGCGCAGCTCGATGAAGGCGCCGAAGTCGGCGGTCTTCACGACCTTGCGCTCGGTGAACTGATCGCCGACCTGGACCGGACGCATCATCTGGTCGATCTGGTTCTTCGCATCGACCGCCTCCTGACCGACGCCGTAGATGCGGACGCTGCCGTCCTCCTCCACGTCGATCTGGACGCTGAACTCCTCCTGCAGGCCGCGGATCGTCTCGCCGCCCTTGCCGATCAGCAGACCGATCTGCTCCGGGAGGATCGTCGTCTGGAGCACCTGCGGAGCGTGCTCCGAGAGCTCGGCGCGCGGCGTCGAGATGGCCTCGCCCATGATCGCGAGGATGCTCAGGCGAGCAACCTTCGCACGGGAGAGGGCATCCTTGAGCAGCTCGCGGGTGACGCCCGTGATCTTGATGTCCATCTGGAGGGCGGTGATGCCCTCGGCGGTGCCGGCGACCTTGAAGTCCATGTCACCGAGATGATCCTCGGCGCCCTGGATGTCGGTCAGGATGACGAGGCTGTCGCCCTCCTTGATCAGGCCCATCGCGATACCGGCGACGGGAGCCTTGATCGGCACACCGGCGTCCATCAGCGCGAGGCTGGAACCGCACACCGAGGCCATCGACGAGGAGCCGTTGGACTCGAGGATCTCCGAGACGGCGCGCATCGTGTACGCGAACTCGTCCGCCGGCGGGACGACCGGGAGCAGGGCGCGCTCGGCGAGTGCGCCATGGCCGATGTCACGGCGCTTGGGACCGCGCATGAAGCCGGTCTCGCCAACGCTGAACGGCGGGAAGTTGTAGTGATGGATGTAGCGCTTGGTGTTCTCGAGCGACAGATCGTCGATCCGCTGCTCTTCCTTCATGGTGCCCAGCGTGACGAGCGTCAGCGCCTGCGTCTGGCCGCGGGTGAAGACCGCCGAGCCGTGGGTGCGCGGCATCGGGCCGACGCGCACGGCGATCGGACGGATCTCGTTCTCGCTACGACCGTCGGGACGACGCTTGTCGACCGCGATCTTGGTGCGGACGATCTGCTTGTAGACGCTGTCGACGGCGGTCTTGACCGCGGCGGTCGTCGCCGAGTCGAGGCCATGATCGGAGCCGCTCGGGAAGGGCAGCTTGATGTCGGTCACGATGCGGTCGATCAGTGCGGTGCGCTTGGCGCTCTTGAGCTCCTTCGAGTCCTGCTCCGCGTCGCTGAGCGCGCGGATGTCAGTCTCGAACTGCTGCTGCACGGGCGCCTTGACGGCGGCTGCGCGGCGGCGGTCGGCAATGAAGCCGAGAGCGAACTTGACCTGCGTGCGGCGGACCATGACCTGCTCGGTCGCGTCCGCGGTGACGGGCGGGCACTCGGCGGCGAACGCCGCGGCCTGGGCCTTCTCGACACCGCTGATGCCGTGGGCGGCGATCTCGCTGTCGAAGCTCGAGCCGTACTTGGCGTCCAGCTCGGCGTCGACGGAGGCGTCGTACCACTTGGCCTTGCCGGCCTTGGCCTGCAGGTCGACCTGCGCGGCGCAGATGTCGCGGATGACGGTGTGGGCGAGCTCGAGAGCCTCGACCATCTTGTCCTCGTTGACGATGTTGGCGCCGGCCTCGACCATCGTGATGGCGTCAGGCGTGCCGCAGACGATCAGGTCGAGATCGCTCTCGAGCATGTCGGGCATGGACGGGTTGACGCGCAGCTCGCCGTCGATCAGGCCGACGCGCACGGCGCCGACAGGACCGGCGAACGGGAGCGGCGAGATCATCAGCGCGGCGGACGCGCCGTTCATCGCGAGGATGTCGTGCGAGACGATCATGTCCACGCTCAGCACGGTCCCGATGACCTGGACTTCGTTGCGGAAGCCCTTCGGGAACAGCGGGCGGATCGGACGATCGATCATGCGGGCGTTGAGCGTGGCCTTCTCGGTGGCCTTGCCCTCGCGCTTGAAGAAGCCGCCGGGGATCTTGCCGGCCGCGTACATCTTCTCCTCGACGTCGACGGTCAGCGGGAAGAAGTCCGCGCCGGGGCGGGCCTCCTGCGCTCCAACGACGGTGGAGAGAACGACGGTGTCAGAGCTGGTGACCAGCACTGCCCCGTCTGCCTGCTTTGCAAATTGCCCGGTCGCGAAACGGAGCGAGATATCGCCCGCTGCGACTTCGACGGCGATCTCGGTGCCAAAGATGTCACTCATAGGTGGGTACTTCCCTTCTTCTGCTGCCAGCGGCCACGCGTCCCGCGTGCCGCCATGAATACTCGGGCGCCCTTAGCGGCGCAGGCCGAGCTCCTTCACGATCGCGCGGTACCGCTCGATGTCCTCACGCTGGAGGTACTGGAGCAGGCGCCGACGGCGGCCAACCATCTTGAGGAGGCCGCGACGCGAGTGATGGTCGTGCTTGTGGAAACGAAGGTGCTCGGTGAGCTCGTTGATACGGGTGGTGAGGAGCGCCACCTGGACTTCCGTCGATCCGGTGTCAGCAGCGGTCTTGCCGTGCTTCCCGATGATCTCGGTCTTCTGCTCGTTCGTGAGGCCCATGTGGCCACCTTCCTGTTTCAGTCGCCTCAACCGCAGCCCCGGAGCGAAAATGCCCGGCAGCCGCCTGTTGGGTCAATGCGCAAGGTATCACCGGGGCTCGCGGGGTGCGCTAGCAGTCCCCGGGTCCGGGCGGATCGGGATGCGGGGTCGCCGCATCCCGATCCGCCACGGGGGTTTTCTAGAACGTCTCCATGTAGCGCTTGATCTCCCAGTCGTGCACCTGTGCCTGGTAGTCCTTCCACTCGGCGCGCTTCTCTGCGATGAACGCCTCGGTGATGTGCTCGCCGAGGGCTCCCGTCAGGACCTTGTCGCGCGAGAACGCGTCGATGGCGGCCGACAGGTTGTGCGGCAGCCCGGCGATCTTGAGCTTCTTGGACTCGTCCTCGGACAGGTGGTAGATGTTCTGGTTGACGGGTGCCGGCGGCTTGAGCCCGCGCTTGATGCCGTCGAGGCCGGCGGCCAGCATGACCGTGAAGGCCAGGTACGGATTGGCCGTCGGGTCGGGCGTGCGCAGCTCGGCACGCGTGGAGCTGCCGCGCTTGGCGGGAATCCGGATCGCTGCCGAGCGGTTGCCCGGCGACCAGGCGATGTAGACCGGCGCCTCGTAGCCCGGCACGAGCCGCTTGTACGAGTTGACCGTCGGGTTGGCGAGCGCCGTGATGCCCGGCAGGTGGTCGAGCAGCCCGGCGATGTAGCCGAGGGCGGTCTCCGACAGCTGCTCGAAGCCCTTGGGGTCGAAGAACGTGTTGCGACCCGCCTTCGACAGCGACATGTTGCAGTGCATGCCGGAGCCGTTCTCACCGAAGATCGGCTTGGGCATGAAGGTCGCGTGCATGCCGTTCTGCTCGGCGACCGAGCGGACGACGTAGCGGAAGGTCGTGAGGTTGTCGGCGCACGTCAGCGCGTCGGCGTGACGGAAGCCGATCTCGTGCTGGCCGATCGCGACCTCGTGGTGCGAGACCTCGATGTGAAAGCCGAGCTGCACGAGCGTGTCCTCGATGGCGCGGCGCACGTTCTCGCCCTTGTCCATCGGGCCGACGTCGAAGTAGCCCGCCGTGTCGTGCGGGTCCACGGTCGGCGTGCCATCCTCGGCGCGCTTGAAGATGAAGAACTCGGCCTCGGGGCCGACGTTCATCGAGAAGCCCATCTTCTTGGCATCGGCGATCTGGCGCTTGAGGGCGCCGCGCGGATCGCCGGGGAAGGGGCTGCCGTCGGGATCGAGCACGTCGCAGATGATCCGCGCGACGTTGCCGGTGGGACGTCCGAGCCAGGGCAGCACGGCGAAGGTGTTGACGTCGGGCTTGAAGTACATGTCGGACTGCTCGATGCGCTTGTAGCCGCGAATCGACGACCCGTCGAACATCATCTCGTTGTCGAGGGCCTTGGAGATCTCCTCGACCGGGATCTGGACGTTCTTGAGCTGGCCGTGCAGCTCGGTGAACTGCAGCCGCACGAAGCGGACGTTCTCCGCCTTGCACTTCGCGAGGAGTTCCTTCTTGGTCATGAGCGTCTCCGTTTCCTGCGGCGTCGCCCCACCGGGCACGCCGCGACGGAGGGACGCCTCGTCGCGTCGTGGGCAGCGCCATTGCCGACCACGAGCGCAAGGTAGCACACGGGATCGGATGGTCGCGATATCCTGACGCTCCCCCGGCCGGGGTGGCGGAACTGGTAGACGCACCGGACTCAAAATCCGGCGTTGGCGACAACGTGCGGGTTCGAGCCCCGCCCCCGGCACCTCGCGCGACCGCGGTCGACCCCGTCGGCAGCCGGTCCTGTACGTTGCACCTATGACGGAGCAGCCGATCACGCAGGAGGCCCGCCGCGAGGCAGAGCTCCACATCCAGGAGCACTCGCTCGGCGAGGCCGCCCGCATCTCCAAGCTCTCGCGCATCCGCGAGGTCGTGCTCGGCGCGCAGGACGGGTTGCTGGTGCCGCTCGGCGTCGTCACGGGCATGGCCGCGGCCAACCCCTCTCAATCGCTGATCATCGTCGCCGGTCTCGCCGAGGCCCTGGCGGGCGCCGTGGCGATGGGCAGCGGCTCCTACCTGGCCAGCGAGGCCGAGGAGGGGCTGTACCGCTCGGAGATCCTCGACGAGGGCCAGGAGGTGATCGAGCATCGTGAGCGCGAGATCGCCGAGCTGGCGATCATCCTCGAGCACGAGGGCCTGCCGCGCGAGGACGCCGAGCACGTGGCGATCGGGCTGGCCGCGAACGACAACGTGTTCCTGCGCACCAAGATCCAGAAGGAGCTCGATCTCTCGCCCGACGCCGGCGGCGACGCTCTCGGCGATGCCTTCGTGGTCGGCGGGACCTACCTGGTGGCGGCGATTATCCCGCTCTGGCCGTACCTCGTCTTCGACATCAGCACGGCACTGCCCATCTCCGTGGTGTGCACCCTGATCGCGCTGTTCATCCTCGGCATCGCCAAGGGCCGCGTCGCACGCCTGTCGATCCTCCGCTCCGGCATCAAGGTGACCGTGATCGGTGCCGTCTCGGCGGCCATCGGCTTCGGCGTCGGTCATCTGGTCTCCAGCTACTTCGGCTGAGTCGGGCTCGGCTGCGCTGGTCGCTCGGATGCCTGAGTCGCGTGCCGAGACCGCACGTAACGACTCTTGATCCGACCCGGCACCGCGTAGGGTTCCGAGCGTGACCGCCGCCCTCATCGTCGCGCTCGCGGTCGGCATCGTCTTCGCCGCGGCGGTCGTGCGCGGCTACAGCGGCTTCGGCTTCGCGATGATCGGCGTCGCCGGGATCTCGCTGACCGCACCGCCGGAT
>CANJXE010000081.1 GCA_947478745.1 Actinomycetota bacterium
CCTGGGGCGTCCTGCTCGTGCCGACCACGATCTACCTCGTGACGTCGAACAACAGCTCGGCCTGGTCGATCATCGGCGTCGGCACCTGCTGGGCGGCGCTGCTCGCGCTGGCGATGGCGCGCGAGCGGCGACCGGCGATCGCCGCCGGCGCGATCGCAGTGCTGGCCGCGCTGATGGCGGGCGCGCGCTACGACAGCCCGGTCTACATCGTGCTGACCTGCGCGACGCTCCTCGCGTTCCTCCGCGTGCGGCGCAGCGAGCTGCCGCGCGCGGTGCCGAGCGCGATCGTGACTGCCGTTTGCGCCGCGGTGTCGATCGCGGTGTACCTCGGCCGCGGCACCGTTGCAGACACCCCCGGTATCGGCGACGCGACGCAGGCCGGAGGGACGAGCATCTTCGCGAACCTCGTCAACCTGCCAGCACTGCTCCTCGGGAGCTTCGGGTCGTACCCGCTGGGCTGGCTTGACGCCCCGATGCCCGGTGTCGTCTGGATCATCGGCGTCATGCTCCTCGCCGCCGTGCTCCTCCACTTCCTGCACTGGACGCCACGGCTCAACATCGTGATGGGCGCGGCGCTGCTGGCCAGCGTCGTCGCGATCGTCATCGTCACCGAGCACGGCACCGGCCTGACGCCCATCGACTGGCAGTTGCAGCCTCGCTACTTCCTGCCCCTGCTCTTCCCCGCGCTGGGCTGGGTGCTGCTGTCGCGCTCCCCCGAGGCAGCCGTCCCTGTCTCGGCCCTGCAGCGCTGGGCGCTCGTCGGCGGCTGGTCGCTCGCCTACGCGCTGTCGCTGCACGCGCTGATCCGCCGCTACACGACAGGTCTGCTTCCCATCGGCCTGGACAGCGACCGGATGCAGACCTACTGGCAGTCGACAACCTACGACCTGATCGGGCTGGACCTCGACCGAGGCGTCCAGTGGTGGTACTTCCCGGTGACCAGCCCGATGGCAACCTGGTTCGTCGGCACGGTCGCCTTCGTCGCGCTGCTCGTCCTGCTGAGCCCGCTGATGTTCCCGGCCGATGGCACGGCGAAGCGGCTGCGCTGACCGCTACGGCGCGGTGGCGGAGGAGCCGACGAACGCGGCCGGGTTCTCCAGGAATCGGCCCTTGCAGCCGTTGCAGCTGAAGAAGTAGGTCGTGCCCTCGTAGTCGGTCGAGGGCGTCGT
The DNA here is from genome assembly GCA_947478745.1 of Actinomycetota bacterium. Taxonomy (GTDB): domain Bacteria; phylum Actinomycetota; class Thermoleophilia; order Gaiellales; family F1-60-MAGs149; genus F1-60-MAGs149. Next base: position 1,170 of record CANJXE010000081.1, read on the forward strand.
CTCATCGACGAGGATCACCGAGCCCGAGGTCGGGTCGATCGCGGTGCGCGGGCCCTCGACCTGCGCGGCGCGGGTGCGCTGCACGATGCCCGCGACGACCGCCAGGGCGATCTCCTCCTGCGTGACCTCGCCGAGCTCGACGCCCGGGCGGGTGTCGATCGTGGCGATCAGCTCGTCGGGGACCTTCCGCTCGCGCAGCAGCTCGAGGGCCGCGTGCGCGCGCTTGCGCGAGGCGATCAGGGACAGCGTGGCCGGCTGGTGCGCCAGCGCGGCCTCGAGCGCGTCCTCGTCGTAGTGACCCATCGAGGCGACGACGATGTTGGCACCCTGCTCGATACCGGTCTCGTCGAGGCCCGTGCGGCCGTCGATCACGAGCACGCGATGGCCGATCGCCTCACCGATCGCGGCGACGGCCGCTGCGACCGGCGTATGGCCGACCACGACGAGCTGCGGAGTCGGCACGACCGGCTCGAGGAAGATATCCACGGTCCCTCCCGAGGGGCAGGTGGTGGTGAGGCCCGTGACGCCGCGCGGCGGCAGCAGGTCCTCAGGGCCGATCCGCAGCAGCTCCGTCTCGCCCGTCTGCAGGGCATGGCGCGCGTGGCGCACCACGTTCGGCTCGGAGCACGAGCCGCCGATCCAGCCCTCGACGCGGCCATCGGGGAACACGATGGCCTTCGCGCCGGGCCGGACCGAGGCAGGTGCCTCGGCCCGGACCACGGTCGCGAGCACGTACGGCTGCCCCTGGAGGGCCAGGTCCGCAGCCGTGCGTGCGATGTCGAGCGTGCGCTTCATGAACTCAGTATCTGTCGATCCGTCACTCGTCGGTGACACCGGCGTCGCGCAGGACCTTCCAGACCTTGTGCGACGACAGCGGCATGTCGATGTTCGTGATGCCGTACGGGTGCAGGGCATCGACGACGGCGTTCACGAACGCCTGCGGCGATCCGACCGTCGGCGACTCGCCAACGCCCTTCGCGCCGAACGGATGATGCGGCGACGGCGTCGTGCACTCACCCAGCGTCCAGTCCGGGCTCTCCACCGCGGTCGGGATCAGGTAGTCCATGAAGTTGCCGCCGAAGCAGTTGCCGTCCTCGTCGAACGAGATCAGCTCCATCATCGCGGTGCCGAAGCCCTGCGTCAGGCCGCCGTGGATCTGGCCGTCCACGATCATCGGGTTGATGCGGGTGCCGCAGTCATCGACCGCGACGAACTTGCGGACCTTGACCTGGCCCGTGCCCTTGTCGATGTCGACGACGCAGATGTACGTGCCGAACGGATAGGTCATCTCCGGCGCGTCGTAGTACGTGACGTCCTCGAAGCCCTTCTCCATGTCATCGGGCAGATCGGACTGGTACGCCCCGAAGACGCACTCCTGGATCGTCTTCGACTTCTCCGGCGAGCCCTTCACGGTGAAGGTGCCGCTGTCGAACTCGAGGTCGTCCGGTGCGCACTCGAGGAGGTGCGCCGCGATCTGGCGGGCCTTCTCGCGGAGCTTGCGGGCCACGATCGCCGTTGCCGCGCCACCCGTCGGGGTGGAGCGCGACGCGTACGTGCCGAGGCCGTACGGCGTGTGGTCCGTATCGCCGTGCTCGACGGCGATGTCCGTGTACGGGATGCCGAGCTCGTTCGCCACGATCTGCGCGAACGTCGTCTCGTGCCCCTGGCCCTGCGACTGGACGCCCAGCTTGAGCACGCCCTTGCCGGTCGGGTGGATGCGGAGCTCGGCCGAGTCGATCATCGCGAGGCCCGCGATGTCGCAGATCTTCGACATGCCCGCACCGACGATCTCGGTGAAGGACGAGAAGCCGATGCCCATGACCTCGCCCTTGGCGCGCTTCTCGGCCTGCTCCTTGCGGAGCTCCTCGTAGCCCACCAGCTCGAGGGCGATGTTCATCGCCTTCTCGTAGTCGCCCGAGTCGTACTCCCAGCCCATCGGGCTCTTGTACGGGAACTGCTCCGGCTGGATGAAGTTCTGCTTGCGCAGCTCTGCCGCGTCGATCCCCGTCTCGTGCGCGAGGTTGTCGACGAGGCGCTCGATCAGGTACGCGGCCTCGGTCACGCGGAACGAGCACCGGTAGGCGATGCCACCCGGGGCCTTGTTCGTGTAGACGCCATCGACCTTGCAGTGCGCCGCCTGGAGGTCGTACGACCCCGTGGCGATGTTGAAGAAGCCGGCCGGCCACTTCGACGGCTGCGCCTGGGCGTTGAACGCGCCATGGTCGGCGAGGACGTTGGCACGCAGGCCGAGCATCTTGCCGTCCTTCGTGGCCGCGAGCTCGCCCTCCATGTGGTAATCGCGGGCGAAGCCCGTGGACATCAGGTTCTCGGTGCGGCTCTCGACCCACTTGACCGGCTTGCCGATCAGCAGCGATGCCGCCGTGGCGACGACGTAGCCCGGGTAGATCGGCACCTTGTTGCCGAAGCCGCCGCCGACGTCCGGCGAGATGATCCGCAGCTTCTGCTCCGGCAGGCCCGCCACCATCGCGAACAGCGTGCGGTGGGCGTGCGGGGCCTGGCTCGTCAGGTGGATCGTCATCTTGCCGGTCGCCTTGTTGTAATCGGCGACCGCGCCGCACGTCTCCATCGGCGCGGGATGGATGCGCGGATAGAGCGTGTCGAGCTTGATCACGATGTCGGCCTCGGCGAACACGCGATCCGTCGCCTCGGCGTCGCCGGACTCCCACGTGAAGATGTGGTTGTCGGTCTTGCCCTCGAGGTCCGAGCGAATGATCGGCGCGTCGGCGTCGAGCGCCCTCTTCGGATCCACGATCACGGGCAGCGGGTCGTAGTCGACGTCGATGCCCTCGAGCGCATCCTCGGCCTGGTACGACGTCTTGGCGATGACGCAGACGACCTCCTGGCCCTGGAAGCGGACCTTGTCCGTCGCCAGGACGGCCTGGGTATCGCCCGCGAGGGTCGGCATCCAGGCGAGACCGTGGGCCACGAGATCCTGGCCCGTGATGCACGCGACGACGCCCGGCATCGCCAGTGCGCGCGAGGTGTCGATCGAGTTGATCGTGGCGTGCGCGAACGGCGACCGGTAGATCGCCATGTGCAGCATGCCGGGCAGCTGGACGTCGTCGACGTAGTTGCCCATCCCCCGGATGAAGCGGTCATCCTCGACGCGCTTCGGGGACTGCCCGATCGCGCCGTTGACGGTGCTCTCAGTGGCCGCGGTCATGCTGCCGCCCCTTCCTTCTTGCCGGCCGCGTACTGGACGGCCTTGATGATGTTGACGTAGCCGGTGCAGCGGCAGAGGTTGCCGCTGATGGCCTTGCGGATCTCGTCCTCGGTGGGATCCGGGTTCTCCTCGAGCAGCGCCGTGACGGTCATCATCATGCCCGGCGTGCAGTAGCCGCAGTGGAGCCCGTGCTCCTCCTTGAAGCCCTCCTGCACGACCGACAGACCGGCGGCGGTCTCGAGTCCCTCGACGGTCGCGATCTCGCGGCCGTTGGCCTGGACGGCGAGGATGGTGCAGGACTTAACCGGCTTGCCGTCGAGCAGCACGGTGCACGCACCGCACGACGTCGTGTCGCAGCCGATGTGGGTGCCCGTGAGATGCAGGCTCTCGCGGATCATGTGGACGAGCAGCGTGCGCGGTTCGACCAGCGCCTCGCATTCCTCGCCGTTGACGGTCGCCTTGACGATCATCTTGTCGCTCATCACGCCTCCTTGCCCTGGGCGCGCGCGCCCGCCGTTCGCAGCGCGCGCTTCGTCAGCACGCGTACGAGATCACGCTTGTACTCCTCCGGACCGCGCAGATCGCTGCTCGGCTCGGAGATCTCCATCGCCAGGCGACCGGCCTCCTCGAAGGCGGCCGCATCGTCGATGCTCTTGCCGACGAGCGACGCCGCGGCATCGGCCGCGTGGATCGTCAGCGGGCCGACGTTGGTCAGCCCGATCGATGCCTCGGTGATGGTGCCACCGTCGACGACGATCATCACGCCCACCGCAGCGGCGGCGTAGTCGCCGACCTTGCGCTCGATCTTCAGGTACGCGGAGCCCTGGCCCGGCTTCGGGGCGGGGATGCGGACCTCGACCAGGATCTGGTCCGAGCCCAGCTGCGTCTCGAACATCGACGTCTGGAAGTCGATGGCGCTGTGCACGACGGCGCCATCGGGTCCGACGGCGTGGATCTCAGCGCCGAGCGTTGCGGCGACGGTCGCCCAGTCGCCGGCCGGATCGCCGTGCGCGAGCGAGCCGCAGAAGGTGCCCCGGTTGCGGATCAGCGGATCGGCCAGGTGCAGCGACGCGTCGCGCATCATCGGATAGCGATCGCGGATCAGCTCGGAGCGCTCGATCTCGCCGTGGCGGACGAGGGCGCCGATGTGCAGCATCCCGTCGACCTCCTCGAGCGTGTCGAGACCGGCGATCCCGTTGAGGTCGATGATCGTGCCCGGGCTCGCAAGCCGGAGCTTCATCATCGGCAGGAGGCTCTGGCCCCCGGACATGATCTTGGCGTCGCCGGCTCCCGCCACGAGCGCCTGCAAGGCCTCGTCGAGCGAGGTCGGTGCGACATATTCGAACGTACTCGGTAGCACGGTGGTCCCCTTTCATGTCAGGCACCCCGGCGGGGCACCGGGTCGTGCGTCGTGCTCAGTCCTTGCTGCCCCCGAAGAGGCCCTTGATCTTGCTCTTCGTGATGTCGGCGGCCATGCCGACGGCGCTCGGCGCCTCGGCGGCGACCGACGGCGGCGGGGCCTCGCCCCGCTCCTTCGCCTCGGCGGAGGCGACCAGCGTGGCCTCCATCGCCTTGGCCATCTCGCCGATCATCTTGCCCGCGACGTCCGCCATGATGCCGCGGCCCATCTGGGCGACGCGACCGGTCACCATGATGTCGGAGCTGACCTTGACCGTGCTGCCACCATCGGCGGCCGGCTCGATCGCCATCGTGAGCGTGGCCTGGGCGGTGCCCTGCCCCTTGGCCTCGGTGGCCTTGGCGCGCATCACCGCGGTCTTGGCGGCGTCGTCCTGCTCGAGGATCGAGACCTGGCCCTTGTAGGTCAGGCTCATCGGGCCCATCTTGAGGCCGACGAGGGCGTCGTAGCCACCGTCCTCACGCTTGCCGGTGATCGTGGCACCGGGGATGCACGGGCCGACGCGCTCGACGTCGGTCATCAGCGCAAAGGTGTCCTCCGGCGATGCGGCGACGGTGAACTCGTTCTCGATGACGATGCCCATCTGGCGGATCTCCTCACTGTCCCGACGGCGGGAAACGCATGCGGGTACACGATTCTGTGCGGTCCAATTCGCAATTGCAAGCCCGCCGGACGAATTCATTGCACGATCCACACACCTCGGGTGGCGACGGGGTGTCGCGAATTGCCCTCCGGCGCGGGTTGGCCGTCGATCGGCCGTCACGAGCACTGATCCGAATGGAATGGCTATAGGCTGAGAAACGTTGAGTC
>CANJXE010000082.1 GCA_947478745.1 Actinomycetota bacterium
ATCCGTCGGATCGCGGACTCGGGGTCCGTGCTGTGGAGCGACTTCTTCACCCGCTCTCCGCTGACGCCGGTGGGGCACGGGATACCGGATCTGACCGCTGTCCTCACGTCGGCTGGGTACCCACCGGGGTGGCACGCCACCATGGGGCCCGCGATCGCGCTGACCGGGGCCTCGGTCCCGCAGGCGACCCTGACGGTCACCGTCGCCTACTGGTGCATCGCCCTGACGTTCGGACTGTTCGCCCTCGCCCGCGTGTGGGCACCGAGCCGGCGCCACCTCGGGTTCATCGCCGCCTGCACGGCGCAGGCGATGCCCTTGGTCCCGGGGCTGCCGGTCTCGTGGGGCGCGATGCCGAGCATCGTCGGCATCGCGCTGCTGCCGGGCGCGTTCGCCTGTGCCCTGCTCGCCGTGCGCGGCGGTGATTGGCGTCTGCGGGTCGCCGCAGTGGCGGCGGCCCTGGGCATCGCGCTCGTGCACACACCGGAGGCAGCAACGCTCCTGGTCGTCGGCGGGGCCTGTCTGGTCGTCGACGGATTGCAGCGGCGCGCCTGGGTGTTCGCAGTCGCCGCGGCAGTCGTGGTGTCAGCGCTCTATGGGGCGTGGTTCTACGGACTGCAGGTCGCGAAGCCCGACCTGTACCGGCTGTTGGCCGAGCAGAAGGGGCGCTACGAGCTCCGCGAGGGCATCGACCTGTTCGTGTCCATGAGCGTGCACACGCCCCATGTCGATCGCCTGCTGCCGGCCTTCCTGATCGGCGGTGTCGCGCTGGCAATCCTCATGCGGGAACGCCTCTTCCTGCCCGTCGGGGTCCTCGTGGCCGGCCTCATCTTCCTGGCGTCAGCGGCACCGACCCCGTTCTTCGCCCAGTTCCGGGAGCTCACGTTTCCCTGGTACGCGTCGTATGAGCGCACCGCCTGGGTGGCGGTTCCCTTCGTCGCCCTGCTGGCTGCGTACCCGGCCGCACTGGTCCTCAGCGAGCGGAAACGCGTCCGAGCGTCGTATCGGCCGCTCATCATGGCGATCGGGTTGGTGCTCGCGGTGGCCGTCGTCGTCCGCGGCGTGCCGTACACGATCGACAACCTGCGAGTCGGCCCGGAGGCGAATCAGACTCCCGGCCCGGGCGCGCAGGCCGTCTTCGACGCCGCGAGGAAGCTTCGCGCCGGCGACGGGATGTTCCTCTCCTACCCCGGTGAAGGCGGCATCTACGCCTACGCCTTCGCTGGAGTGCCGGTATCCAACGGAGCGCTCGGACGGGATGGCACGGGGGAGGAGCCGCTGGCTCGCCTCTTGGCGGATCCCGCCCTGGTGTGCTCGGATCCCGCTGTGCAGGAGGCACTCGAGCGGAATCGCATCCGGGGCATCATCATCGGGGACGAGGCAACCGCCTGGGGCGGGGCCATCCGCACGCCGCAATCCGTGGCGGCGATTCGCGGCTGGCGCATCCTGCAGTCGGGTGGCGGTCTCTTCCTGATCGTCCCCGACCCGAAACGGTGCTAGCAGCACCAACGGCGGTGCGGCGGCCTTCGCCGCAGTCGGGACCTAGGTGACCGACCAGCTTCCGCCGAGCTGCACCGGTCCGCCGCAGTCGGAACGCTGACCGTAGATCGAGAGGGAGTCGGCGCCCTCGACGTTGGCCAACTCGGTCCCGGCCGCGGAATCGGAGACGCTCACGCCGACCTGGAAGAGCCCGTCGCGCAGCGGAGGAGCATCCACGCTGAGGATCAGCGTGCGCTGCTCGCCGTCGGCGAAGGAGACTCCGCGGGCCGACTGGCTGCCGATCTCCCGCCCCAGCTCGTCGCGCAGGAGGACGCTGACCGTCGTGTCGGGAGCAGCGGCGTGCGCTGTGAGGTAGATGCGAATCGCAAAGCGGTCGCCCTCGACGAACTGATGGTGCTGGACGCCTGCGCCATTGAGGACCGTGACGTCCACATCGAAGAGCGTCTGGCGGCGCACCGTCGGCTCGGCATGATCGTGAGGATCGTCCTGAGCGGCCAGCCGATCGTGGTACTCCGTGATGACGTCGTCGGCACTGCCGACCGTCAACACGGTGCCCTTCTCGATCAGCATCGCGCGCTGGCAGAGGCGCTTCACCGTGCTCGCGTCGTGCGTGACGAGGAGCATCGTGCCGCCGTCGCGTCGGAACTGGGCGATCCGCGCTAGGCACTTCTGGACGAACCGCTCGTCGCCGACGGCAAGCACCTCGTCCAGCAGCAGCACATCGGGCCGCACGTGCATCGCCACGGAGAAGCCGAGGCGCATGAACATGCCGGACGAGTAGGTCTTGATCGGCTGGTAGGCAAACGAGTCGAGTTCCGCGAACCCGATGATCTCGTTCATGCCCCGTTCGAGCTCCCGCTTGGGAATGCCGTAGACGGCACCGGCGAGGTAGACGTTCTCGATCGCGTTGAACTCGGGGTGGAAGCCCGCGCCGAGCTCGATCAAGCTGCTCATCCTGCCGCCGACGCTGCAGTGTCCCTCGCTGGGGCCGTAGATGCGGGCCAGCATCTTGAGGAAGGTCGACTTGCCCGAGCCATTGCGTCCGACAACGCCGAAGGCCTCACCCGGCTCGATCTCGACGTTCACGTGCCGCAGAGCCCAGAACTCGTGGATCGTGGGAGATTCCCGGCGTAGGAGCGTCGCCTTGAGGGACCGCCCGCCACCGGTCGCGATGCGGAACTGCCTCCCGAGATCGACGGCTTGGATGCGGCCGGCTTCGAGCCTGGTCATAGCTCCACCGCGAACTTGTCGTCCTTGCGTCGCAGGATCCAGACGCCCACCACGGCGACGGCCGGCCCGACGATCAGGCAGTACAGCATCAGCGAGATGCCCGGCAAGGTGCCCTCGATCGCCGTTGCGCGAATCGACTCGATGTACGGGGTGACGGGGTTTCCGTACCGGAGGACATCGATCACCCAGTGCGGCGGCTGCTTGGGGAAGTTGTCGAGGCTGTAGAAGACGGGAGTCAGGAAGAAGAGCGGCAGCAGGACGACGTTGACGAGATGCGTGACGTCCCGGAAAAAGACATTCGCCGTCGCGAGAATGCAGGCGATGCCAAAGCACAGCGTGGCGAGGAGGAGGAACAGGATCGGCACGAGGATCACCGTCTTGAGGGCAGCCGGCGAGACGATCACGTCGACCACCACGACCGCCGTCAGCAGGATCCCGGTGGTGATCGCCTGCGACAGCACGACGGCCATCGGCAGCAGCTCCCGTCTGAACCAGACCTTCCTGACGATGTCCGCGCTGCCCGTGATCGCAGGGGTCCCGAGCGTGATGCAGTTGGAGAAGAAGTTCCAGATGATCAACGCGGTCAGGATGAACAGCGCGTAGTTCGGAATCGAGTTGTTCGGATAGAGGAACGAGAAGAGGAAGTAGTAGACGCCCGTCATCGCCAGCGGCTGGAGCAGCGTCCAGGCCGAGCCGAGAACGGAATCGCGGTAGCGACCTCTCAGCTCGCGGTGGAGCAGCGTGCGCAGCAACTCCAGCTGTGCTCGCCGCCGTTCGTCCCTGCTGCCCATCACCGGGTCTGCCGAGCGAGTGGGAGTCGAGCGGTCCGCGGTCTCCTCGGGAGTGATCACGATTCGCATCGTATCCGGCGGTAGCGCTTGCAGAGGCGGCTCAGACATACTCCGAGGGTGACGGAATCGGAATCGCCCGCGGATGAGATCGTCAGCAGGGCACGCGAGCTGAGCCTGTCGGCGGTGCCGGCTGCGTCCCGCGACGGGCAGGCGATTGCCTTCCCGCCACTTCCAGCCGGCGACAGGTTCCGTTTCCGAGCTGTCTCCGCTGCCACCAACGCCGTGAATCGTGTGCGGGAAGCGGAGACCAAGTGGCGCACCCGCAACGTCTCGGATACCGGGGGGCACACAGGCGAGGCGGTGCCCGCGCTGCACCAGTCGACGCAGACGATGCGCCCGTGGGACGCGGTCTCGAACGACACGCTGGCGATCCAGGCGCTGCTCCGTCGCAATGGCTACCGCAGCGAGATCTTCGCGGAGCACATCGATCCCTCGCTGCGCGATCGCGTGCGGTCGATCGATCAGCTGTCCGACCGCGCCTACGCCGAGGACGCCGTGCTCGTGCACGTCTGCGTCCACGCGCCGCGGGTCATGCGCGCGCTCGAGGCGCACGAGGGCGAGCTGCACCTGCGCTTCCACAGCAACACGCCGCCGGAGTGGTTCAAGGGGATCAGCTACGGCCTGGAGCTCTCGGCGCGCAAGGGCTGGGAGGAGATGGCGCGGCTCAGCCATCGCTGCGTCAGCGCCATCGCCGATTCCGCGCACAACGAGCGGGAGGTCCGCAGCGTCGGCATGGCGGATGTCGTCGTCGTGCCGATCCTGCTCGCTCCCGCCGACGACCCGCCGACGTGGACGGGTGGCGGCGGGTACGCGATCTCCGTGGGACGCATTGCGCCGAACAAGCGCGTCGACTTCCTGCTGCGGACGGTCGCGGCGTACCAGCAGCTGCACGACCCCGAGTTTGGCCTCGTGCTGGTCGGCTCGGACCGCGGGCTCGAACGGTACTCGGCCGCCTGTCGCGAGCTCGAGCAGGAGCTCGGCGTGCGCAACGTGCGCTGGGTCGGCTCGGTCGAGGAGGCCGAGAAGCTGCGCCTGCTGGCGGCGGCCGACGCCTACCTCTGCGCATCGGATCACGAGGGGTTCTGCGTGCCGATCGTCGAGAGCTTCCGGCTCGGGCTGCCGGTGGTGGCGCGCGCCACGAGCGCCGTCACCGACACGTGCGGCAGCGCGCTGGCCGTCGATACCGCGGATCCGGCGCTCCTCGCCAACGTCCTGCGTGTGGTCGTCGGCGACGCGGATCTGCGCGCGCGGTTGGTCGCCACCCAGGATCGGGAGGCCGCGCGCTTCGACCCCGAGCGCGTCGGCGAGCAGGTGCTCAGCTGGGCGCGTGCGCACGTGATGCTTCCGTAGCGCGTCAGAAACGCCGGCCTGGCGTACCTTCAGGGTATGTGGACGCGTTCTCTGTTCTTGCTCGGACTACTGGTGCTGTGGCTCTGCGCTGCGCTGCCGGCAAACGCGGCGATGGGCCCGCACGAGACCACTATCGCCGCCGCCGGTGACATCGTCTGCGATCCCGGGAGCTCTCCCAGCGCGACCACCTGCCAAGACGCCGCGACCGCCGCCCTCGTGACGGCAGCGCAGGCGGATCGCCTCCTGGCGATGGGCGACCTGCAGTACGACAACGGCGCGCTGGCGGCCTTCACGAGCCAGTACGACCCGGTCTGGGGCGCCTTCAGAGCGGCCACGCTGCCGGTGCCCGGCAACCACGAGTACAACACAGCCGGTGCTGGCGGCTACTTCGACTACTGGGGCGCGCAGGCCGGCGATCGCGCGCAGGGGTGGTACGCGACGCGCATCGGCAGCTGGCTGATCCTGTCGCTCAACTCGAACTGCGGCAGCATCGGCGGCTGCGGGAGGTCGTCGGCGCAGGGACAGTGGCTGGAGAGCGAGCTCGCGGCATCGACGGCGCCCTGTCAGCTCGCGTACTGGCACCACCCGCGCTTCAGCTCGGGGCTGCACGGCAATACCGCCGACGTGCAGCCGCTCTGGGAGATCCTGCAGGAGCATCGGGCCGAGCTCGTTCTGGCCGGGCACGACCACGAGTTCGAGCGGTTCGAGCCGATGCTGGCGGACGGCACGCCCAGCAGCGCCGGCATTGCGTCGTACGTGATCGGCACGGGCGGTGTTGACTTGCGCGACTTCGCGACGGTGCGGGTGGGCAGCGCGGAGCGGATCAAGAAGTTCGGCATCGGCGTCATCGACCTGTACGCCAACGGCTGGACGGCGGAGTTTCGAGCGACGGACGGGATCACGTCGGGAGATGGCGCGACGCACGAGTGCGCAGCGAACGCCGCTGCCGTGGCCGCTCCGGCTGGAACACCTCCAACCGATGTACCAAACGCGGCGTCGCCGGTGAATTCGGCGTCGACGGCGACTCTGCGGACCGGCGTGCCCAAGGTCATCGGCAACGCAGTCGTGGTGGCCTTCACCGCGAGCAGAGCCGGCGCGGCCATCGCCACGGGCACCATTGCTGGGTCGAGGCGCGGCGTGCGCGCGGCAACGGTGGTCTGCCGCGGCACCGCGAAGGTGAAGAGGGCCGGCAAGGTCAAGCTCGCGTGCACGCTTAACGCCGCCGGCAGGCGGCTGCGCAAGAAGGGCGCGCTGAAGGTGACGCTGACAACGGCCTTCACGCCCAAGGGCGGCGCCCGGCTCGTCTCGACGCAGATGCTTACCGTCCCCAAGACGTAGCAACTCCGCGGCCAACCTGTGCGAAGGTGAGTGCATGAGCGCACCCGCCGACCAGACGCGCCTGATCAAGCGCCTGCGCATCGCGCTGGTGCTCGTGGCGATGTTCACGGGCATCTGCATCGTGGCG
>CANJXE010000083.1 GCA_947478745.1 Actinomycetota bacterium
ATGCCACCGAGTTCGGAGCGCGCGAGAATCACCTCGCCGGACGTGACCGTCGTCAGCAGCAGCACGATGCGGATGCGCGCGCCGCGCGACGCCAATGACAGCGCCTGATCGGACGACACGACGGCCGCATCGGCAGAGCCCGAGCGCAGCGCCGCCAGCACGTCGTCGTCGGACGCCACCACGCGCGTGCGCATGCTGAGCCCCTCGCGCCCGACGTAGCCGAGCGCGGCGGCAGAGCGGACGAGGTCGAACGCCGGCGACGGCTGCCCGGTCAGACGGAAGATCCCCGGCTCGACGGGCGTGTCCGCTGGGATCGTCGAGACCGGGACGGTCTCCGTCAGCGGATCGATCGAGGCCGCATCCGTCGCGGCCGTGCTCGTGGAGCCGCACGCGGCGACGAGCGCGGCCACGGCGATGCACGCCGCCGCCACCACACCCCGCGCTGCGCTGCTCCCAATGCCCACGCACGAATCATGCCGCGCCGGCAGCGTTCTCGCTTGGCTGGCCGTCCGTCCGGCACACTGTGGGGCATGAGCAGCACCGCCGACTTCTCCCTCACCGCCACGCCCGGGCGCCTGCTGCCGACCGCCATCCGCGGCGAAGGCTGTCGCATCTGGACGGCAGACGGGCAGGAGTGGATCGACGCCTGCGGCGGAGCGATGGTGATGAGCGTCGGGCACTGCCACCCGCGCCTGGTCGACGCGCTCAAGCGGCAGGCCGAGCAGCTGACCTTCACGTACCGCTTCTCCTTCTCGAACGAGCCGATGCTCGAGCTCGCCGAGCTGCTGCGCGAGGTCTCGCCGATGCCGGACTCCTGGGCGTTCTTCAACTCATCCGGGTCGGAGTCCGTGGAGTCCGCGATCAACCTCGTGTTCCTCTACTGGCGCGAGCGCGGCCGGCCGGAGAAGACGGGGCTGATCTCCCGCGCACCGTCGTACCACGGCTCCACGGTCGGGGCCCTCGGCCTGTCCGGCACCGCACGCCGCGACGACTACGAGGAGCTGCTCGACCCGAACGCCATCGCCCCCACCCCCGGCGCCGACATCGCTGCTCGCCGCACGCCGGCCGAGGAGTGCGCACACGCGCTCGGTGGCCTTGAGACCGCCATCCTCGAGCGCGGCCCCGACACCGTCGGCGCCATCTTCGTCGAGCCGATCACCGGTGCCAGCGGAGCGGCGCTGGTGCCACCCGACGGCTACCTGCAGGGCGTCCGCGAGCTCTGCACCCGCTACGAGCTCCTGATGATCTGCGACGAGACGATCACCGGCTTCGGCCGCACCGGCGCCTGGTTCGGCGTCGACCAGTGGGGCGTCGAGCCCGACGTCATCACCTTCGCCAAGGGCGTCACCAGCGGCATCGTCCCGTTCTCCGGCATGCTCGCCGCCGGACACGTGGCCGAGGTTCTGATGCGCCGCCCCGACGGTTTCCCCGTCGGACACACGTTCTCCGGCTACCCGCTCGGCTGCGCCGTCGGGGCCGAGATGATCCGCGTGATCCGCGACGAGGAGCTGCTCGCGAACGCCACCGCCATGGGTGAGCGCCTGCGCACGGGCCTCGACCGGATCGCCGACGGCAGCCCCCACGTCGGGCAGGTGCGCGGCATGGGCCTCCTTCAGGGGATCGAGCTGGTCGAGGACCGCGAGACCCTCACACCCCGCGCCGGAGGCACCGCGCGCGTCGTCGCCGCTGCGCGCGAGCAGCACCTGATGATCTACTCGTGCGTCACCCGAGTCGGCAGTCGCGTGGTCGAGGCTGTCATGCTGGCGCCACCACTCAATATCAGCGAGGACGATATCGACATCATCCTCGCTCGCCTCGAACAATCGATTGGAGCCGCATGAGCGAGATGGATGACCCCGCAGCGATGTACCGAGCGGCGGTTGACGTCGCCCTCACCGGCGAGGTCGGCATGGCTCCCGACTTCGATCGTCACCTCCAGGAGGAGGTCTGGCGCCTGCTCTGCAACGACCGCGATCGCCTGCTGACGTACTGCCAGCGCATGGGCATCGTCGTGACGCGACTGACCACGCGGCAGACGCTGAAGAGCGAAAAGCCGATCTTCGAGCTGATCGTCACCGGCGAAGACGCCGACACCGTACGGAAGCTCGCCGGGCGCGATCGTCCGATCAGGTAGGCCGTAGGCCGGCAGGCTCGCGGGCCTGACCGTCGTACCATGAAGGCATGTCGCGACCCGTTGTCATCAAGCTCGGCAGCTCGACGCTCGTCGATGCGCGCGGGCGCCTCCGCAAGAGCAGGCTCGATCGCATCGCCGCCGAGATCGGCGCGCTGTCGACCGACACCCCGATCTGCATCGTGTCCTCAGGCGCCATCGCGCTCGGCCTCGGCCACCTCGACCGCATCGATCGCCCCGGCACCGTCGCGGAGCTGCAGGCCGCCGCCGCCGTGGGGCAGGCGCTCCTCCAGCAGGCGTGGCAGCGCGCGCTCGGGCGGTCCGAGCGCGGCACCGGCCAGGTGCTGCTGGCCGCCAGCGACTTCGAGCGCCGCGAGTCGTACCTCAACGCGCGGCACACGCTCGAGACGCTGCTGGCCTGGGGCATCACCCCGATCGTCAACGAGAACGACTCGACCGCCACGCAGGAGATCACCTTCGGCGACAACGACGCGCTCGCCGCGCAGGTCGCCGTGCTGCTCGGCGCGCGCCTGCTCGTGCTGCTGACGGATCAGGAGGGGCTCTACACCCGAGATCCGCAGCATCCCGATGCCGCGTTCGTGCGCGAGGTGCCCGACGCCTCCGTGCTCGAGGGCGTCGACACCACTGCGGCCGGCTCCGGCTGGGGCAGCGGCGGCATGCGCTCGAAGGTCGTGGCGGCGGAAATGGCGCGCGCTGGCGGCTCCGCCTGCGTGATCGCCAACGGCGGGCGCAGCGGTGCGATTGCGGCGGCGATCGCCGGCGAGTCGGTCGGCACGCACTTTCCCGCCAAGGGCTCCTCGCCCTCCGCCTACAAGCTGTGGCTGCGCCACGCCCTGCCGACGCCCGGCCGCATCGAGGTCGACGGCGGCGCTCGCAAGGCCCTGGAGCAGGATGGCGCCTCGCTGCTGCCGGTTGGTATCAAGGCCGTCAGCGGGCGCTTTGCGGCCGGCGATGGCGTCGAGCTCGTGGATGCCAGCGGCGCGGTCTTCGCCCGCGGCATCGCCGAGATCGGCCACGCCGAGCTGAAGCAGCAGATCGGGAGGCGCGACGCCGACCCGGCCGTGCATCGCGACCGTCTCGTCCTGCTCTGACCACCGCGCGCCGACGGTGCCGCAGCCGATATCCTTGGCAGCCATGAGCGCACCTGCACCCAGCGAGATCGCCACCCGAGGCCGTGCCGCCGCGCGCGCCATCCGCAGCGCGAGCACCGACGCGCGCGACGCCGCCCTGGCCGCGATTGCCGCGCGCCTCGAGGCCGACGCGCCGGCGATCCTCGCCGCCAACGCCGAGGACGTCGCCGCCGCAATCGCCGATGGCACCTCCGCCGCGCTGGTTGACCGACTCACGCTGGACGAGGCTCGCCTCGCTGCGCTGTCCTTGGCCGTGCGCGACGTCGCCGCGCTGCCCGATCCCGTCGGCCGCGTGATCGACGACCGTCGCCTCCACAACGGCCTCGAGCTGTCCAAGGTGCGCGTGCCGATCGGCCGCGTGCTCGTGGTCTACGAGGCGCGTCCGAACGTGACCGTCGACGTGGCCGCGCTGTGCATCAAGTCCGGCAACGTCGCGCTGCTCCGTGGCTCGGCCTCCGCACGCCACACGAATGCCGCGCTGAGTGCCGCCGTCCGCGCCGGTCTGGTCGACGCGGGCCTGCCGGAGGACATCGTGATCCCGATCGAGGGCTCCCGCAGCGACCTCGGCGAGCTGGTCTCCGACCCCAAGGCAGCCGACATCGTCGTCCCCCGCGGCGGCGAGGCGCTCAAGGACTTCCTGCTCGAGAAGAGCCGCATCCCCGTGCTGGCCGCAGCCGGCGGCCTCTGCCACGTCTTCCTGGACCGTGATGCCGACGCCGACATGGCCGTCGCCATCACCCTCAACGCCAAGGTCCAGCGCCCCGGCGTCTGCAACGCGGCTGAGACGCTGCTGGTCCACGCCGACCGGACTGATCTGCTGCCGCCCGTGCTCGGTGCCCTGCGCGATGCCGGCGTCGAGCTGCGCGGCGACGATCGCACCCGCGCCGCGATCGACTTCGACATCAGTGCGGCGACCGACGAGGACTGGGACGCCGAGTACCTCGACCTGATCCTCGCCGTGCGCGTCGTCGACGATCTCGAGGCCGCACTCGATCACATCGACCAGCACTCGACGGGCCACTCCGAGGCGATCGTCACGGACTCGCTCGAATCCGCGCGGCGCTTCACCGACGGCGTCGACTCCGCCTGCGTCTACGTGAACGCCTCGACGCGCTTCACCGACGGCGGCGAGTACGGCATGGGCGCCGAGGTCGGCAACTCGACCGCCCGTCTGCACGTGCGCGGCCCGATTGGCCTCGAGGACCTGACGACGACGAAGTACGTCGTCATCGGCTCCGGCCAGACGCGCGGGTAGCCGTGGCGTCGCGTCCGCTGCGGATCGCGTTCGATCTCTCGGCGGCGCGCCTCGGCCAGGCGGGCGTGGCGCGCACCGCGCTGCAGCTGGCCGATGCGCTGGACGATCGTACTGACGTCGAGCTGCTGCGGATCGGCGTCGGCAGCACCCCGGCCGCGGGGAGTGCGGCGCGGCTGGCCCTCGCGCTCCAGCTGGACCTGACGTGGGCGACGCGCGGTGCGCGCGCCGAGGCGCGTGGGCGCGGCGCCGACGTCCTGCACCTGCCCCTGCCACGCGGCCCGCTGACGCCCGGAAGGCCCGCCACCGTCATCACGGTCCACGACCTCGCGATCGTGCGGCACCCGGAGACTCTGAGCCGCTGGAACCGGGCCTACACCCAACGCACGCTGCGGCGCGTGCTGGACGCCGCCGACGCGATCGTCGCCGTCTCGCAGGACACCGCGGCCGATCTCGCGACGTACGCCCCGGCCGTGGCCGATCGCATCCACGTGATCCCCAACGGCGTGGCCCCGTTCTGGTTCGTCGACGTCGAGCCCCCTGTGCGCACGGTGCCGTACGTGCTGGCGGTCGGCACGCCCGAGCCGCGCAAGAACCTGCCGCGTCTGGTGCAGGCCATGCGCCTGCGCCGCGAGCGGGGAGCGATCGAGGAGCTCGTCCACGTCGGCGCCGACGGCTGGGGCGGCGTGAGCCTGCCCGATGAGAGCTGGCTGCGACGCTTGGGCCGCGTACCGGACATCGAGTTGCGCGCGCTCTACCGCGGCGCCGCTGCCGTGGCTATCCCCTCCCTCCACGAGGGCTCCGGCCTGCCGGCGCTCGAGGCGTTCGCCGCCGGCGCTCCCGTCGTGGCGGCCAGCACTGGCGCGCTGCCGGAGACCTGCGGCGACGCCGCCGTGATGGTCGACCCGCTCTACGCCGAGTCGATCGCGGCGGGCATCGACGAGGCCATCAAACGGCGCGCTGCGCTGATCGCGGCTGGCCGGCGACGCGCAGAGCAGGCCACGTGGGCGATGGCAGCCGAGCGCTGCGCCGTGCTCTACCGCTCGCTCACCTGAGGGTCGCAACGCACGGTGTGACGGTTCGGTGATTCGCGACACACGGTTGTGACACGCAACCATGCGGGATCAGGGGCAGTTGGTGACATCTAGGGCCCGGGCCCCTTTTGTCCGTCAGGCGCGAGGCCTGAGGTTGCGTGCACGCGTTGGAACGCCGCGAAGCCGGTCAGCCGGCCGTGGAGCGCGCGCAGGTCGGCGTCCCGCTGACCCGCACCTTGATCTTGCGCAGCACCACGGTGCCGTTGGCGCGCCGGATCCTGATCTTGACCCGGAACGTGCCGCAGCGGGCGGCGAGGAGCCTGCCCTGTGCGATCGTGAGTCCCTCCGGCAGGCTGCCCGCGAGGATCTCGACGCGCGACGTGGGCCGGACCCAGATGTTGGCGCCGCGCAGCAGATCCTGTCCGGCCACGGGCGTGGTGGCTGCGAGGGTGACCTCGCCGCGCTCCTCGCCGACCGTGACTCCCAGGGCGGGCGAGAAGGGCGCCGGCGCAATCGGCAGCGCGACCGGAGGTGCAACCGGGGGCGCAACCGGGGGTGCAACAGGTTCGTCGGCCGAGGGCGCGGCACCGACCGAGATCTCGAGCGTCGTCGTCACGTCACCCGTCAGGTCCTGCATCGACACCGTGTACGTCCCCGTGCTCGCCCCCGTCGGAGTACCGCTGATCACGCCAGTCGCCGGCGCGATCGACAGGCCTGCAGGCAACGAGGTGACCATCGAGAACGTCGGCGTGCCACTGGCCGCCACGGTCGGCGCGACGCTGCTGACCGCCGTGCCAGTCGTCCCCGTCAA
>CANJXE010000084.1 GCA_947478745.1 Actinomycetota bacterium
CAGCGGGGTCGGCGATGAACTGCGCCTTGAACTCGGGATCGGTCATCGTGCGCGCATACACGTCCGCAGCGATACGACCGTTCTGCTCATCGTTCATGAAATTCCTCCGATGTATGAATGAGGGACGGTACGGCCGTGCCGAGGCCTGCACAAGCCTCGGCCGCACGCAGCGGGGCTAACCCCGGCATCGCCCGCCGCAGGATCGATGCGCCCTCCTGACGCGTCAGCGCAAACACCCCACGGCGGAACTCGTGCGGCGTACCCACCTCCTCCCACACGCAGCGACATGGAAATCCCAGCAAGTCGAGGCTGCAGGAAGACGGGGGCACACCAACTCGCTGACGACGCCCTTCATCGACCGCACCCGGAGACGGGCATCGGCGTCAAGCGCCGCGGAGGCTGGTGCGCAACGGAGGTCGGCACGCCGTGCCGCAATCCCGGCGCCACAAGCGCACTGGGCGTGCTGGCTCTCGGCTCAGCCGAGCCATCACGCGCGTATTCGTCATGTTGGTCCGAGTGTCGATCACCCTGGCGATCGTGAGCGCCGTCCTCTTCGGCGTCTGGAAGTTCGGCATCGGCCAGTACCGGGGGCGCGTTTCGCCCTACGCGATCGTGCTGGTCACTTCAACGCTGGGCAGAGCGTTCTATCGCAAGGTCTCCGGTAAGCTGAGCGCAGGGCCGGTGAACTATCTCACCCGGCATTCCGCAGACGGGCTCGGTGGTTGGATGGGCCCACGGATGGCAGGCGGTGCGCCAGTTCCCACCTCGTTCTCGGCGGGAGACGGCAATGCCCTCAAGTGCGCCAATGTCGGTTTCACGGCAGAGGGGAAGGCCACCGTCAAGAGCCGCTGCAACACGCTTCCCAAGCCCTGATCCCCACCGCCCGCAAGGTCATCCACGACAAGGAGAGCACGGGGCGAACAGATGAGCACGGGACAAGAAGCCAAACTCGAAGTGGCGCGAAGTCCGAGTTGACCAGCGGGCATCAAGCAGAGAATCGCCCAAACCGGAATCGGACATTGCCGAGCCAGGTTCGATCCTCGGATCGGACAGTTGGAGTGCAATCGCGGAGCGGTCGGAGAAGTCCGTTTCAATCCCGCCGGGGCATGGATGATCCGGGTAAGGTGGAGCGAGTGTCAGCAGGGCCTGTCCTTGCCGCTACCGTTCCATCCCTGGACGCACACGCCACCCCCGGAGACCCTCTATGCGCTCTCGCCCCATCGCGATCATCGCCGCCACCGCACTGGGCCTCGCGGTGGCAGTCCTCGGGACGATCGCGCCGGCTGCGATGGCCGAGGGGGCCCAGCGGTCGGCGTTGCCCGCGGGCTTCGCGCGCCTGAGCGCCGTGGCACCGTCGGTGCTGCAGGAGATGCGCTATCACGGCTCCCACAACTTCATGGGTCGGCCGGTTGACGGATACGCGGCACCGGAATGCTGGCTGACCAGGAGCGCCGCGACGGCGCTCGGACGCGTCCAGCGTCGAGTGAACCGCCTGGGCTACACGCTGAAGGTGTATGACTGCTACCGGCCCCAGCGTGCCGTGAGCGACTTCTACCGGTGGGCCCAGAATCCGACCGACGACGCCATGCGGGCCGAGTTCTACCCGATGCTCGCGAAGGACACGCTGTTCCCGCTGGGCTACATCGCCGAGAAGAGCGGCCACAGCCGGGGCTCGACCGTCGACCTGACGCTCGTTCGTCGGGGGCGGGGCGTGAGCCCCCGCTGGCGACCCGGCACCCCGCTCGTGGCCTGCACGGAGCCGGTCGCAAGGCGCTTCGCCGACACGTCGATCGACATGGGCACCGGCTACGACTGCTTCGATCCGCTGGCCAACACGGCGAACCCCGCGATCACGCCCGTGCAGGCTGCCAACCGGGCGATCCTCGTGAACGCGATGACGCGTGCGGGCTTCACGAACCTTCCCGAGGAGTGGTGGCACTACACGCTCGCCGCGGAGCCCTTCCCGACCACCTACTTCGACGCGCCGATTCGCCGCGACCGACGCCACACCGGGTAGCAACGGGCGCTGGGGGAACGGATCGCGAGCGCTGGTGGCGGGTGGGTTCCGGTTCGCGGGCGTCTACAGCAGGAGGCGCCGGAGCAGCTGCTCCGGCGTGGTCAGCCACGCTCCGAGACTTCGCAGGCGGGACAGCAGGTCGTCGTAGAGGAGGGCCTCCGCTTCGCCGTGCTCGCCGGCGAACCTCTCGACGGGAATTCCGAGCACGGCACCGCCGCCGCTGGCGATGAGCCTCGTGAGCCCCGGGTCAGCCGTGTCGCCGAGCAGGGGCAACTCGATCCACTCGGCCGCCCGCTCCGTGGCCATGTCGTACCCGCGGGCAGGGAAGGCCGTCCCGCGGTGGAAGCCCGGGCGTGGCGCGATCTGGACGCCCGCCGGTGTGTCGAGCACGAAGCCGAGTGCGCGCGCCTGGGCCTGCTCGGCGGGCTCGAGCAGATCGATCGAACTCAGCGCCGACTGCACGCGGTGTGCGCGCTCGACGGCGGCGAGGCGCTCGTAGGGCGCCAGCGGCAGTTCCCGGGACGTGCGCGCGAGGCGGGTGCGCAGCCCGCCGCGCGGCCGCGCGAAGCGCTGTGCCTCGTGGACCAGCGCGACCGCGCAGCTGACGCCGGAGGGCCACGGCGGCATGAGTCGCAGCCGCTCGGCGCGGAGCCAGTCGGCGACCTGCCCGCGGATGGGATCGACGGGCGTCGCCCACGGGTCCTGCGAACGGCTGCCGGTCAGGTGCCGGAAGGCGAAGGCGAGCGGGTCGGCAGCGGCTGGCAGGTCCGCCGACCACGCGGCCGGATCGAAGGGCAGCGCGGTGTTCGGCCACTCCAGCACGATGCTGCCGGTCCGCACGACCTGCACGCCGCTCGAGGCGAGCAGCTCGGTCAGGGTCGCGGAGGCGCGGGCTCCGATCGCGGGGGCGCCGCCGATCGCGAGCTGCACCGCCTCCTTCACCGATGCACTCCGTGCGCGGTGTTCCAGTCGTCGGCGCTCTCGCGCAGGCCGGGTCCGGTCGGTCCGTGCAGCGCGTTCTGCACGTGCAGGTCGAGCTCCGTGCGCGGCAGGCTCGGGGAGAGCCGCCGCAGCGGCCCCGGAAGCGCGGGCAGGCGCGAGAGGCCCGACAGCGCGGCGTACTGTCCGGCCAGCGCCATGCGCGCGGCGTCGCCGGAGGTGCCGGGATGGTGCTTGGCCCAGTAGCGGCGGCGGCTGCGCCAGAACTCCACGATGCGGCGCGAGGGATCGGCAGATGTCGAGGCGCGCACGTGGTGGCGCACGACTGCCTGCGGGACGATGTGCGTCGCGAACCAGCGGTCGGCCAGCCGCTTCTGCAGATCCGTCTCCTCCGAGAACATGTAGTAGCCCTCGTCGAAGGGGCCGGTCAGCTCGAGTGCCGAACGGCGGAGCACGAGCGCGCAGCCGCTGGCCCAGTCGACCGCGGCCGGGGTGCCGGTGACGCGCTGCTCGATGCCGGCCTGCCCGAGCGTCGCGAGGCTGCGCACGCAGGTGGCCGGGTCGGGGAACCGGAAGGCAGACGGCTGATGGCGCCCGTCGGGATAGACGATGCGCGGTGCCGCCACGGCGACCTCGGGGTGCGCGTCGAGCTGCGCCACCAGGGCATCGACCGCGCCCGGCTCGACCGTCGCGTCGTCGTTGAGCAGCAGGTGGTACGGCGCATCGCTGCGTGCCAGCAGGCGGTTGTGGTTGGCGCCGAAGCCGTCTCGGAAGTCCTGGGCGATGAGGTCGACGGCGGGGAACGCCTCGGCGACTGCGGCGCAGGTGCCGTCCTCGGACGCGTTGTCGAGGACGTGGATCGAGTGCTCCACCTCGGGTCGGCCGGGGCCGGCGAGCGCCGCGAGCGCGTCCAGCAGGAGGACGCGGTTGCCGTGGGCGACGATGGCCACGGCGAGCTTGGCGCTCACCGTTCGAGGCCCCGTCGGCGCAGCTCCTCCATCGCCTGGTCGACGCGGTCGTCGGCCTCCTGTCCGGCGAGCCAGGTGGCGAGCTCGCCGAGCCCGGCACCGACCTCGACCTCGGCCCGGAAGCCGAGCAGGTCCTCGGCGCGCGTCGGGTCGCCGATGCAGTGGCGGATGTCGCCGGCGCGGTAGCGTCCGACGACCTCGGGCTCGATCGGCAGGTCGAGGCCGCGGGCCAGGCCCTGCGCCACGTCGACGACGCTCGAGGCCCGGCCGGTGCACACGTTGAGGGCGGCGCCGTCGGCCGCGGACTCGACCGCCAGGAAGAACGCGCGGGCGACGTCGGTGACGTGGACGAAGTCGCGGGTCTGGCGGCCGTCCTCGAAGGCGACGGGCGCGTGGCCGTTGAGCAGGCGGCTGGCGAAGATCGCGGCGACGCCGGTGTAGGGGTTGCTGAGCGCCTGGCGCGGGCCGTAGACGTTGAACAGGCGCAGCGCGAGCGTCGGCACGCCGTAGGCGGCACCGACGGAGAGGCAGAGCTCCTCGTGGTCGCGCTTGGTGACGGCGTAGACGCTGGTCGGCAGCAGCGGCTTGGCCTCGGCGGTCGGCTCGGGCAGCAGCGGGTCGCCCGCGGCGCTCTCGACCTCCCAGCGGCGCTCGGCCAGCTGCGCCTCGGGGCGCAGGCCCGGGGCGAGGCCGTGCTCGCCGGTGGCGGCGTTGCGGTACTGGCCCTCGCCGTAGATCGACATCGACGAGGCGACGACGAGGCGGCGGATGCGGTCACGCCGCTCGACGAGCTGCTCGAGCATCGCCGCGCAGCCGACGGAGTTGACCTCGACGTAGCGGCGGATCTCGTACATGGACTGGCCGACGCCGACGGCGGCGGCGAGGTGCACGACCGCATCGGCATCGTCCATCGCCCGGCCCAGCGCTGCCTCGTCGCGGACGTCGCCGACGATCAGCTCGACGTTCGGGTCGAGGTAGTCCGGCGGCCCGTCGGGATGCACCTGCGGGTCCAGGCAGTCGTAGGCGCGAACCTCGTGTCCGGCCGCCAGCAGGCGATCGGCGAGATGCGAGCCGATGAAGCCGGCTCCGCCTGTGACCAGCACGCGCATAGGGGCATGGTACGGGGGCGGCCGCTCCGCGTGCGCCTCTGGACTACGGCTTGCGGCGTGCGAGCGCGGCCGCAGAGCCGCTGACGGTCCAGATCGGCTGCAGCGCCTCGACGTCGGCGTGGACCTGTCCGTCGATCGAGATCGCATCACCGGAGCGTGTCGCCTTACGGGTCATGCTGACTGCGTCGAGCACCACGATGGTGCCTCCGTTCGACTGGAAGCGCCTGATCGCGGCGTAGAGCGGGGCGGTCCAGACGGGCGCGTTGGAGATGATCAGCACGCGGGCCCCGCGCGGCAGACCGCGGTCCTCGATGGTGCGGTCCGTGATCGCCCCGACCTTGCGGCGCGTGGCGATACGGGCCTCGGCGGCGACCCGACCGAGGGCGGCAAGGGCCGACTCGCTGCCGACCTGCAGCGGGCGGTCGAGCGTGAGCGGCGCCGGCGGGACGTCGGGGAAGCCGGATAGGTCGGCGTCCGTCGCGTTGGCGGCCTGCCACGAGTAGAGCGGCTCCATCACGAGCACGGGCGCGCCACCGCTGATCGCGCTCGGCGTCCAGGCCTTCCAGCCGGCGCCCTTGATCTCGATCGCGTAGAACCCGGCGGGGGCGGACGGGAGCTTGACGGCACCCGGTGCGCCCGTCGCGCGGGCGATCAGCTCGCCGGGGAAGGTGCGGCCGGGGCGCTGGCGGATCAGCGTGACCTCGGCGAGCAGCGTCACGGGCTTGAGGGCCTGCGTCAGCGCGACGGTCTCGACGCCCACGACCTGGGCGGGGGCGAGCTCGCCCGGCTTCACGACCGTCGGTGCGGTGATCAGGTTGCCACCGCGGTCCTCGGCGGTCCAGCCGACGATGTAGGAGCCCCGCGCGACGGGCTGTCCGACCTTGTCGAGCGGCAGGTTGCCGGCATCGCCGGACCAGTGCAGCAGCTTGCGGAGCTGGTACTGGGGCGTCGTCTCGCGGCGTACGAGCCGAGCCGCGCCGCTGGGGCGGATCTGGTTGACCATCAGCCGGAACTTGACGGGCTCATCGGCGCTCAGGTCGAAGCCGTACGACCCTGAGGACCCGGCCAGCCCGGGCGAGATGCGCTGTCCCGGCTTGGCGTTGGACTCGATCGTCGGCGCGGTGGCGTCGAGGATGATGGCGTCGGGAATGCGAATGGTGCGGTCCTGGCGGGCCAGCTCGATGGCGAAGCGGTACGGGCCGTCGGGCGCCAGCTTCCCGCTGGCGAGCCGGCCGTTCCAGACCGCGCGAACGCGGCGTCCCTTCTGCGTCGTGTCCGCCTCGGCGATCTGGTTGTCCTCGGTGTCGAAGATCACGACGGTCGCCCG
>CANJXE010000085.1 GCA_947478745.1 Actinomycetota bacterium
GACGACGCATCCTTGAGGCGCAGCAGCGACTTCGGCGTCATCACGATCAGGGGGCGACGCTCCGGCGCGAGCGCTTGGCGACGCAGCATGTGGAAGCACTGCGCGGCGGTCGTCGGGTAGACAATCGTGCAGTTGTCCTCGGCGGCGAGCTTGAGGAAGCGCTCGAGGCGCGCGGAGGAGTGCTCGGGACCGCTGCCCTCGTAGGCGTGGGGGAGCAGCAGCGTCAGGCGCGACTCGTCGCCCCACTTGGTGCGGCCGCTCATGATGAACTGGTCGACGATGACCTGGGCGACGTTGACGAAGTCGCCGAACTGGGCCTCCCAGAGCACGAGCGAGTCGGGGCGCGTCGAGGCGTAGCCATACTCGAAGCCGAGGCAGCCGGTCTCCGTCAGCGGCGCGTTGCGGATCTCGATGCCGGCACGCGCGCCTTGGAGGTTCTCCAGCGGCGTGTACTCCTCGCCGGTGTCAGCGTCGTGCAGCACCGCGTGGCGATGCGAGAACGTGCCGCGCTCGGCGTCCTGGCCGGTCAGGCGGATGGGAGTGCCCTCCTCGAGCAACGTCGCGTAGGCGAGCGCCTCGGCGTGGCCCCACTCGATGCCACCGTTGGGGCCGAGCGCGTCGCGGCGGCGCTCGAGCACGGTCTTCAGCTTGTCGTTGACGTGGAAGCCGTCGGGGACGGCGAGCAGCTCGTCGGTGAGGCGCACGAGCTGGGCGGCGGCGACGCCGGTCTCGACGCTGGTGCGCGACGGCGACGAGAACGTCGGCATCGGCTCGTCGATCGTCATGTGGCGGATCTCGTCGTGGGCCTGCTTGAGCCGGCCGTTGACGTGCTCGCGCATCTCCTCGACCTCGGCGTCGGTCATGACGCCCTCGGCCACGAGCTTGCGGGCGTAGATCGCTGCGACGCGCGGGTGCTGATCGATCGCCTTGTACATCACCGGCTGCGTGTAGCTCGGCTCGTCGCCCTCGTTGTGGCCCCAGCGGCGGTAGCCGATCAGGTCGATCAGGATGTCCTTGCCGAAGCGGGTGCGATACGCCATCGCCAGCCGCACGGCGGCACGGCAGGCGTCGACGTCGTCGGCGTTGACGTGGATCACCGGCACGTCGTAGCCCTTGGCGATGTCGGAGCAGTGGCGCGTGGAGCGCCCGTCGCCCGGATCGGTCGTGAAGCCGACTTGGTTGTCGGCGATCAGGTGCAGCGAGCCGCCGACGGTGTAGCCGGGCAGGCCCTGCAGGTTGAGCGTCTCCGCCACGACGCCCTGGCCGGGGAAGGCCGCGTCGCCGTGGATCTGGATGGCGAGCGCGCGCTTCGGATCGCGCGTCGTGCTGGACGGTCGCTGCCAGTCGGTCTGCAGCGCGCGCGTGCGGCCGACGACGACCGGGTTGATGAATTCGAGGTGCGAGGGGTTCGGCAGCAGCGAGAGGCGCACCTCGCGCTTGACGCCCGGCTCGATCTCGAGCTGGCGCACGCCGTTGGCGCCGTAGTGGTACTTGACGTCGCCGGTGCCGCCGGCGGGCATCAGCGTCTCGACGAAGGAGTCGGTCTCGCCCTCGAACTCGGCGAGGATCTGCGTGTAGGGCAGGCGCAGCACGTGGGCCTGCACGTTGAGGCGGCCGCGGTGCGCCATGCCCATCGAGATGTCCTCGATGCCCTCGCGCGCGGCGAGCAGCACGGCCTCGTCGAGCATCAGGATCATCGTGTCGAGACCCTCGATCGAGAACTGCTTGGCGCCGAGGAAGGTGCGCTTGAGGAAGGTCTCGAGGCCCTCGACGCGCAGCAGGCGGATCAGCTGGCGGCGCTTCTCCTCGGGCGTGCCGTCGATCCAGAAGGTGCGCGACTCGATTGCCTCGCGCAGCCACGTGCGCTCGCGGTGGGAGCGGATGTGCTCGATCTCGTAGGCGATCGAGCCGCAGTAGATCTCGGCCATCTGCTCGAGGACCTCTTTGAGCGTGTCGCCCGGCACGAAGGCGCGCAGCGGCGCTGCTGGCACGGATTCCATCGCGTGCACGTCGAGCTCGAGGAACGACGGGTCGAGCGCGGGGTCGCCGGGCGCCTCGGAGCCGAGCGGATCGAGCTTCGCGGCGAGGTGGCCGTGCGTGCGGTAGGACTTCACCATCGACATGCCGGCGCTCATGTAGGTGAGCAGCTCTTCGGGCGTGACGTCGGTGGGCAGCGGGCCGATCGCCTCGGGGCCTTCGACGCGCGGACGCCAGGTCCCCGTGGTGTCCGCGGGGACGTCTCCGTTGGTGGGTGTGGTCTTCTCGGGCGCTGCCGACATGAGTGTGACGCACCGTCAAGGCCGCGATTGCGACGACGACGGCGGGCTCCCTCAGGGTAGCGCGCATGGTCCCCTCGTGTGCGCGCGAGGAGGATGGGAGGGTGGCAACCCGTGCTACCGTCCGCCGCGCTAATGGGCAAGAGACTGATCATCTGCGAGAAGGCCAGCGTTCAGCGCGATGTCGTGAGCGCGTTGGCGGGCACGTTCAAGAAGAACGGCGACCTGTTCGAGAGCGACGAGTTCGTCGTGGGCGCGGCCTCGGGCCATCTCGTGGAGCAGCTCGAGCCCGACGAGTACGACGCCAAGTACAAGCGCTGGAAGTTCGAGGATCTGCCGATCATCCCCGAGACGCCGCAGTACGAGGCGCGCGGCGATCGGGCCGTCAAGCAGCTCGCCGTGCTGCACCGCGCGATGAAGCGCAAGGACATCGACGTCATCGTCAACGCCTGCGACGCCGGCCGCGAGGGCGAGCTGATCTTCAAGCTGATCTACCAGACCGCCGGGGTCGACAAGCCGATCGAGCGTGCGTGGTTTTCGTCGATGACCAAGGGCGCCATTCGCGACGCCTTCGACCACCTGCGCGACGACGAGCAGATGAAGCCGCTCGAGGCCGCCGCCCGTGCCCGCGAGACCGCGGACTGGCTCGTCGGCTACAACGCGACGCGCGCCGCCACGGTCAAGGTCGGCTCGCCGCGCAACCCGATTCCGATCGGCCGCGTCAAGACGCCGACGCTGGCGCTGATCGCGCGCCGCGATGAGGAGATCAAGGCCTTCATCCCCGTGCCGTACTGGGAGATCGTCGCCGACTTCACCAGCCAGTCCGGCAAGCCGTACGCCGGCCGCTGGCACCGCGGCACGGAGAAGAGCACCGCGACGGGCGACGAGGCCGACACGATCGCCGCCACCGTCCGCGCGGCTGCCGACGCCAAGATCGTGCGCGTCGAGAAGAGCCCGCGGGTCGAGCAGCCGAAGCTGCTGTTCGATCTGACGTCGCTGCAGCGGGAGGCGAACTCCAAGTTCGGCTTCACCGCCAAGCGCACGCTGTCGGCGGCGCAGAGCCTGTACGACACGCACAAGCTGCTGACGTACCCGCGCACCAACTCGAAGTACCTGACGACCGACATGGCCGACTCGCTCAAGACGATCGCCGGGAACGTCGGTGGCGCCGACGCGCAGTACGCGAAGGCCGGGCAGTACGTCGCCGGTCTTGCGTCGCTGCCGCTCAGCCGCATCGTCGCGGATGACAAGGTCGGCGACCACCACGCGATCATCCCGACCGAGGGGTCGCAGGACCTCTCCGGCATCGGGCCCGACGAGCGCAAGATCTACGACCTCGTCGCCCGTCGCTTCCTGGCCGCGTTCCATCCGCCGGCGCGCAAGGAGGTCACCTCCGTCGACACGGAGGCGGCCGGCCACCTGTTCCGCTCCTCCGGCACCGTCATCGTCGATCCGGGCTTCCTCGCGGTCTACGACACGGCCGCCCCCGTCGAGCCCGCGGTCGCGGCCGATGCGGACGCCGACGAGACGAGCGAGGACGAGCAGAACGAGAAGACGCTGCTGCCCGCGCTGGCCGAGGGCGAGATCAGCGCCATCGGCGACGTGCAGGTGCTGGCCAAGGAGACGTCGCCGCCGCGGCACTTCACCGAGAACTCGCTCCTCCTGGCCATGGAGACGGCCGGCAAGCTGGTCGACGAGGAGGAGCTCGCCGAGGCGATGCGCGATTCCGGTCTCGGCACGCCCGCCACGCGCGCCCAGACGATCGAGGATCTGATCTCGAACCGCTACATCGAGCGCGAGGGCCGCCAGTTGCGGGCCACGCCGAAGGGCCTCGCCGTCATCAAGATGCTCGGCGACCTCGATATCACGAGTCCGTCGTTGACCGGCGAGTGGGAGCATCGCCTCCAGAAGATTCAGGAGGGCGAGGAGTCCGCCGAGGCCTTCATGCGCGACATCCGCGCCTACACGACGAAGGTCGTCGACTGGTTCGCCGACAAGGACCGCGAGGCGATGCGGATTGAGCGTCGCGAGATCGGTCCGTGCCCCTGGTGCGACGGCACGATCGTCGAGATGCCGGTCTCGTACTCCTGCACGAGCTACCGCTCGAAGAAGGAGCCGGGCTGCGGCTACACGATCTGGCGCCAGCAGGGCACGAAGGAGATCACGCCCGAGGAGGCCGAGGAGCTCGTCCTCCAGAAGATCGATCCGAAGACGCTCGAGGCCGCTGGCGTGCGCGAGCTGGGTGTGCACCCCGAGACCGGCCTTGCTGTGACGGCGCGCATCGGCCGCTACGGCCCGTACGTGACGGAGGCGCTGCCCGAGGGCGCGCCCGCCAAGGCGAAGGGCCGCACCGCATCGCTCCTGAAGGACATGACGTTCGAGACGGTCACGCTCGAGGACGCGGTCAAGCTGCTCACGCTGCCGCGCACGCTGCTGCCGCCCGCCGACGAGGCCGGGGGCCCGGTCGCGCCGCCCGAGCCGCCCGAGACGCCGCCGTTCGGGGACGGAGCAGCCGAGCCGGCTGCCGAGGCCGAGCCTGCGGACCCCTCGATCACCGTGGCCAACGGCCGCTACGGCCCGTACATCAAGCGCGGCACCGACACGCGCTCGCTCGACAGCGAGGAGCAGCTCTTCACGCTGACGTACGCGCAGGCGCTGGAGATCCTCGCCAAGCCGAAGGAGCGCCGTGGTCGTGCGCAGGCGGCGACGATGGCCGAGCTCGGCGCCGACCCGGTCTCGGGCGGCACGATCGCGATGAAGTCCGGCCGCTTCGGCCCGTACGTCACCGACGGCGAGACGAACGCGAGCATCCCGAAGGACCTCGATCCCGGTGCGGTCACGCCCGAGCTCGCCGCGCAGCTGCTCGCCGACCGCCGTGCGGCGGGTGGCGGCACGAAGAAGAAGCGCGCACCGAAGAAGAAGTAGCTGGGCTGCGGGATGCGACGAAGGGGTCAGACCCTTCCGTCGCATGTGATCGGCTGTCCAGCCCCGGCATGCCCGTCATGCGACGGAAGGGTCTGACCCCTTCGTCGCATCGGGGTTCCCAGGCGATGCCGCGCACAGCGGCGCCGGCCGCTGCAGTGCGGATCACCGAAGAGGCGATGCGCCGCTGCGTGGCGTCCGTGGTGGCGTAGATTCAGTCCGTGCGTGCCGTCGTCCCGGTTCCGATCCTTGCCGCTGCGCTGCTCCTCGTCGCATTGCTCACCGCCGGTTGCGGCTCGGGTGGCGGCTCGACGACCCGCGATGCGCAGACAGCCGTCGTGATCTCGCTCTGGCCCGATGGGGAGGGCAGGAGCGCACCGAAGACCGCCCGGCTCGTCTGCGACCCGGAGTCGGGCAGCCTCCCGGACCTTGCCGCGGCCTGCGCCGTGCTGGCCTCTGCGGACGGTCGCACCGCACTCGATCCGGTCCCGCTCGACCGCATGTGCACCGAGCTCTACGGCGGGCCGGGCGAGGTGCGCATCGTCGGCACGGTCGACGGGCGCGCGGTCGATGCCCGGTTGTCGCGAATCAACGGCTGCGAGATCGCACGCTGGCAGGCGCTCGCCGCGCTGCTGCCCTCCAACCAGTCCGCCTGATGGGACAAAGGGGCCAGGCCCCCTTGTCCCATGGTCGTGGCTAGCGGCTCTCGATCGCCCACGCCGCCTGATAGCAGCGCAGCACGTCGTCGACGGTCCAGGTGTGCGGGGCGACGGTGATGAAGTAATCCTGCATCGCGGACTCGGCCAGGGCGGGGAGGTCCGCCTCCTCGACGCCCGTCGAGCGGAGCGTCGGGAAGTCGATCTCCTTGAGCAGCGCCCGGGCGGCCCGGACGGCGCGGGAGCCATCCTTCGTGCCGTCCTCGGGAGCGCCCATCGCGTCGGCGATGCGCTCGAAGAGCTCGGGCTCGGCGGTGCGGTCGATGTCCATGGTCTCGGCCATCACAAGGCCGATGGTGAGGCCGTGCGGCAGGCCGTAGCGGCCGCCGATCGCCTGGGCGATGGAGTGCTCGGAGCCGCAGTCGGCGATGTTCATGCACATGCCGCCGAGCAGGGAACAGGCCGCCATGC
>CANJXE010000086.1 GCA_947478745.1 Actinomycetota bacterium
GATGGTGCGACCGCTGCCCGCCAACCGGCCGGACCTCGAGATCGAGCGCTACGCCGAGCGCGCGCGCTGCGTGGTGCTGGGCCCCGGCATCGGCCGCGAGCCCGACGCCGAGCAGCTGGTGCGCGCCGCCGTGGCCCTCGACCGGCCGCTCGTGGTCGATGCCGACGCCCTCTGGTGGGTGGCCCGCGATCCTGCATTGCTGGCGGCGCGGACGGCACCGACCGTGATCACCCCGCACGCCGGTGAGGCCGCGCGCCTGCTCGGCTGCGACAGCGCAGAGATCGCGCGGCACCGCCTCGCCACTGCAGGCCGGCTGGTCGAGCTGACCGGCGCGGTCGCGCTCCTCAAGGGCGCGGATACGCTCGTGCTGGCTCCCGACGGCCGCCTCGGCGTGCGCCTCGAGGAGTGCGCCGCGCTCGCCACCGCAGGCTCGGGCGACGTCCTCGCCGGCGTCATCGGCGCGTGCATCGCACGGGGCGCGGATGCGTGGACCGCTGCCGTCGCCGGTGCGGCTGCCCACGTTGCCGCGGGACGTGCGGCGGCGGCGGCCCGACCCGGCGGGGCTATCATGGCCGGAGACCTGATCGAGCACCTCGTCGTGCTCGCCCAACCTGGGAGCGCCCTGTGATCGATCGTCCCGTCAGCGAATTCATGGACTCGGAGCGCCCGACGGTGGCGCCCGATACGACGATCAAGGACCTCGTCCGCCTGCTCGCGTCCGAGGACCTCGACTGCGTGGCCGTCGTGGACGGGACCACGGTCGTCGGCGTCGTCACCGATCAGGACCTGCTCTACCAGGAGGTCGAGGCGGATGAGCACGTGCCGTTCGTCGCGCCGTTCCTCGACTGGGTCGTCTACGTCCAGAGCCTCGGCTCGTGGGAGCGCCACGTCGAGAAGGCCTTCGCCGTGACCGTCTCGGACCTGATGTCCAAGCAGGTGCACTCGGCCACCACGGCGGACACGATGCACGAGGCCGCCAAGAAGATGGCCAAGGAGAACGTCTCGATGCTGCCCGTGCTCGACGGCGAGGCCTATGCCGGCGTCGTCACGCGCCACCATGTCGTCGCGGCACTCGATCGCTTCGAGTTCGGTGGAGGGGTCGTATAGCCCCGTCCCGGCATCGCAGCCTGGTCGAGATCGACCGGGCTGCCGTCGCAGCGAACGTCCAGCGACTCCGCGAGGCGGCTGCCGGGGCCGAGGTCTGGGCCGTCATCAAGGCCAATGCGTACAGCCACGGCGCCGTCGATGCCGGCCGTGCCGCCTTCGAGGCGGGCGCCGCGAAGCTCTGCACGGCCACGCTCGACGAGGCCCGTGCGGTGCGCGCGGAGCTGCCCGACGTCCCGCTGCTCGTGCTGTCGCCGCTCTCGCCCGGTGAGGAGGAGGGCGTGGCGGCCGTCGGCGCCTGCGCCGTCACCGTCGGCACGCCCGAGGGCTGGCTGCGCCTACGCGACCACCACGACATCGACGTCCACGTCAAGGTCAACACCGGCATGGCGCGCTGGGGTCTCGATCCCGAGACCGCCCTGCGCATCGGCGAGGAGCTCGTCGCCGGGCCGCGCCCGGAGCGCCTGGCGGGGCTGATGAGCCACCTCGCCACGGCCGACGAGCCGGATCGCTCGTTCGTCGATCTGCAGGCCGACCGCTTCCGCGCGATCGCCGAGGTCTTCCCGCCGTGCCCGCGCCACCTCGCCAACTCGGCCGCCGCGCTCCGCTATCCGGAGCTCGCATTCGATGCGGTCCGTCCTGGACTCGCGGTCTACGGCATCGATCCCATGGGCATCTCCGGGCTCGATCACGGCCTGCAGCCGGTGATGCGCTGGACGAGCACCGTGCGTAGCGTCCGCACGCTCGAGCCGGGCGAGTCGACCGGCTACGGCCGCCGCTTCGTCGCCGACCGCAGCTGCCGCGTCGCGCTGATCCCGATCGGCTATGCCGACGGCTATCCGCGGCGCCTGTCGGGCATCGGCGAGGTCCTGATCAAGGGGCGCCGGTGCCCCGCGTCGGCCACCGTCTCCATGGATCAGTTCGCCGTGGTGCTGCCCGACGACCTCGACGTGGTCGAGGGCGACGAGGTCGTGCTGCTTGGCAAGGACGGCGGCAGCCTCGTCTCGGCCGAGGAGATCGCGCGTCAGGTCGGCACGGTCCCCTACGAGATCATCTGCGGCGTTCGCGCCACGGTGGAACGCGGCGATCGCGAGGTCGTCGGATGAACGACGAGCTCGATCCGCGGCTGGCCCGTGCCATCGCGCCGATCCGCGCCGCCTTCCCGGCCGACGACCTGTGGCTGGTGGGCGGCGCCGTGCGCGACGTGCTCCTCGGCCGCCCGCTGACCGACTGGGATCTCGTCACCACCGGCGACCCCGAGGTTGCGGCGCGCGCGCACGCCAAGGCGATCGGCGCGCCCGTCTTCCCGCTGTCCGAGCGCCACGGGGCGTGGCGCGTGGTGGGGGAGGAGGGCGAGGTTGACGTCACCGGCGCGCCCGACGGCATCACGGCCGATCTCCTGCGCCGCGACCTGACCATCAACGCGATCGCCGTGCGCTTGGCCGACGGCGAGCTGCTCGCCGTCCCCGGTGCCCTCGACGACATCGAGGCGCGTGTCCTGCGCGCCGTCTCCGACCAGTCCTTCCGCGACGATCCGCTGCGGCTGCTGCGCCTCGTGCGCCTCGCGGCCGAGCTCGATCTCGAGATCGCCCCGGAGACGGCGGCGCTCGCGCGCCGTGATGCGGCGCTGGCCGCCGATCCGGCCGGCGAGCGCCAGCGCGCCGAGCTGGAGCGCATCCTCCTGTCGCGCGATCCGGTGGACGGGATCCGCCGGCTGGACGACCTCGGCCTGCTCGCCGTGGTCCTGCCGGAGGTCAAGGCGCTGGAGGGCATCGAGCAGAACCGCTATCACCACCTCGACGTGCTGGACCACACGCTGCAGGTGCTGGACGCGGCGATCGACCTCGTCGAGCACCCGGAGTTCGCCTTCGGGCCGGCCGCACCCGCCGTCGCCGCCGCGCTGGCGGAGGAGCTCGACGCCGAGACGGACGTGGCGCTGGCCGTCCGCTGGGGCGCGCTGCTGCACGACATCGCCAAGCCGCAGACGCGCCACGAATTCGACAACGGCCACATCGGCTTCCCCGGCCACGCCCAGCAGGGCGCCGACGCCGTCCGGGAGATCCTCGGCCGCCTGCGCTGCAGCACTGCCGTGCAGCGCTGCGTCGCCACGCTCGTGCGCGAGCACCTGCGACTCGGGTTCCTGGTGCCCGACGGCGAGCTCGACCCGCGCGCCGTGCACCGCTATCGCGTCGAGACCGAGCCGTGGGCGATCGCCAGCGTCGTCGTCTCGCTCGCCGATCGCTGGTCGACCCGCGGCACGCGTGCGCGCCAGCGCTGGATCCGGCGGCACGAGCAGCTGGCCGTCGCCATGATCACGGCTCTGGCCGAGCCCGCCCTGCCGCCGCTGATCCGCGGCGACGACCTCGCCGCGGCCCTCGACGAGCCGCTCGGCCCGCGCATCGGCACGCTGCTGGCGCGCATCGCCGAGGAGCAGGCCGCCGGGGCGATCACCAGTCAAGACGAGGCGATCGCCTTCGCCCGCGCCCTGCCACCCGAGGACTGAGAGGAAGACATGGACATACCAACCGCAGACGCACCGGATCTAACGCCTGCAGAGGTGCAGGCCCTGCAACGCCCGCTGTTCGTCGACGTGCGCGAGCAGGACGAGTGGGATGCGGGCCACATCGTGGGCTCCTATCACCTGCCGTTGAGCGAGCTGGCCGAGCGCTGGCGCGAGCTGCCCGACGCCGACGAGACGGTCTTCGTGTGTCGGGTCGGCGGGCGTTCGCGCTCCGCAGCAGATGCCTTTGCAGCGGCTGGACGCACGGGCTGCGCCAACCTCGCCGGCGGCTGTCAGGCGTGGGTGCAGGCCGGTCTGGCGTTCGAAGGCCACGTGGCCTGAGGCCGTCGGGAAGCCGCCCCACTGACTGCGACCCGGCTGGACGGTAGACTGCGACCTGCTGAACCCGCTCAGCGACGCGTGCCCGTACGCGTCTAGCCGCCTATGGCCCGTACCCGGAAGCCCACCGCCAGCACCCGTCTCGCACGCCGCCTCGTGCCGATTGCGCTCGTCGCCGCAGCGCTGCTGCTCGTGACGTTCTCGATTCGCGCACAGGCCGACGTGGTGACCGTGCAGGGAACGGCCGCGGACAGCACCTCCACGGTGCAGGTGGTCGCGCAGCGCGTTACGCAGCCCGTCCGCGACCTGATTGGGTGGTTCGGCGACATCCGCTCGGCGCAGAGCGAACGCGATCAGCTCGCGGCCGAGAACGCCACGCTGCGGGCCGCGCTGGCCAAGGCCGAGGTCAACCAGCAGGACGCCGATGAGCTGCGCGGGCTCCTCAACTACGTCAAGTCGCCGGCCTTCCCGGCGACCGACGCCTACACCCCGCGTGCCGCACGCGTCGTGGCCCGCTCGCCCTCGCTGACGTCGAGCACTGTCGTGGTCGATGCCGGCGAGAACGCGGGCGTCCAGGTCGGGGATCCGGTCCTGGCAGGCGTCTCGGATACCGCCGACATCGGCGGAGCGGCGCTGATCGGCAAGATCAGCAGCATCACATCCGGTACCGCGACGGTCGCGCTGCTGTCGAACGCCGACGTCGCCGTCGGCGCGACCGTGGCCGGGCGGCGTGGGGCAGACGGCATCCTGCAGCCGAGCGCGGCCGATCCGTCGGTGCTCGTGCTCGGCTTCGTACGCGGCTCGAGCGTCGTGCAGCCCGGCGATCGCGTCGTGACCAGCGGTTTCCTGGATCCGGCGGGTCGGCTCGCGTCGGCCTATCCGCGCGGCCTGCCGATCGGCGTGGTCAGCGAGGCCCGGCAGAGCGACGCCAACACCTACAAGAGCGTGCTCGTCGTGCCGTGGGTCGATCTCGGCTCGTTCGCGAACGTCGTGGTCCTGACCGGCGGTGGCACCTCATGAGCGCCGCCGATCCGTTCGGGTACGACGACCCGGACGAGTTCGACGAGATCACGGGCGAGACGCCGCTCGGCGACCGTCGCTCGGCCGGTGCGGTGATCATCCCGATCGTGGCGCTGCTGATCGCGGTCTACCTCGAGATCGCCCTGTCGATCGATGCGCGCGTGCTCGGCGCGGTCCCCGATCTGGCGCTGATCGTGATCGTCGCGATCGCACTGCGCTTCGGGCCCGTCTCGGGCGCGCTGGCGGGCTTTGCGGCCGGCCTGCTGATCGACGTCTCGGTGCAGGGCCCGCTCGGTGCCTCGGCGCTCGTCCTGACCCCGATCGGCTGGGCCGCTGGCCTCTGGGCCGATCGGTGCCGTCGCGTCTCGCTCGGGATGGCGATCGGCGTGCTGTTCGTCGCCACGGTCGTGGCGCTGCTCGGTGACGCCATCGTGACCGTGACGATCGAGAACCAGGACGTGGCGTGGGGGACCTTCGCCGTCCGTGCGCTGGCGCAGATCGCCTTCACGCTGCTGATCGGCATCGCGCTCCTGCCGCTGCTGCGCCGCTGCACCGGCGTCCCCGAGCGAGGACGCGCATGAGCACGCCGCGCACCGACGAGCCCACCGTCGCGTATCCGCCGCCGCCGCCGCGCCCGCAGCAGCCGCCCGGCAACGAGGGCTTCGACCGCGACGGCATCCGTCGTCGCGTCACGATCCTCGCGCTGATCGCCGCCGCCATCGTGATCATCCTGATCCTGCGCCTCTGGTCGCTGCAGGTGCTCGACGTGCAGTCGTATCGCGCCCAGGCCAGCTCGAACGGCCTGCGCAGCATCGATGTGCCGGCCGCGCGCGGTCAGATCCTCGACAACACCGGCAAGGTGCTGGTCGGCAGTCGAGCCTCCAACTCGGTGGCGATCGATCCGACGCGCTTTCCCGACCTGCTGATCGCCTGCGGCCGCGACGTCGAGGGGCCGGTCGACGGACGCACCTCGGATGAGCGCGCACGGCGGATCGCCGATGCCGTGCAGCGAGCCAACCAGCTGCCGAAGGCCCGCCGCGTGGCGCGTCTGCGTGCCATCAAGGAGCAGCTCGATGGTGGACAGACCGTGCGGGCCTGGGCCGGCTGCACGAAGGGCTATCCCCAGCTGCGCGAGCTGGCGCGCATCGTCGGCGTCCCGATCGCCCAGGTCGAGGACGACATCCACACGGCCTCGATCAAGGCACCGTTCGACTCGATCGTGATCGCCAAGGACGTCGATCGCAACGTGCTCTTCTACCTGAAGGAGCGCGCCGGCCAGTTCCCCGGCGTGCGGATCGTCGAGGGAACCGC
>CANJXE010000087.1 GCA_947478745.1 Actinomycetota bacterium
GCCAGGTCTGCGCACTGCTCGGCGGCGATCGAGGCGGCAACCAGATCGCGGGTGGCGGGCTCGTCGTCCAGCCCCTCGAACAGCTCGTCCAGCCAGGTGGGGATCGTGGCGCCGACCTTCGTCGCGAAGCTGCGCGCCTGCGTGACGTTCGTGACGGGCAGGATGCCGGGCACGATCTCCAGCTCGATGCCGGCCGCGCGGGCCCGGTCCACGTAGCGCAGCAGCGTGTCGTTCTCGAGGCAGAACTGGGTGATCGCCTGCGTGGCGCCCGCGGCCTCCTTGCGCTTGAGGTTCTCGATCTCGGCCGCGATGTCAAAGCCCGACTCGGGATGCCCCTCGGGGAAGGCGGCGACGGCGACGCGGGCGATGCCGGCATCGCGCAGCTCGGTGACCAGCTCTGCGGCGTGCGGGAGCTCTCCGGTCGGGGCCGTGCCCGCGGGCGGATCGCCGCGCAGCGCGAGGATGTGGTCGACGCCGACGTCGCGATAGCGCTCGGCGAGCGCGCGGACCTCGGCGCGGGAGTGGCCGACGCACGTCAGGTGCGCGGCCACGGTCAGACCGCGCGAGCGCAGCGCCACGATCGTGTCGAACGTGTCGTCGCGGGTCGTGCCGCCGGCGCCGTAGGTGACGCTCACGAACGTCGGGCGGAGGGGGATCAGGCGATCGACCGTCTCCTCCAGACCGGCGCGAAGCTCGGGGGTGCGGGGCGGGAAGAACTCGAAGGAGGCGGTCAGGGGCGTGCCGCCGCGGTTGAGGCGCTCGACGGGTGCGAGGCGCCGCTGCTCAAGGGGGATGGCTGCTGCAGGTGTCATGGGGAACCTCCGGTCACGGCGATAATGCGATGGAGAATAGCACTCGAAGGGCGCAGCGCAAGCCTTCCTCTGACGGGGCGTTGGTAGCATCGAACGGTGACTGCGAAGAAGGCGATCCTGGCGTGCCTCGGTGTGATCGCCATCGCGATCGCACTGACCACCGTCGCCCACCGCATCGCCGACGAGCGACGCCAAGACGGGCTCGACGCGTTCTACGCGACGCCCGCCGACGTCGACAGCGCACAGCCCGGCGACGTTCTGCGGATCGAGTCGCTCGCCAGCGCCCCGGTCCCCGGCGCCCGCTCCTATCGCCTCCTCTACCGCAGCGAGCAGCCCGACGGCAGCCCCGGCGTGTCGGGCGCGATCGCCGTCATCCCAACCGGCCCGGCCCCCGCCGACGGTCGCCCCGTGCTGGCCTGGGCGCACGGCACGATCGGCCTCGGGCGGGGCTGCGCGCCCTCGCGACGATCAGACCCGCTGCAGGCGACACCCTGGATGGCGGACGCTGTGAGCAACGGATTTGCCGTCGTCGCCACCGACTACACCGGGCTCGGGACCGCCGGCCCCAACGGCTACCTCGTCGGCAGGGCCGAGGCGCTCGACGTGATCGACTCGGTGCGGGCGCTCGATCAGGTGCCCGGCGCGCAGGCCAGCCGGCGCTGGACCGTGATGGGGCACTCCCAGGGTGGCCACGCCGCGCTCTGGACCGGAGCCGTGGCGCCGATCGAGCTGCCGGAGCGTCCCCTGATCGGCATTGCGGCCGGCGCCCCCGCCGCCAACCTCAGCGCGATCGTCGACCTGCAGTGGGACACCGGCATCGGCTGGGACGTCGGCGCCTACATCAACGAATCCTGGCCGGTGATCTACCCCGACGCCGGCATCGAGAGCGCCGTCTCCTGGCTCGGACAGCGCTACTCGACCCCGGTCGCCGACGCCTGCCTCGGCGAGGGCCTGCCCGTGCCACCCGTGCTCGGCGCAATCGCCGCGGTCGTCGGCTTCCCCTTTTTCAACGAGAACCCCAACAGTGATCCGCAGCTGGCCGCGATCGCCGTCGCCCAGACGCCCAAGCCGCTGCCGTCGAGCCTGCCGGTGCTGATTGCCCAGGGGACGGCCGACACGATCGTCCCGCCGCAGACCAACGCCGCGACGCAGGTCGACTGGTGCGCCGCCGGGTCCGACCTCACCATGAACTGGCTCGGTGGGGTCGGCCATGTGGCGGCTGGGCCGATCATCGGCTCGCTTGGCATCCCGTGGCTGCGTGCGCTCTACGACGGGGCCAAGCCGCAGCCGCACTGCCGGTTCGTGCCGCCAGTACCGGTTGCGCGGACCCCGCTGATCGACGCCTACGACCTCGGCGCCTAGGACGCCCCCCGGGCCTTCCGTTCGGGCTACGTCACGCCGAGCAGCAGCGCGGCCTCGAGGCCGGCACCCATCGTCAGCGCCACCAGGTGGCTCTCCTCGTCGAGGATCTCGTGGATGGTGCGCGTCATCACACCGCCCGCCAGCAGAGCGACCAGACCCGCGATCACGACTGCCGGTGCCTGCCAGCCGACGCCGATCGCGTAGCCCGCGGCAATGGCGGCCGCGAGCACGATGCCGCCCTGCGGAGAGTCGAGCTTGACGGCCAGACCGTGCGCATTCAACGCGATGTGCAGGCCGATGGCGAGGGCGAAGAGGACGATCGGCCCGATCTCCGTGCTGTCGCGGACCGCGAGCAGGTAGCCGACGATCAGGGCCGAGAGCGCGGGCTGCACGATCCGCACCCGCGGCCGCGGCGCCAGGCCATGGAGGCCATGCTGCATGCCCCGGAGGATCAGCGTCCCGATGATGCCGATCAGCACGAGCAGGTAGGCGTGCAGCTCGGCGTAGGGGAGGCGGCCCTCTGTCGAGCGGCGCACGATCTCTGCACCGACCGCCAGTTCCGGCAGCAGGTGCACGACGACATACGCGATGCCGATACCGGCACCGGCGGCCAGCAGGTACGAGGGCCAGACCCGACCGAGCAGGCGCGGCTCCGCCACGACGATGCACGTCACGGCGATGAAGAGCGCGGCGAGGAACGTGGTCAGCATGCAGACAGTGTGACGCGTGCGCGCAGGAAACCGCGAACGTGGGGCACTATGAGAGACGTGTCTTCAACGCCCGCAAAGGGGAGCGCCGCCGTGGCGCGAACCTCGTACCCGATGCGACGCCGCATTGGCACTCACGGACGACGCCTGGTCGCGGCGTGCCTGATC
The DNA here is from genome assembly GCA_947478745.1 of Actinomycetota bacterium. Classification (GTDB taxonomy): domain Bacteria; phylum Actinomycetota; class Thermoleophilia; order Gaiellales; family F1-60-MAGs149; genus F1-60-MAGs149. Next base: position 3,050 of record CANJXE010000087.1, read on the forward strand.
GCGGGTGCCGCGCTGCTCGCCTTCGGCACCGCCGGAGCATCTGCGCAGACGACCCCGCCACGCCCGGTGGCGCTCGGCAGCTTCTGGATCACCTACTACTGGTTCGCGCCCGAGAGCTGGTTCACCGCGAAGAAGATCATCGCGCCCGGTCTGAAGACCGCCTACCGCGAGGACTTCCTCTACTCGTCCCGCGGCGTCGCCATGCAGGGCACCGGCACCGGTGACGACAACGTGCAGCTGCACTGGCGCAGCGGTGCCGGCGCGTGGGTCAACAACGTCGGCCAGCCCACGAAGACCGCGGCCAGCGGCTTCACCAACGGTGCACCGTACTCGCGCCCCGGCGGCTGCGTCTGGTGGGCGCTCGACCCCGCTACCGCCACCGTCAACGTCGCCTCGACCGACAACCTGCGACCGACCTTCGCCAACGAGGACGGCACGTGGCAGAACCCGCCCGCCAACCCGGCGGCGTACACCGTCGTCTGCAACAAGGCCGCTGTGCTCGCCGGACAGCCCGACGACCCCGCCTTCCGCGGCTACCCCGATCTCTTTGGCATCGGCATCGGCACCTCGGTCACGCCGTGGCATTCGATCGCCACGGACACGTCCGTGATCCCGCGCGGCACCACGATCTACATCGACGCCCTCAAGAACACGCCGTCCAAGGGCTGCTTCTCCGCCGACGATACGGGCGGCGCGATCATCGGCAACCACATCGACGTCCTGATCCCGCCGGACAAGTCGCTGAAGCTGCCGACCAAGGGCGAGCTCGTCTCCGTGCCCAAGGGCGTCGACTGCCCGCCGCCCACGGCCCTCGCGCCCGGCCCGCTCGGCAACCTCAACGTCTCCTATCTCGTGCCCGCGTCCGAGAAGCTCGCCTACGGCAGCAAGTCGCCGGCTCCGGGCCTGCGCTACCAGAGCCTGCGCGAGGACTTCCTCTACGGCACCGACGGCGTCGTCGCCCGCTCGCTCGGCGTCACGAAGGCCGGCAAGACGATCATCGCCAAGGGCGGCGGCTGGTGGGTCAACGCGCGCGGCCAGCGCACCCGGCAGCTGACCGACGGCAACTGGTCCAAGGGTGTGCCGGTCTGGCGTGACGGCGGCTGGCGCACGAAGCGCGGTCGTCCCACCTACAAGAGGCCCGACGGCACCTGGTCGACGGGTGTCGGCGTGCGCTCCCTCAAGTACCACGACCGCTTCGCCTACGCCAAGAAGGGCCAGTACATCCCGTGGAAGACGGTCGTCTCGACGAAGGACACCGCACCGCTCGGCACGCTGATCAAGCTCGACACCATCCCAACGGCCGCCTGCATGATCGTCAACCAGCTACAGCCCGCGCTACCGGCCACGACCATCCAGATCGTCGTCCCCGCCGGCACGGATCCCTCGACGCTGCCGAATCTCGCGCCCGCCACGGTGCTCGCCGCGGTCGCGGGCACAGCCACCGGCTGCCCGTAGACATTCTGGATCCGGATCCAATTTGGTCCGAATTCGGTAATTCTGGATCCGGATCCAAATCGGTTCCGTTGGACTACACGACGTGCGTGAGTCTTTGGCAATCTGGATCCGGATCCAGATTGGTCGGAATGCGGTAGTTCTGGATCCGGATCCAAATCGGTTCTGCGGCGTCACACGGCGTCTGTGACCGTGTCCAGCCCGCGGCGAGCGCACGCGCCTCTGTGGTGAACGCGTGTGGTGCGGCGCGCCGCTGCAGCCCGCTACTGCGCTTGACTGCAGTCATGTCCCGACCGCGTCGATACGACCATGGCACACGGCCGCTCCACGTGATCGCCCGCTGCGTGGCCGAAGACACGCTGTTTCCCGACTGGGACTCGTCCCGTGTCTTCTGGAATCGCTTCGGTAGTCTCGCGCAGGAGCACGAGGTGTCGATCGGTCATATCTGCCTGATGCGGACGCATTACCACCTGCTGGTGCGCGCCCAGCCCGAAGCACTCGCCAAGCTCCTCCAACTGACGCACGGCAAGCTGGCCTGGCATCGCAACCGCGATGGGCAACGGCGCGGGACGCTGTTTGGCCGGCGCTATGACGTGATCCCGATCGAGTCGGCCCGGCATCTGCTCTCGGTCGCGCGCTACATCCCACTCAACCCGGTCAAGGCCAAGGCAGTCGCGGATCCCCGTGGCTGGCACTGGTCGACGCATCGCTTTCTTGCCGGACACGTGCGGCCACCAGACTGGTACGACGTCAAGGCAGCGCTGAGGATGGTCTCGTTTTTCGACAGCCGCAGCTACGAGCGCTGGGTGCTGTCCGAAACGCCGCTGGAGCTCCCGCCGATGACGCAGCGCGAGCTCATGGACTTCCGCATCTGCGAACTCGCGGACTATGGCATGGGGAAGGAGGAGATCGCCGCCGTGCTGCACCTCGGTGCCCGACGAGTGCGCAACGTGATCGGGGCATCGGCGCTGCGATCAGTGGCGGCGTAGGTGGTCTGGCACCAAATCGACCGAAAAACGGTAGATCTGGATCCGGATCCAGATTGGAGCTAGTGGATGGGGGAGCGCTTGAGCTTTGCGGCAGCCTGCTGCCAGGCGCCGAAGCTCGGCTTCTTCTCACCCGAGGACCTGCGCAGGCCCGTCGTGTACCAGTGGCCGTTGCGCGGCGGATCGTCCTTGATCAGGAACCACGCGGCGCGCTCGACCTGGGGGAGCGACTTGAGCTTGGCGATCGCCTGCCGCACGAAGCGGGCCTGCTGGCTGTAGGAGGCTGCGCGGACGACGCCGCGGGCCGGAGTCTGCAGGCCGTACTCGGTGATCCAGATCGGGTAGCGACGGCCGAAGATCTCGTTGGCGACGTTGATGAAGCTCTCGAAGTTGCCGATGCTGATCGAATAGGGCGTGGTCCGGCTCTCGTTGCGGCCATCGTTGATGCCGAGGTTGGGCGCGCGGTTGTACGGATGCATCGAGAGCACGTCGAACTTGGCGTTGGCCCGGGCGAGGCCCTGCATGAACTGCACCGGGCTCAGGCTCGAGGGACCACCCTGCTTGTACATCGCGCCGGCGACGAAGGTGGGCCTGAACGCCACGGCGCGCCCGACCTCGTAGCGCACGGCCTTCAGCAGCTGCGCGTAGTTGCGCGGCGAGACCGGCACGCCATGCTGCCACTGGGGGCGGAAGGCGAAGTAGGCGTTCGGCTCGTTCCACGTCTCGTAGGCCGTCACGCGCGGCAGCGGGGACGAGGCGCCCGGCGGCGTA
>CANJXE010000088.1 GCA_947478745.1 Actinomycetota bacterium
CGCCTACGGCGTGCCGACGCTCGCGCTGCGCCTGTTCAACGTCTACGGCCCGCGCCAGGCGCTCAGCAACCCCTACACCGGCGTCGCCGCCATCTTCGCCAGCCGCCTGCTCAACGGCCATGCACCGGTTGCCTTCGAGGACGGCGCGCAGACGCGCGACTTCGTCCACGTCACCGACGTCGCGCGCGCCTTCCACCTGGCGGTCGAGTCCGAGGCCGACGGCGCTGCCCTCAACGTCTGCACCGGCCACCCGTCGAGCGTCGTGGACGTCGCGCAGGGCCTGGCCCGCGGCCTGGACCTGACGATCGAGCCCGAGGTCGTCGGGCGCTACCGCGCCGGCGACATCCGCCACTGCATCGGCGACCCCGCGCGCGCCGCCGAGCTGCTCGGCTTCCGGGCCGATGTCGAGGTCGGCGCGGGTCTCGGCCAGCTCGCCACCTGGCTCGCCGGCCAGGAGGCCGACGATCGTGTCGACCAGGCGATGGAGGAGCTGCGCCAGCGGGGCCTCGAGCGGTGAGCGCCAAGCTCGCCGTCGCCATCGTCGCCCACGGCAACCGCGCCCTCCTGCTGGAGGCGCTGGCTGCGCTCACCGGCTCCGGCCGGCCCACGGTGGAGCACACGATCCACGTCCTCGACAACGCGTCGGAGGACGGCACCTGCGCTGCGGTGCGCGAGGCGTTTCCCACCGTCGATCTGATCGCGCAGGACTTCCGCGACGGCTTCGGCGCAAACCACAACCGCCTGCTGGCGCGCAGCGAGGCTCCGCATCACGTGCTGCTGAATGACGACGCCACGGTCGAGCCCGGCGCGCTCGATGCGCTCGTCGCCCACCTCGACGCCCATCCCGCGGTCGCCGTCGCCGCGCCGCGCATCGTCTATCCCGACGGCCGCCATCAGCCGTCGGCCTTCCGCTTTCCCGATCCCGCCACCTGTCTGCGCAGCCTCGCCACGCTCGGGCAGGCCGGCATCGAGCAGCGCGTCACCGGCGCGCCGGGCGCCGTCGACTGGGCCAGCGGCTGCGCCCTCGCCCTGCGGCGCTCCGCGCTCGAGCTGACCGGGCCGTTCGACGAGGGCTTCTACATGTTCTCGGAGGAGACCGACCTGCAGCGACGCCTGAGCGATCGCTGGTTCCAGACCCACGTCGTGCCGCAGGCGACGATCCGCCACCACGTCCGGGCCTCGACGGCCGCAGATCCGTCTCGCCGCATCGTCGAGTTCTGGCGCAGCCGCCGCCGCTACTGGGCCAAGCACCACCCGGGCTACGGCGGCAACGCGGCTCGCGTCGCGCTGGGCGGGCAGTACGCCGCGCTGTCGGGCCTGTCTCGGCTGCCGACCCTGCCGGGTCCGCTGCGCCGTCTGACGCCGAGCCTGCCGCGCGCCGAGCTCGACCTCCACGTGCGCAACGCGCTCGAGGGGCCGACCGGGCCGGGGCTGCGCGAGAGCGCCGACGAGTGGAACGCCGCGCACGGAGTGCATCGGTGAAGGAGCTGGTGCAGCTCGCGATCGGCGGCCCCGCCGCGATCGGCGCGCGCGCCTCGGCGACCCTGACCGACCTGCTGGCCTCCAGCGGCGTGCAGGTCGTGCGCACCGGCAGCGTGGTGCTCGAGTGGCCCAATGCCGCGCTGCCCTCGCAGACCTCCGCGTGGGAGTCCGCTCAGCCGGCCGAGCACGATCCGCTCGCCTTCGCCTTCCGGCACCTGACCGGCAGCGGCCCGCGCGACCCCTGGGCGACGCCCGTCGATCCGATCCGCGTCCAGGTCGCCGACTGGATCCGCTCCGAGCGTCTGCGCAGCACGCCGCCGTGGCCCGACGGTGCAACGGGCGCGATCGCGATCATCCACGAGGCACGGCCGTTCGAGCAGGAGCGGAGTGGCCTGCGCGGCCGGCTGTCACGCAGTCCGAAGGAGCCGCCGCTCGCGCCGTACGAGCGCCTCGCCGCAGTCGAGCGGGCCCGCCACGTCCCGTCGGCACTGCGCTCCATCGATCTGCTGCAGCCCTCGGAGCAGGCACAGGTGCGCGCGCTCGGCTTCGCGCTCGACACTCCCGCCGGTGTGCAGATCGCAGCCCGCCCGGGGTTCCGCCGCGGCACCGCCTTCCCAACGCGCGGCTACGACACGGCCGCCGAGCGCGCCGCGGAGTGGATCGAGCTGCCGCTGCTCGGCGACACGCCCGACGCGGGCCTGCGCGCCCTGCTCAACAGCGGCGGCGGCGCGGCTCTCAGCATCCCCGTCGAGCGCTTCGCCGGCGAGCACGCCGCCGAAGAGGCCGTCATCTACGACGAGCTGCTCGAGCGACTCCAGGGTGTCGGGCTCTGGCTGACCACGCCGGAGGAGCTCCTCCGGCGCCTCTACGCCTGACGGGCCCGCCGCACCCGAGCAGATCACAACGGGACCGAGGGGCCAGGTCTCCCTGTCCCGTGGTCACTGCTCGAGCGGCGCCATCGTCAGGCCCTGCGCCGAAAGCAGCTCGTGGTAGAGCTCGGCCAGCTCCTGATGCCCGGTCCAGACGATCGCCTGACCGCTCTTGTGGATGCGGTTGGCGAAGGCCATGCCGCCGGCGTAGTCGACGCCCGGGAGGACGGTCGCCAGGGAGCGGGCCACGCCCTCGAAGGTGTTGTGGTCGTCGTTGAGGACGATCACGCGCCACGGCGGGCCGAGGTCCGTGCGGCCGCCCGCGCCGCGGCGCTCGATCGTACCGGGCGAGCTGCTCATGCCGGGGACTCGTCGAACGTGGCGATCAGGGCCTCGGCGACCACGCGCATCGTGCGGCCCGTCTTCTGGCTGGCGGCCCGGATGCGGCGGAAGGCCTCGGCCTCCTCGATGCCGTCCTTCTGCATCAGGATCCCCTTGGCCCGCTCGACGGCCTTGCGCGAGGCCAGGGCCTCGGCCAGGTCGGCCGCCTCGTCGCGCAGCGCTGAGAGCTCCTCGAAGCGGGCCCGGGCCGTATCGAGGGCCGGCAGCAGATCGACCTCGCGAAAAGGCTTGACGAGGTAGGCGAAGGCGCCAGCCTCGGAGGCGCGGGTGACCAGATCCTGCTCGGCATAGGCAGTCAGCATCACGATCGGGACGGGCTTGCGACCGGTGATCCGACGCGCCGCCTCGATGCCGTCCAGATGCGGCATCCGCACGTCCATCACGATCAGCTCGGGGTCGTGCTCGGCCGCCAGCGCCACGGCCTCTTCGCCGTCGCGGGCCTCGGCCACCACCTCGTGGCCCGCCTTCTCCAGCAGCGTGCGGACATCGAGGCGGATGATCGTCTCGTCCTCGGCGATCAGGATTCTCATGGTGCGCTCCAGGCGAGGCGCGCGCGGACGCCGGGCGAGGCGTCCTCCAGCACGAGCTCGCCGCGCAGCTGGTCGGCCGCGAGCGCGCGGGCGATCTTGAGGCCGAGCGACTGCTCCGGATCGAACTCGGCCGGCAGGCCCGGCCCTGCATCGGCGACGATCAGCTCGACCAGGTCGCCGTCTCGCCGCAGCGCGACCCGGACGTCGCCGCCGCCGTGCTCGTGGGCGTTGGCGTACAGCTCGGAGAAGATCAGCGCCACCGCCGTCGCCGTGTCGCCCGGCACTTCCACGTGGGCGAGCTCCTCGGCGGCCGCCGGCGTGCCGAGCCCGTGGCCGAGCATCGCCGAGACGCGCCGGATCAGATCGCTGAGGTCCACGTCGCCCTCCCGGCTGGCGGTCAGCAGGTCGTGCACCTCGGCGATCGAGAGGATGCGATCGACCGAGTCGGCGAGGGCCCGCTGGGGGTCCGGTCCGCTCGCGCGGAGGCGCAGCAGCGAGGCGACCGTCTGCAGGTTGTTCTTGACGCGATGGTGGATCTCCTGGGCGACGATGCCGCGCATCACGCCTCGGCTCGACTCGACCGCCGTGGCCGCCTGGTTGGCGACCGAGCGCAGCAGGATCCGCTCCTCGTTCGTGAAGGACCGTCGCCCCGGCGTGGTCGCCACGAGCGCGCCGAGGCGACGGGTCTTCCACAGCAGCGGCATCGCGAAGACGCCGTCGGCATCGACGGGGGCCGACTCGCCCACGTCGGTCAGCTCGCGATCGTCGGGGCCATCGGGAGAGGACCGCGTGGCGATTGCCGTGCCCTCCGGTCCGTCGACGATCAGCGCGCAGACCTCGGCGTGCGCGGCCTTGGCCGCCGCCTCGACGATGTGAGCAAGCGCCTCCTCGAGGTAGAGCGACTCGGCGACGGCCTGCGAGATGCTGCCGAGCGCCTCGAGCTCGGCCACGCGGCGCTGCGAGCGCTCGTAGAGGCGGGCGTTGTCAATGGCCTGCGCCACCTGCCGCGCGATCGTCTCCAGCAGCTCGATCTCGTCGTGGTGGTACTCGCGCGGCTCGACCGTGCGGACGTTCATGGCCCCGGCGAGGCGCTCACGACGATCCAGGATCGGCACTGCGAGCAGCGACTGGAAGCGCCGCTCCGGCAGGTTCGGGAACTCCTTGAAGCGCGGGTCGAGGTGCGCGTCGGCCGCGATCGCCACGGACTCCCGCCGCTCGGCGGCCCAGCCCGTCAGCCCCTCGCCGACCTGCATGCGCGGCGGACCGGCCGTCGCCTCGACGTGCGTGCCGTGCACCGCCTGGAGGACGAGCTCGTTGGTCGTCTCGTCGTGGACGTAGACGAAGCAGGCGTCGGTGCCGAAGGCGCGCGCGACGGCCACGGCGACTGCGTCGGTCACCTCGGCGAGGTCGAGCGAGCTCGTGACGGCCTCGACGGTCTCGGAGAGCAGGCCGAGATGGCGGGCCGCGCGGGACGTGGATGTGGTCTCGGAATCGCTCATGCCGACCGCTGTCGACGGTAGCACGGTGCCGGAGCCGTGCTCGGCGCTCAGGCGGCCTGCAGCTGCTCGGGCAGCCGCCCGGCGGTGGCCGGTGCGCGCAGCGGCAGGTACGGCTGCCAGCTGGCGGGGATCGTCCGCGTGCCGAGCGTCAGGTAGAGGTCGGGGTGCGGCGCGCGCGGCGGTCGGCGCAGCGGCATGCCCGCCTCCTGCGGCAGGCGATCGCGCTTGCGGAGGTTGCACGGCGCGCAGGCCGTGACCACGTTGGCCCAGCTCGAGCCACCACCGCGGGAGCGGGGCATGACGTGATCGAGCGTCAGCCGGTTGCGGCAGCCGCAGTACTGGCACGTGTGCTCGTCGCGGGCGAACAGCGCCCGGCGCGTGATCCTGCGCGGCAGGAACCGCGGCACGCGGACGTACGTGACCAGGCGGATCACCAGCGGGTGCGGCAGCGCCGTCGAGGGGGAGCGGATCCAGCGGTCCGGATCGGCCTCGAGGATCTCGGCCTTGCGCGCCAGAATCAGGCTGCACGCACGCCACGCACTCGTGACGTTGAGCGGTTCGTACGTCGCGTTCAGCACGAGCACCGAGCCAGACATGGGCCGAGGGTACACCCTGCGCTCCCACCGTTCACCGATCGGCCGCGATCAGCGCAGGGCGTGCTGGACGGCGCGCAGCTCCTCCGGCGTCAGCGCGAGCGAGCCGGCGTTACCGCGTAGGACGTCCTTGACGAACACGCTCGTGGCGCTGCCCGTGTGCACCGCGCTGATGACGATGCCGGAGCCGTGGCGGTCGAGCAGGGCCAGCGAGGTCGAGCGACGCCCCTCCTCGTCATCGGTGGCGTCGAAGCGGACGATCGAGCGGCGCCGCAGCAGCACGTCGAGCGAGCCGAGCGCGGAGACGACCTCGTCGCGCAGCCGTGCCTCGTCGTGCTCCAGCCGCTCCATGCGCGCCTGCATGCCGACCGCGAACTCCACGAGATCGACGGGCTCGCCGTCGAGCAGCGCCTGCTCCGCCTCGCGCAGGCGGTTCGACCACTGGAGCATGCGCACGGCCAGCACGAGCGCCGCGACCGCGAGCACGATCCCGGCACAGGCGACGACGAGGGCGAGGGCGCTCTGCAGCTCCGTGGTCACTGCCTGCGAATCCCTAGGCGGGCTTGAGGCGGAACTGGATCTGGTACACGCCGATGTTGTTGTCGATGTTCTGCTCGCCCGGCACCTTCTCGACGGTCACCTTGGCGGTGACGACGCTGTCGAAGACGATGTCGGACAGGCCGAACGGGATCTCGACCGTTCCCTGGGCGCCCGGATCGAGCGTGGTGATCTCGCCCGTGGGCAGCGTGCGATCGTCCATGCCCTTGGCACGCAGGACGACGTTGACCTTGACGGAGACCTCGGTGGCGTCGCCCGAGTTCTGCACGGTGACGGCGAGCGACATGTCGTTGGCGCTGTCGACCTCGTTGACGGA
>CANJXE010000089.1 GCA_947478745.1 Actinomycetota bacterium
GCTACGAGCCCGACGCAGCCGGACTCGTTGCCGCTCACCTCGGCCTCGAGCTCGTGTGGGTGCCGCTCGTGTGGAGCGACTTCTACCCCGCTCTGCATGATCGTCGCGTTGACGGCATCTGGTGCGGACAGGGCATCACGGAGCACCGGCGCACCCTCGCCGATTTCACGCGGCCCTACGCGGTCTTCAACGAGTCGCTCGTGACCCGCGTCGAGACCACCATCGCGAATCCACTGGAGTGTGCGGGCAAGCGCATCGGTGCCATTGCCATGAGCACGAACATGGCTCTCACCGAGACCTTTCCCGGCGCGATCCCTGTGCCCTTCGATGGGGCAACGGACGACGTCTACGCCGACATGATCGCCGCGACGCGCTCGGGCGAGATCGACGGCTTCGTGGACGACGACGTGGTGATGGTCCCGTTGGACGAGGATCCCGAGCTGCGCCTGGCCTTCACCATCGAGACTCGCAACCAGTGGGGCATCGCAGTGCGGCACGGCGACGACGCGCTGCGCGAGACGCTCGACGGTGCGCTGGGGGCGGTCATCACGGACGGCACGTTGGAGGCCACGTGGACCCGGCACATGCCCGAGCTGCCGTGGCCGCTCGGCTGAGCGGTAGGCTGACGCCATGCGCCCGCCCGTCATCGGCCTGACCGCCTTTCGCCGCGACCTGCCAACGTACCTCGGCGAGCGAACGGACCTCTACACGCTCGATCCGAACTACACCGATGGAGTGACCCGGGCCGGCGGCCTGCCGCTGATCCTCCCGCACAACGACGATCCGCGAGCGGTGCTCGATCTGCTCGACGGGCTGGTCCTGACCGGCGGCGGTGATCTCCACCCCGAGCACTACGGGGCGACGACCGACGCCGAGTTGGAGGACACGAACAGCGGTGCCGACCTCTGGGAGCTCGCGCTCGCCCGCGAGGCCCGCGAGCGCGGCCTCCCCGTGCTCGGCATCTGCCGTGGCATGCAGGCGCTCGCCGTCGCCGCCGGCGGCACGATGGTCCAGGACCTGCGCCCCGAGCACGGCCACCCGCTGATCGAGAGCACGCCCGCGGCGCTGATGGGCTCGCGTCACGACATCGAGCTCGCAGCCGGCTCCCGCATCGCCGGCGTGATGGGCCGAACCGCCTTCGCCGTCAACTCGATCCACCATCAGGCCGTCGTCGATCCGGGCGACCTGATCGCCACCGCGACGATCGGAGCGGTCGTAGAGGCGCTCGAGGCACCGGGCGACTGGCCCGCGATCGGCGTCCAGTGGCATCCCGAGAAGATGGCTGAGACCGAGCAGCAGGCGCTGTTTGCGTTCGTCGTCTCTGCCGCCCGCGCCTACGCCGGTCACTGATTCCTTTTGACCTGCGGTTCCGGTGGCGTACACTCGCCCCATGAAGCGGACCGTCAACGGCGCGTGCCCGCTCGACTGCCCTGACACCTGCGCGTGGCAGATCGAAGTCGAGGACGGACGCGCCGTGCGGATGCGCGGCCGCAAGGACCACCCGTACACCCGCGGCTCGCTCTGCGGCAAGGTCAATCGCTACCTCGATGCGGTCTACGCACCCGACCGTCTGACGGCCCCTCAGCGACGCGTCGGCGAGAAGGGCGAGGGACGCTTCCAGCAGATCGACTGGGACGAGGCGATCGGCCTCACCGCAACGGCCCTCCAGGGGACGATCGACCGCCACGGACCCGAGGCGATCCTCCCCTACTACTACGCCGGCACGCTCGGCGCCGTGCAGGGCTGGTCGCTCGGGCAACGCCTCTTCAAGCACCTCGGCGCGACCCGCCTCGGCACGACCATCTGCACCGGTGCGGCCACCGCCGCGCTGAACGCCACGATGCGACGCCCGGTCGGGCTCGACCCCGAGGACTTCGCCCATTCCCGGCTGATCCTGATCTGGGGCGCCAACCTGCTCTCCTCGAACATGCACCAGTGGCACTTCATCCATGCCGCACAGCAGGCGGGGGCCCACGTGGTGGCGATCGATCCGCTGCCAACCGACACCGCCCACCGCTGCGATGACCACCTGCAGCTGCTGCCGGGGACCGATGGGGCCCTCGCAATGGGTCTGATGGGCGAGCTGGTCGCCGCCGGGGCCACCGACGAGGAGTGGCTGGCCGAATGCGCCGAGGGCTGGCCCGAGCTGCGCGCCCGCCTGGCCGACTGGGATGCGGCGCGCGCCGCCCGCATCTGCGGTCTCGACGTGCTCGAGGTGCAGGCGCTGGCCAATCGCATCATCACGACACGCCCGACCGCCATCCGCATGGGTCTGGGACTCCAGCGCCACGGCGGTGCCGGTGCCGCCTACCGTGCGATCGTCGTGCTCGGCGCCGTCACCGGCGACTTCCGCCACGTCGGCGGGGGCGTGCTGCCGGAGACCGCCGGACGCTTCGACGACGTCACCATCGATCTCGAGGAGCCGGCCGGCCTGTTGCTGCCCGCTGCGCGCACCATCAACATGTCACGGCTCGCCGAGGCGCTGACCGATCCCGCACTCGATCCTGCCGTGCGGGCGATGGTCGTCTGGAACACGAACCCGGCCGCCACCGTGCCCGACCAGGTGCGTGCGCACCGGGGCCTCCGCCGCGACGATCTCCACCTGACCGTCCTCGAGCACCGGCTGACCGACACCGCCATGTTCGCCGACGTCGTGCTGCCGGCCACGATGCAGACCGAGCACCTCGATATCCACCCCTCCTACGGTCATCACTACCTGACGCTCAACCTGCCCGCGATCGAGCCGATCGGCGAGTGCCTGCCCAATACGGAGATCTTCCGGCGGCTGGCCACTGCTCTCGGCCTCGACCACCCGCGGCTCCACGACACCGACGAGGAGCTCGTCCGGCAGTTCATCGACACCGCCGAAGCCCGGGAGCGTGGGATCACCTTCGAGTCCCTCTCCGAGACGGGCTACGCTCGCGTCGACGACCTCCGCGGCACGGCGCCGCACGCCCACGGCGGCTTCCCGACGCCCGATGGCAAGCTGCACATCACCGTGCCGTCACTGGCGGCCGAGGGCCTCGATCCGATCCCCGGCTACACGCCCTCATTCGAGGGCGGCGATCACGAGCTGGCCAAGCGCTTCCCGCTGATCCTGATCTCGCCCGCGCAGCGCTTCTTCCTCAACTCCACCTTCGCCGACCTCCCCGGCCATCTCAAGATGACCGGCGAGCCGACCGTCTTCCTGAACGCCGAGGATGCGGCGGAGCGGTCGATCGAGCCAGGCGACGCGGTCGAAGTCGCCAACGATCGCGGTGCGTTCCCGTGCGTGGCTGCGATCCACCCGCTGGCCCGCAGAGGCGTGGCCTGGTCGTACAAGGTCTACTGGGCCAAGGACACCGGCGGGCTCAACGTCAACGCCACCACGCCCGTGCGCGACGCGGACATGGGCGGCTCCCCCACGTTCCACGACAACCGCGTGGACGTCCGATCGCTCGAGGCGGTCGCGACCTCCGAGCGACCCTAGCTCTTCGGCTTCCCCTTCTTGGGGATCATGCCGCCGGGGGCCAGCCCGGCGAGGAACTCGGAGACGCGACTGGGCTGCTGCCCAACCGCCTCCTTGGCCTCCTTGGCGGCAACGCCCGTGCGCACCACGTGTGCGCCGACGTAGCGGATCGGATCGGGCGGGAAGCTGCCCGGCTTGCCGTTGACGAGTCCGCACGTGGCCAGCCCGTCGCGGTCGCCGAGCACCATGCCGGCGAGGATCCGCCCGCCCAGGCGCGCCGGCCCGACACCGTTGCCGGAGAAGCCGGCGCCGTAGAGGATGTGACGACGCCCACCGAGGTTGCCGAACAGGGGGATGCCGGTGGGCGAGCGGTCGATCGGGCCGCTCCAATCCTGATCGATCGTCACGTCCGCCAGATTCGGATAGAGCCGCCGGAAGTCCAGGGTGACGTCGGCCGCCCGACGGGCGCTGCGATCGAAGCCCGCGCCCATGCGACCGCCCAGGGCGATGCCCCAGCCGCCCTTGCCGAAGGCGATGCGCCCGTCGGCCGTCGTGCGGTAGTAGTGGATCTGCAGCTGCGAGTCGGAGATGCACTCGCCCCCGGTCCAGCCGATCTCCTCGAGCCGCTCGGGAATCGGCGGCGTCGAGACCATGTCGCTGGTGATGGCGACGATCTTGCGGTGGAGCTCGCGCACGCCCGCCGCGTGCGCGTTGATCGCGAGCACGACGGTATCCGCCGTGACCGCGCCGTGCGGCGTGCGGATGACGGCAGGCTCACGCCGATCGAGCTCGACCATGGGCGTGTGCTCGTAGATGCGGACGCCGAGCTGCAGTGCCACCCGGGCCAGGCCGCGGACGAGGTACCCGGGGTGCACGGTGGCACCGGAGGGCTCGATGACGCCCTCGAGGTGCACGGCCGACCCGGTGCGCCGCGCGATCTCAGCGGGTGAGAGCTGCTCGAATGGCTGCACGCCGAGCTGCTCGCACAGCTCGACGGTGGGGGTCCACGAGCCACGCTGGACGTCGGTCGCAGCGGTCCAGAGCCAGCCGCCGCGCCGGAACTGGGCGTCGATGCCGTAGGTATCGCACGCCTGCTCGATCTCGGTGATCGCGTCCTCCGACGCCTGGGCCAGCTCCACGGCCTCGCGCGCGCCCACCAGCTTGACCAGGGTCGCGAGCTTCGGCCACCAGCTAAGCACGAAACCACCGTTGCGTCCGGAGGCGCCGCCGCCGCAGATGTCGCGCTCGATCACGACGACGTCGATGGATGGCTGGCGCTCCTTCAGCAGGATCGCGGTCCACAGCCCGAGGAAGCCACCGCCCACGATGGCGACGTCGGCGCGCTCGCTGCCTCGCAGCTCGGGCTGGTCGGTGGAGCCGGTGTAAGCCTGGGCGAGCCAGAGCGAGCGGTGCGGTGCGGTCATGTCCGGATCGTGGCACGGGTGCCGGGTCGCCGTCCAGCGGAGAAGCGGCGGAATATGCGCGATACTGAGGCGATGCGGCGGATGATCATCACTGCGGGCCTGCTGATGGTGTCGCTCGGCGCGCTCCCGGCCGTCGCTGCAGCACAGGATGCCGACGCCGCGACCGCCAACGCACAGGCCGCAGCCGACATCCCGGCGGCACCGGCGCCGACCGTCACGCCTGATCCGACCTATCGGCCGAGCAAGAAGCTCGTCCACGTGGCACGACTCATCACTCGGGTGGGCGTCTACCGGCGTCCGGGCGGCATTGCCCCCAACAAGGTCGTCTCGCCGTGGATCGCCAGCACCGGCAACCCCGTGGTGCTGAAGGTCTTGGACCGGGTCGTCGATGCCGAAGGCAGCGGCTGGCTGGAGGTGCTGCTGCCGACCCGTCCCAACGGCTCGACCGGCTGGATCCGCGAGGCGAACACGATCGTCTCCACGGATTCGACCCGCGTCGTCATCTCCCTCAGGCGCCACACGCTCAGCGTCTTCCGCAAGGGGCGCCTCGTCCGGCGCGTGGGCGTCGCGCTTGGCGCACGGTCGACGCCCACGCCGAAGGGCCACTTCGCGGTGTACCAGAAGGTCCGCGAGCCGTCGTTCAGCCCGCTCGGTCCCTGGGCCCTCCACCTCACCGCCCACTCCAACGTGCTCTTCGAGTTCGCCGGCGGCCCCGGCCGCGTGGCCATTCACGGCGCCCGCGGGACACTGTGGGCCGACCCCGGAACGAACCCCTCGCACGGCTGCATCCGGGTGCCCGATCCGGGCATCGTCAAGATCGCAGCGCTCGTCCGGGCGGGCACGCCGGTCGAGATCGTCGCCTGACCCTTCAGTCGCCGACGATCACCAGGTGCACGTTGCCGGGTCCGTGCACGCCGAGGATCAGCACCTTCTCGATGTCCGCGCTGCGGCTCGGTCCGGACTGCAGCGCCAACAGGCTGCCCGCGCCGTCCAAGACGTCGCCGTCGAAGAGCTCGTGCAGCCCGCCGACGACCTGCCGTGGCTCCACGATGCAGATGTGCGTCGGTGCGATCAGCGCGCCGGCCCGGCCTGCGCCCGTGGCGGTCGTCACGATCGATCCGGTCGCGGCGACCGCGGCGCTGCAGCCGGTAACGGTCGCATCCAGCGCCCCGGCCTGCGCTCGGTCTGCCGCCGCGTTGCGGTAGTCGCCAACGTCGAACGCCGCCTCACTGCAGGCGCGTCGAACCACCTCGAGGTACGGGCCGAGGTCCTCGGTCAACGCGACGGTGCAGGCTGAGGCCTGAGCGAGGATCGCCACGATCAC
>CANJXE010000090.1 GCA_947478745.1 Actinomycetota bacterium
CGCTGCTGATCCCCTTCCTGCGCGGCCTGTACACGTGGATGATCGATTCCACGGCGGCGCTGATCGGCATCGAGCGCCGCGTGCTGGTGGTCGGTGAGCCGGACGCCACCCGCAGCGTCGAGGCAGCCCTGCGCGCCGCAGCGCCCGGTGCCGGGCTGCGGATGGTCGCCCACGTCGACGACGTCGAGCATCTCTCCGCCGCGATCTCCGAGCACCACCCCCACGACGTCGTCCTGGCCCGCCCACCGGACGATGAGACGATGCTGATCGCGCTCGAGGCCTGCCGTGAGCGCCGGATCCGCCTTCGCGTCGTGCCGACGGCCGCGGGCGTGCTGGCCCACCACGCCGATTACGTGCCCGGGCTCGCGGTGCCGCTCTTCGACATCGTCCCGCCCACGATTCAGGGCGTCGACTGGTTCGTGAAGCGCGCCTTCGACCTCGCCATCTCGGCCGGGCTGCTGCTCGTCCTCAGTCCGATCCTGCTGATCTCCGTCGTGATGATCCGCCTCACCTCCCCCGGCCCGATCCTCTTCCGGGATCAGCGCGTCGGCCTGGGCGAGCAGCCCTTCGCGATGCTCAAGCTGCGCAGCATGGTCACCAACGCGGCGCAGGCGCAGGCCGAGCTCGAGGAGCAGAACGAGGCCGATGGCGCGCTCTTCAAGATCCGCAACGACCCGCGCATCACGCCCGTCGGCCGCGTGCTGCGCCGCTTCTCGATCGACGAGCTGCCCCAGCTGCTCAACGTGCTGCGCGGCGAGATGAGCCTCGTCGGTCCGCGCCCGCTGCCGATGCGCGACTACCAGCTGCTCGAGTCGTGGCATCGCCGCCGCTACAGCGTGCTGCCCGGCATCACCGGCCTCTGGCAGGTGTCCGGCCGCTCCAACCTCGGCTTCGACACCCTCGTCCGCCTCGACTTCTACTACCTCGAGTCGTGGTCGATCTGGATGGACATCGCGATCATCGCGCGGACGCCCCTGGCGATCCTGCGCGGTCGCGGGGCCTACTAGCTGGATCAGCTTTGCTTTGGGGTCAGACCCTTGCGCAAAGTCGATCTACTTTCTGACAGCCAACGACCATCCGGGACTTTGCGCAAGGGTCTGACCCCAAAGCAAAGCTGATCGCGGCCGGCTAGGCCCGCCGCAGGATGACGGCGCCGTTGTGGCCGCCGAGGCCGATCGAGCACGAGAGCGCGACGTCGAGCTGCGGCAGCTCGCGGGCGCCCTCGGGGACGTAGTCGAGGTCGCAGAGCGGGTCGGCGTCGCGCAGGTTGATCGTCGGCGGGACGATGCGGTGCTGCAGCGCCAGCGCGGTAACGGCGACCTCGAAGGCGCCGGCGGCACCCATCTGGTGGCCCGTCATGGACTTCGTCGAGGAGACCGCAAGCGAATCGGCAGCGGCACCGAAGATGGTGCGGATCGACTGCGTCTCGAGGCGATCGTTGGCCTGGGTACCGGTGCCGTGGGGGTTGATGTAGCCCACCTCGGCCGGCGCGATGTCGCCGCGGCGCAACGCGGTCGCGAACATGCGATCGATGCCCACGCAGTCCTCGCGGGGCGCGGCGATGTGGTACGCGTCGTTCGTCACGGCCCAGGACACGATCTCGGCGATGATCGTCGCCCCGCGCGCCCGCGCATCCTCCTCGCGCTCGAGCACGAGCACCGTGGCCCCCTCGCCCAGCACGAAGCCGTTGCGGGTCGCGTCGAAGGGGCGCGAGGCCGTGGTGACGTCCTCGCCCTCGCGCGGAGCGCCGAGCACCTTCATGTTGCAGAAGCCGCCGAGGATGTACTCGGTGATCAGCGTGTCAACGCCGCCGGCCAGGCAGAGGTCCATGTTGCCGCTCGCGACGAGGTCGGAGGCGACGCCGATCGCGCTCGCGCCGGTGGCACAGGCGGCGGTGACGGAGAAGTTGGTGCCGAGGGCGCCGAGGTCGCGGGCGATCTCGAAGCCGGGCGTATCGACCAGCATCGCGCCGTGCAGGTGGGGTCCGATGCGGTGTGGGCCCTTCTCGAAGAAGGTCTGCATGCCGGCCTGGATGGTGGCCGCGCCGCCGAAGGCGCTGCCGACGATGACGCCGACGCGCTCGGGGTCGTCCATGACGGCGCCGCTCTGCGCCCAGGCCTGACGGGCCGCGGCGACGGCGGTGAGGCTGCAGCGGTCGAGCTTGCGCGCCTCCTTGCGCTCCATCACCGACTCGGGCTCGAAGCCCTTCATCTCGCAGGCGATCTTGGTCTCGATGCGCTCGGGGTCGAAGCCCTGGATCGGGGCGACGCCGGACTGCCCGGCAAGCAGTGCGGTCCACGACGAGGCCGTGTCGAGGCCGACGGGCGAGAGGATGCCGATGCCGGTGATCACCACCCGCGATCGTGCCCCTGCTGCTCCAGCCCCAGCCATAGGGTGATGCTAGCGTGCGCGCCATGGACACCGCCGCACGCGACCGCCTCTTCCAGCTCCTCTCCGCCCACGGCCCGTCGGGCCGCGAGCGCGAGGCGGCGGATCTGTGGGCGGCGATGGCCGGCGAGTTCGCCCACGTCGAGCGCGATCGCATCGGCAACGCGATCGCCAGCGTCGGCCCCGCCGATGCGCCAGCCGTGCTGCTGCTCGGCCACATCGACCAGATCGGCCTGATCGTCACGCACATCGAGGAAGACGGCGTCCTGCGCGTGCGCGGCCTCGGCGGCTGGGACCCCCGCGTCCTCGTCGGCCAGCCTGTCTCGATCCGCACGCGCGGCGGCGACATGCCGGGCGTCATCGGCAGCGTGCCGATCCACCTGCAGAAGGCCGCCGAGCGCACCGCCGGCACGGAGATGAAGGAGCTGTGGATCGACATCGGCGCCAAGGACGGCGACGACGCCAAGACGGTCGTGCGCGTCGGCGACGATGCCATCGTCGGCAGCGGCCCCGTGCAGCTGATGGGCTCGCGCCTGACCTCCCGCGCCCTCGACGATCGCGTCGGCGCCTGGGCCGCCCTGGAGGCGCTGCGCCGCGTCGCCGCCGCCGCTCCCTCGGTGCGCGTGGTCGCGACCGGCTGCGTGCTGGAGGAGACGCTCGGCGAGGGTGCCCGGCTCGTCACGGAGGCCGTGCAGCCCGCCGTCTCGATCGTGATCGACGTGACGCACGCGGCCGACGTGCCGATGATCGACAAGGGCCAGACCGGCCCGCAGAGGCTCGGCGCCGGCACGGTCATCACCCGCGGCCTCGGCCTCGACGAGACCGTCACCCACGCGCTGATCGAGCTGGCCGAGGCGCAGGGCATCCCCTACGGCCTCGAGGCGATGCCGGGCGGCTCGACGCACACCGACGTCGACAACACCTTGGCTGCGGTCCGCAGCCTGCGCGCGGCACTGCTCGGGATTCCGCTGCGCCACATGCACTCCCCCGCCGAGGTCTGCGATCTCGACGATCTGGAGGCGACCGCCGCGCTGATGACCGCCTACTGCCTCGCCGCGACGCCGGAGTCGCTCGCGTGATGCGGCGAGCCGTCCCGCTCCTCCTGCTGCTGGTCGCGGCGCTCGCGGCCGGCTGCAGCGTGCCGGGCCAGGACAGCGCCACGACGTCCACCGTCGAGGCGCCGCCCGAGGCCACTGCCGCCGCTCCGTCGCTGACCCCGGGCACCGACGGCTGCGATCACCAGAAGCCGCCGAATGCCGGTGAGCAGAAGCCGACCTACACGGAGGTTCCGCCGGATCCGCTCGTGCCCCCCACGGCGACGTGGACGGTGACGATGGTGACCTCGTGCGGTCCGATCGTGATGACGCTCGATCCGACGACGGGCGGCAGCGCCACCTCATCGTTCGCCGCGCTCGTGCGCTCCGGCTTCTACGACGGCCTGACCTTCCACCGCGTGGTCCCGGGCTTCGTCGTCCAGGGCGGCGACCCGGCCGGCACCGGTGCCGGCGGGCCCGGCTACACCGTCGACACGGCACCGCCCAGCGACTACCGCTACAAGAACGGCGACGTCGCCATGGCCAAGGCGGGCAACGAGCCCGCCGGTGCCGCCGGCTCGCAGTTCTTCATCGTCTCGACGGAATCGGGCGGCGCGATGCTCGAGCCGCTCTACGCCGTCGTCGGGCACGCCACGGATGCGACCTCGGCCGAGACGCTGCGGAAGATCGACAAGCTCGGCGTGGCCGATGGCCCGCCGGTCGAGCCGGTCTACATCTGGACCGCGCGGCTGGCAGAGACGAAGTAGGATCCGGGTATGAGCGAGAACCCCTTTGGCTTCGGCGGCATGTTCGACCCCGACGACCTCAACAACGCCATGCGCCAGTTCGCCGAGCAGGCGCAGGAGAGCCAGAGCGTGGCCTTCGCGGACAACGCGATCCACCTCGCGGTGCAGATGACGACGGCTGCGATCGGCCAGCTGACGCCAACGGGCTCTGCCGAGGAGCAGGCGGCCCAGTTGCGCGCGGCGATCACCGTGATCTATCCCGAGTGCGTCGCGCTCGTGCGCGAAGCGCGGCAGGGCCTCAAGTAGTCCGCTGCTCGGCCGTGCGCCCACGGCGCGCGATATGCAGTGCACAATGAGGGTGCCCTAATGGATACTGCCACCCTGCTTTGGATCGCCCTTCCCGTCGTGGTCATCACGGCGCTGATCCTCGATCTCTTCGTCTTCCACCGGAGCGACAAGGCGATCCCGACGCGCGAGGCGTTCGTCTGGACCGGCGTCTGGCTGGGCCTCGGTGTCGCCTTCGGCGTCGCCATCTGGGTGCTGCTCGGACCGACGGTCGGCACGGAGTTCTTCACCGGCTACCTCGTCGAGTACAGCCTCTCCATCGACAACGTCGCCGTCTTCGCGATCCTCTTCGCCGCGCTCGCCGTGCCCAGCGAGCTGCGCTATCGCGCCCTCTTCTGGGGCGTGATCATGGCGATCGTCCTGCGCGGCATCCTGATCGCGATCGGCGGGGCACTGCTCTCCACCTTCTGGTGGATGCCGTTCGTCTTCGGCGCCTTCCTGATCGTCACGGGCATCCGCATGGCCCGGCACACGGATACCACGGAGCACCCGCAGGACAGCCGGATCCTCACGCTGATGCGGCGCGCGATCCCGATGACCGACGGCTTTCGCGGCTCGTCGATGACCGTCAAGGAGCACGGCAAGCGCCTCTTCACACCGCTCTTCGTGGCCCTGCTCGCCCTCGCGTTCTTCGACCTGATGTTCGCCGTCGACTCGGTGCCTGCGATCTACGCGATCACCGACGACCCGTTCATCGTCCTGGCCGCCAACGCCTTCGCCCTGCTGGGCCTGCGGACGCTCTACTTCGCGATCGCCACGTCGCTCGAGCGCTTCGTCTACCTGCAGCCCACCCTGGCGATCGTGCTCGGCTGGGTCGGCTTCAAGATGATCATCTCGCACTGGTTCCACATGCCGCCGCTGATCAGCCTGGCCGTGATCCTGACGATCCTCGGCATCGGCATCCTCGCCAGCGTCCGCGCGAACCGCAAGGCCGAGGCCGCTGCGGCCACCGTCGGCGACTGAGTCGTCACCCGCCGGCAGGCGGCGTTCTCCCCACCAGGGCTGTCCCCACTGCGGACCGTCAGCTGCTCTGCCGACGAGCCGGTACGACAGATTGGGTGGTTGCACGTTGAGGTGCCGGTCGGGAGCGGATGCGACGAAGGGGTCAGACCCTTTCGTCGTACGACCGGCAAGACACCTGCCTCAGCTCATGCGCATGCTGCGGTCGTGCGACGAAAGGGTCTGACCCCTTCGTCGCATCCGCAGCGCAGCATCCCCGTCGAACCGACTCGCAGACGCGGCGCTACGACTCCTGGTGCGGGTGCGCCGTCGTCTCCATGTGACCCTTGTCCTCCGGGGCCTCGATGGTGAGCCGGGGCAGCACCTTGTCGAGCCAGCGCGGGATCCACCAGGCGTTCTGGTTCAGCAGGTGCATCAGCGCGGGCACGAGCGTCAGGCGGATCACGAAGGCATCGAGGATGATCGCCAGGCCGAGAGCCAGGCCGAACTCCTTGATGGTGCGGTCAACGCCCGTCATGAAGGCGAAGAACACCGACGCCATGATCAGCGCGGCGGCGATGATCACGCGGCCGATCGTGGCGACGCCATCGGTGATCGCGTCGCGC
>CANJXE010000091.1 GCA_947478745.1 Actinomycetota bacterium
GTATAACAACGCGCTGATCCGCACGCTCAACAAGGCCTGCACCACGCCCGAGGTGGCGTGCGTCGACTTCATCACGCTCGCCCGCTGGCTCGACCAGCAGTCGCCGGCCCAGCTGGCACAGTGGAACGCGGGCGACTTCAAGCAGTCCTAGCCGCCTCGCACGGCTGTCGGTCGCCGCGGCCACGATCGCGCGGCGCCGCTGAGGCTGCTGGCCACCCGGCGTGCCATGCGCGAGAATGGTCGGCATGGCGATTGAGGAGCACAGCGGCGTCGATGTCCTGATCGTCGGCGCGGGCATTGGCGGCCTGGCGACGGCGCTCGCGCTGCATCAGCGCGGCATCTCCTGTCGGATTCACGAGGGCGTCCGCGAGCTGCGACCGCTCGGCGTGGGCATCAACCTGCTGCCGCACGCCATGGCGGTGCTCGAGGAGCTCGGCGTCGCCGAGGCCGCCGCGGCGATCGCCGTCCAGACGGCCGAGCTCGCGTACTTCAACCGCCGCGGCCAGCTGATCTGGAGCGAGCCACGGGGCCGTGCCGCCGGCTACGCCGCACCGCAGCTCTCGATCCACCGTGGCGAGCTGCAGCTGCTGCTCGAGCGCACGGTGCGCGAGCGCCTCGGCGACGACGCGCTCCGCATGGGCGAGAGCCTGGTCGGCATCGCCAACGATGCGCGCGGGGTGGTGGCGACCTTCGAGCGCCGCAGCGGCGGCACGGTCGCGGTGCACGCCCCCGTCCTGATCGGGGCCGACGGGATCCACTCGGCCGCACGCTCGATCCTGCATCCGGGCGCTGGCGAGGTGCAGTACGGCGGGCGCCTGCTCTGGCGCGCCACGACGCGCGCCGCGCCGTTCCTGACGGGGCGCACGATGATCATGGCGGGCCACTCGCGGCAGAAGTTCGTCTGCTACCCGATCACCGAGCCGGACACCGACGGCCTGCAGACCATCAACTGGATCGCGGAGCTGGCCGACGACGCGCCGGTGCCGCCGGCGCCGGACTGGTCCCGCCGCGTCGAGACCGCGGTCTTCCGCGACCGGTTCGAGGACTGGCGCTTCCCCTGGCTCGACGCCCTCGCGCTGATCGACGGAGCCGAGGCGGTCTACGAGTACCCGCTGACCGATCGCGACCCGCTCGAGCGCTGGACCGTCGGCTGCGCCACGCTGCTCGGCGATGCGGCCCACGCGATGTATCCGATCGGCTCCAACGGGGCCTCGCAGGCGATCCTCGATGCGGCGGCCCTGGCCCGGGCGCTCGCGGCCGACGGTGCCACCGCCCGTGCGCTCGAGGCGTACGAGGCCAGCCGGCGCGAGGCGACGACGCGCATCGTCCTCGCCAATCGCGGCAACGGCCCCGAGCAGGTGATGGAGCTCGCCGAGCAGCGAGCCCCCGACGGCTTCGACGACATCGAGGCCATCATCCCGCGGACGGAGCTGGAGGAGATCGCCGCCCGCTACAAGCAGGTCGCGGGCTTCGCGCTGGAGCAGGGGGAACGGTCGTGAGGCCCGAGCTGGAGCTGATCGCCACGGCCGTCGCCGAGCTGGCCGAGCCGTACGCGATCGGTGCGTCCCCCGCGGGCCTGCGCGAGGCGATCCCGATCGCCGGCGGCACGGTCACGGGGTCGCTGCTGACCGGGACCATCGAGCCCGGAGGTGTCGACTGGTGCATCACGCGCGCCGATGGCAGCGCCGAGGTGTGGGCCCGCTACGCGATCCGCTGTGCCGACGGGGCCAACGTGATGGTCACGAACGCCGGGACGGTCCACCCTCAGGCCGATGGGCGCTACGCAGGCTTCACGATTCCGCAGTTCGAGTGCGGCGCGCCGGGCTACGAGTGGACCCGGATGAGCTCGTTCGTCTGCTCGCTCGACGCCGCTGCAGACGGCGCCTCCGTGTCGCTCGAGTTCTACCGCGTGGCCTGACCACGGCCGGAGGCCGTGGTACCGCGGCGGCGTCAGCGGCTGCCGACGGAGAACGGCGTCTCGCCGGGGAAGATGTAGCCGCGGCGGCGGGCCTCGCGGACCAGCATCTCGCGCGTGCCGAGCGCGTCGCGCTCCTGGATTGCGCGCTCCTTGGTGGTGCGCGCGTCGGCCAGCTGGGTGCGGGCGCTGGTCAGCTCGCTCTGCGCCGCGCGGTAGGCGCGGATCGGCTGCACGAAGAGGACTGCGAGGATCGCGACGATGATGATGACCACGATTTTGCGCACGCCGCTCGCTTCGCCATGCGTGTCGGGTCTCCTTCCGCGTACCCTGTGGCGCGTGATCGCCGACATCGACCTGATGCACCTCGAGGAGCAGCTCGGCCGCCCGCCGTACCCGCCGGCGCGGATCGTCTGCCGCTGCAGCGCCGGGCGCCCCGTCGTGGTGGAGCAGCCGGCGACGACGCCCGACGGGGAGCCGTTCCCGACCGCGTACTGGCTCTGCTGCCCGGGTCTGATCCGCAGCGTGTCCGATCTCGAGTCCGCTGGCGGCGTGCGCGCGCTTGAGGAGAGCATCGCCGAAGACGAGGAGCTGGCGGCGGTCTTCGACGAGGCGCGCGAGCGGCATCGCGCGCTGCGGCCCGAGTACGCGCTGGGCATCGGCGGCGTGCGCTCCGAGCGCGCCGTCAAGTGCCTGCACGCGCACGTGGCCTTCGCGCTCGCGGCGCCGCCCTACGCGATCGGCGCCACGCTCCTGGCCGAGGCCGGCGGCATCCCGACGACGTGCTGCATGGAACCGGCATGACGCTCGATCCGATGACCGAGGTCGCCGTGCAGGCCTGGGGCGAGGCACCGGGCACGGCGCGCCGCGTGCGCGCCGGTCTGGATACGCGCGGGCTGGCGGCGTTCGAGCGCGCCTACTCCGCCGTGCACGGCGAGATGGTGCGGCGCGTCGGCCAGCACTTCACCCTCGCGCAGCTGGCAACGGCGTGGCGCGAGGCCGACCGCTGGGCCGTCGACGTCGCCCGCGATGCAGCGGAGCCCGCCGCACCGCCGCGCTCCACGCCGCTCCTGATCGACCTCGCCTGCGCCCGGCTGCAACGCAGCGCGCGCGACGCCCACGTCTAGTCGGTCGGGGACTCGGACTCGGTGTCGGTGTCGGCGTCCTCGGACTCGGCCTCGTCGGCCTCGTCGGTCACCTCGACCTCGGTGATCGCGGGACCGAAGGAGATGCCCGTGGCCGTGACCGTGATGCCGCCGCTGGCGATCTCGGCCCAGTGCTCGCGGTAGGCCTCGGACTCGAGGATCGCGGGGTCGATGCGGATGACGACGCCGTCGGCGCCGTGCTCGACGGTGGCGGGAATCGTCAGTGCGCGGGGCTTGGAGCGTCCGCGTCCACCGCGACGTCCGCGGCGACGGCGCTTGGTCGCCGGCGATCCATCTTCGGTGACCTCATCGGTCTCGGTCTCGACGGCGGCGGGCTTGGCCTCGGCCTTGGGCGTCCGCGTCCTGGTCGTGGCCGGCTTGGCCGCGGCACGAGGAGCGGCGGCGGCGCGCGGCGCGCGGGCACGCGTGGGCGCAGGGGTCTCGTCGGGGCGCAGCAGGCCCTGCTTGCGTCGGAAGTCCGCGATCTGCGCGGGCGTGACGGCGAGCTGATGGGCGATCCAGATGTCGGTGACGCCTTCGGCGACCCACGTGCGGATCTGGTTCAGTTGGGGCTTGAGGGACGGCGCGCGAGCCATAGACCGACAGCGTACCCTTCCGGGCTGCGCGACCCCGTCAGGCGCCGAAGGCCGAGCGCAGAGCGCGCAGCGTCAGGTAGATGAACGTGCCGGCGATCAGGAGCAGCACCAGCACGATCAGCAGAAAGCGCACACGGGCCCCACGGCGGCCCTTGACCCGCACCGCGGTGCCCTCCCGCTCTGCGCGTGCGAGGGCGAGCTCGGTCCGCAGCTCGATCTCGAGCTCGCGGTCCGCGGGATCGGGAGGAGGAGGCGACGCGCTCACGGGCACACGGTAGCGATTGGGCACACAACCGACCGAACGTGGTGAAAAGCTGGGGTAGCATTGAAGGTCGTGAACGCCATGAACCTCCGCCGACTCCCCTTGCTCCTCGCTCTTGCGCTGACCGCGCTGCTGGCCCTGACGGCCACGGCCCTCGCGCAGGACACGACGACGACCGCTCCGGCGCCGACGCCGGGCATTGCGCTCGCCGGCTCCACGGTGGCGGGCGTCGATATCTCCGGCCAAGATGCCGCGACGGCCCTGATCACCGTCACCAACGCCTTCAATCAGCCGATCGTGGTGCGCATCGGCGCCCGCGTCTTCAAGATCTCGAACGAGCAGATCGCGGCCACGGCAGACGTGCAGGCCGCCGTCACCGAGGCCGTCAACCGCACCGCCGCCGGCAACACGCCCGTGACGACCGCCTATAACGAGACCAAGCTGCAGGCCGCCGTCGACAGGATCCTGAAGATGGCGAGCACCAAGGGCAGCGCCGCCCGCTGGCAGCTGACGCGCACGAAGCCGGTCCTCAAGCTCGGCAGGCCCGGCAACGCTCCGGACCGCGCCGTCGTCGTCGAGCAGGTCAAGCGCGCGACTGCGGTCTTCTCCTTCCGCGCGCAGCAGGATGTCGTGCCGCTCGTCGCGGTGGATTCCGAGGCGACCCTCGACAAGCTCGGCTACGTGATCGTCGTGTCGAAGCCGTCGCGCACGCTGACGCTGTGGGCTCCGGTCAAGAGCAAGGCGAAGGCCGTGAAGAAGTTCAGCGTCGCCGTCGGCGCACCGTCGTTCCCGACGCCGTCCGGCGATTTCACGATCGTCAGCATGCAGAAGGACCCTTGGTGGTACCCGCCGACCTCGACGTGGGCCAAGGGCTCGCAGCCGATTCCGCCGGGCCCGGGCAACCCGCTCGGCACGCGCTGGATGGGCCTCGATCGCGAGGACGTCGGCATCCACGGCACCCCCGATTCGAGCTCGCTCGGCGGCTACGCGTCGCACGGCTGCGTGCGGATGTACATCCCGTCGGCCGAGAAGCTCTACAGCCTCGTCGACGTCGGCACGCCCGTCATCATCTACTAGCCGACGCAGTCGGCCGTAGACTTCGCGACGGTGAAGCGCCTCGTCGCAATCGCAATCGCCGTGGCGGTCCTCGCCCTCGGCCTCGTCGTCGGGCGTGCCGTCATGCACTCGTCCGGTGCGCGCGCGTTCCCATCCGAGGTTGCCTCCGGGACGCTGCCGACGGCGCCCGGCTTCGATCTGCCGAACCTCGACGGGGGCGGTACGACGTCGCTGGCCTCGTTGCGGGGCCGCGTGGTGATCCTCAACTTCTGGGCCTCGTGGTGCAATCCGTGCAAGGACGAGGCGCCGATCCTCGAGGACTTCTGGGTGACGGAGGCCAAGCCGAACGGCATCGCGATGGTCGGGATCGACTCGCAGGACCTCAGCGATGACGCCCGCGCCTTCGCGAAGACCTATCGGCTCACGTACCCGCTGGTGCACGACGACGGCGGCGATATCGGACGCGCCTACGGCGTCGGCGCCTTCCCCGAGACGTTCGTGATCGACGCGCAGGGGCGCGCCGTCGCGTGGTTCCCCGGCGAGGTGACGGCCAAGGGCCTGCGCGAAGCCGTCGCCAAGGCGGGCGGCTCGTGATTCGCCGCCTCGCGCTGATCGCCGTGCTGCTGCTCGTGCTGGTGCCGGCAGGGGCGCTGGCCGCCGAGCCGAAGTTCTCGATGACGCAGATCGAGACCGAGCTGATGTGCCCGACGTGCCAATCGCGTCTTGATCTCTCACACAGTCCCGCAGCCGAGCGCATCCGCGCCTTCGTGGAGCGCAAGCGCGCGGCCGGCTGGACCAGCCAGCAGGTCAAGGATGCGCTCGTCCAGGATTTCGGGCCGTCGGTGCTGGCAGCGCCACCGACCTCGGGGATCGGCCTCGTGGCGTGGCTCGTGCCCGGCGCACTGGTGATCGGGGGCGTTGGCGTCGTGCTGCTGGTGACGCTCGCCTGGCGTCGCCGCCGCAGTCCGGCATCGCAAAGCGGGGCTGCGGTCGATCCCCAGCTCGATGATCGCGTCGATGCGGCGCTGCGCGAGCTGGCCGATGACGAGTAGGGCGGCGGGCTTCGGTA
>CANJXE010000092.1 GCA_947478745.1 Actinomycetota bacterium
ACTCGACGACGACCTCCTTGCGCTGGTTCAGGCCGCGCGAGCGGATGCCGACGATGCCGACGTACGGGCGGCTCGACGACTCGCGCTTCTCCAGTACCTCGGACTCGCACCAGAGCGTGTCGCCGACGTAGACCGGGTTGGGCAGCTTGATGTCGTCCCACGCCAGGTTCGCCATCGCGTTCTCCGACACGTCGGTCACGGACAGGCCGGTGACCAGCGAGAGGGTGAAGCACGAATTGACGAGGATCTTGCCGAACGGCGACTCCTCGGCGAAGGCCTGGTTGAAGTGCGACTGGTTCGTGTTCATCGTGAGGTTCGTGAACCACGTGTTGTCGACCTCGGAGACGGTGCGGCCCAGATTGCTGCGGTACACGTCACCGATCTCGAAATCCTCGTAGAAACGGCCTTCCCAGCCCTTGACAACGCCCATGTTCGGTTCCTCCTGGTGGTGTTCGGATTACCCGCGGGTCTCGCGGATCTCGTGGAAAATGTCGAGCGGGCACAGGGCCGACACGACGGGGTTCGGGACATCGACGATCTCCGAGATGCGGAGGTCGACGGTGAC
This sequence comes from Actinomycetota bacterium, assembly GCA_947478745.1. GTDB lineage: Bacteria > Actinomycetota > Thermoleophilia > Gaiellales > F1-60-MAGs149 > F1-60-MAGs149. Next base: position 566 of record CANJXE010000092.1, read on the forward strand.
GGAGCAGAGCACGTAGGCCTGCTCCCGGCTCAGGCCGACTTCGTCGCCGAGCCATTGGATCATCGCCTCGATGGCGTTCTGCGCGGCGAGCGTGGTGTCCATCGGGCGGATCCTGCCCTCGCCGTCGATCGGCAGGCCCGTCGTGCTGACGTGGCGCCGCGCGCGGAAGGCGGGCTCCGTCGACTCGATCAGCGGCGTGTTCGGCCGGTGCTTGACGTCGCGCAGCGTGGTGACGCGGATGCGCACCTGCCCATGCGTCTCGATGGCGAACGCGCAGACCTCGCCGTCGCCCTGGCAGAAGTGCACGTCGCCGAGCGACAGCAGCGCGCCGGGGACGTCGACGGGGAAGAAGATGCTCGAGCCGGCCCGCACCTGCGGGACGTCGAGGTTGCCGCCGAGCTCGCGCGGCGGGATCGTGCGCGCGCCGGTGGAGGCGATCGGCTCGGTGGCGGGGATCGCGCTATGCGCGGTGGGCGGCAGCGCGCCGACGGCCGCCTCGCGCTCGTTCCAGAAGGCGAGGCGGTCGGCCGAGGGAGCCACGCCGATGACGCCGACGAACGGGTCGCCGGGAATGCGCACGCCCGGCAGGCGACCGCTCGTCGCGAACCCGTCGTGCAGGCCCCACGTGACGAGGAAGTGGTGCGGGAAGCGATCGGCGAGCAGGCCGAAGCCGGGCACGATCGCCGTCGAGCCGAAGCTGTCGGTCTTGACGTCGATGATGTCGACCTGCAGCACGTCGCCGGGCTGGGCGCCCTTCACGAAGATCGGCCCCGTCATCGGGTGCGGCGCGTCGAAGTCGACGTTCACCAGATCCGCGTCGGTCGAGGTCGGCAGGATCTGCCCGTCGATGCCGTCGCGGCAGTCGACGAGGATCTCGTCGCCGCTCTCCACCTCGAGCGCAGGCGGGATGTCCGGGTGCCAGCGGTTGTGGCCCGTCTCGGGCGCATCGACGAGGCGGCGGCGGATCGGGGGCGCGAGGTGGTGCTCGGCCATCAGCGGGTCAGCTCGTCGAGGCGGTTGGCGGCGGCGCGGGCACGAGCGGCCTCGGCGTCGGTCCAGACGCGCGGGGCGGTCAGGTCGTGGACGGACAGGAGGCCGATGATCTGGCCGCTCTCGTCACGGTTGGCGGTGACGATCTGCGCCTGCATGCCGCCGAACATCGCGCGCATCTCGTGGTAGCCCGCGTCGTCGGTCGTGACGTTGCAGTCGTGCTCGACGACCTGGCTGGCCCCGGCCTGCATGGCGAGGACGACGGGCTGCTTGGACATGTCGAGGCGCGGCGTGTCGCGGATCGAGTGGGTGCCGGGCTCGCAGTGCTCGTAGGCGATCGGGAAGACGCTCTCGTCGGACAGCAGCCGCAGCGTGGCGCGCTGCACGTTGAGATCGCGCGCGACGGCGGCGAGCTCGGCCTGGATCTCCGCGTCGCTCACTGCGCCCACTCCAGCGTTGCGTCGCGGGTCGCCTCGTCGAGCGCGGCGAGGATGTCGTCGCCGAGCGGCTCCTCGAAGGCGGGGAGGACCGCATCGAGCTGCGCGGCGCTCGAGGCGCCGAGGATCGGAGCGGTCACGGCCTCCTGCGCCAGCACCCAGCCGACGGCGACGCGCGCCGGCTCGAGGCCGGCCTCGTCGCAGATCGCGAAGATGCGCTCCGACTTCTCGAACATCGTCTCGTTCCAGTAGCGGCGGCGGTACGTGTTGCCGCTCATGCCCGGCAGCGAGAAGCGGCCCTCCGGCGGATCCTCGTCCGGGCGCCGGCCGCGGTGCTTGGCGGTCAGGAAGCCGCCGGCCAGCGGGTTGTACGAGATGACGCCGATGCCCTCGGCCGCGGCGAGCGGGAAGATCGCGTGCTCGCAATGGCGGTGGAGCAGGTTGTAGCGGGGCTGCAGGCAGGCGAAGCCCTCGATGCCGAGACGCGCCGCTGCGATCGCGGCCTCGGCGGTCTTGACGGGGCTGAAGTTGCAGGAGCCGCCGTAGAGGATCTTGCCCTCGCGCCGCAGATCCTCGAGCACGTCGAGCGTCTCCTCGAGCGGCGTGTGCGGATCCATCTGGTGCACCTGGAAGAGGTCGATCCAGTCCGTCTGCAGACGACGCAGGCTGGCCTCGACGCTGCGGCGGATGTGCAGGCGCCCGTTGCCGCGCTGGTGCGCGGCGGGACCCATCGGGAAATGGCACTTCGTGGCCAGCACGACGCGCTCCCGCCGGCCCGCGACGATCCGGCCGACGATCTCCTCCGTCAGGCCGTTCGTCTCGATGTCGGGCGGGATCGGATACGCGTCAGCCGTGTCGAGGAACGTGACACCCGCATCGAGCGCACGGTCCACGATGCGCGTCGCCTCGGCCTCGTCGGCCTGGCGGCCGAACGTCATCGTGCCCAGACAGGCACGCGAGACGCGCAGTCCCGTACGGCCGAGGTTGACGGTCTCCATCAGGGCGCGAGGAGCAGACGCCTACGCGTTGCTGACGTCTTCGCCCTTGAAGAAGCGGATCACGACATCGGCGGACAGCTCGGGCTGCTCCATCAGGTTCGTGTGGCCGGAGCCCTCGACGATGTAGAACTGCGACCCCGGGATGTTCTCGTGGATCCAGCGCGAGCCGGCGCCGCCCGGGCCCGCATCGATCGGCGTGAGGCAATCCTCGGAGCCGACCATGACCAGGGTGCGGGCGGTGACCTTCGCGGCGTACGGGCGCAGGTCCATGTCGCGCATCGCGGCACACGCGCCGGAGAAGACCGGGACGGAGCAGTTGCGCTCGAGGACGCCCTGGATCACGCCGACGGTCTCGTCACCGGCAGGGGTGTCGAGGAACGCGCGCGACAGGCACTTGGTGGCGATCTCCTGGGCGAGCCCACGGCCGCCCATGCCCTGCGCCTCGGCGAGCGCCGCCCAGATGTCCCAGTGGGCGCGCGCCATGTAATCGCTCTTGGCCATCGGGCAGTCGAGGATGAGGTTGTCGACGTACTCGGGATGACGGCCGGCGAAGGTCAGCGCGACCATGCCGCCCATCGAGGTGCCGTGCACGTTCGTCTTCTTGATGCCCGCATCGTCGAGGACGGCCTTGAGGTCGTCGGCCCACAGCTCCATGTCGTAGTGCTGCTCGGGCCGATCGGACAGGCCATAGCCGCGCAGGTCCGTCTCGATGACCTTGAAGTGCGGGGTCATCAGATGGGTGACGAAGCCGAAGTTCTCGTGGGCGAAGCCCGCGCCGCCGATCTGGAGGAGCAGGTCCTCACCCTCGCCGTGGACGTCGTACCAGATGTTGACTCCGTCAATATCGACCTGCGACATGGCTCTCTCCTCCGTGTGCGGTGGTTGCCGGGCTCCTAGTAGGAGCGCGGCATCTTCAGGACGTGCTGGCCCAGGAAGGCCAGCACGAGGTTGTTGTTGATCGGCGCCGTCATGTACAGACGCGTCTCGCGGAACTTGCGCTCGATGTCGTACTCCTCGGCGAAGCCGAAGCCGCCGTGCGCGTCGAGGCAGGCGTTGGCGGCCTGCCACGAGGCCTCGGAGGCCAGCAGCTTGGCCATGTTGCCCTCGGCACCGCAGGGCTCGCCGGCCTCGAACAGCTCGGAGGCGCGGCGGCGCATCAGGTCGGCCGCCTCGACGGCGGCGTGGGCGCGCGCCAGCGGGAACTGGACGCCCTGGTTGGAGCCGATCTTCTTGCCGAAGACCTCGCGCTCGGACGCGTAGGCCGCGCCCTTCTCGATGAACCAGCGTCCATCGCCGACGCACTCGGCGGCGATCAGGATGCGCTCGGCGTTCATGCCGTCGAGGATGTAGCGGAAGCCCATGCCCTCCTCGCCCACCAGCGCCTCGGCCGGGAGCTTGAGGTTCTTGATGAAGACCTCGCACGTGGCGTGGTTCATCATCGTGCGAATTTCCTTGGCCTCGATCGCGCCGTCGGCCTCGCGCAGATCGACGAGGAACGTCGAGAGGCCCCACCACTTGGGCTTGCCCTCGACGGGCTCGGAGGTGCGGGCGAGCAGCAGCATCATGTCCGAGTGGAAGAAGCGGCTGGTCCAGATCTTCTGGCCATCGACGACCCACGAACCGTCGTCCTGCTGGACGGCACGTGTGCGGATGGCGAGCGTGTTCGAGCCGGCGTCGGGCTCGGTCACGCCGAAGGCCTGGAGGCGGATGTCGCCGGAGGCGATGCCGGGCAGGTACTGCTGCTTCTGCTCATCCGAGCCGTGGCGCAGGACGGTGCCCATGATGTACATCTGGGCGTGGCAGGCACCGGCGTTGCAGCCCTGGTGGTTGATCTCCTCGAGGATGATCGCCGCGTCGGACTCGCTGAGACCGCCGCCGCCGTACTGCTCGGGGATCAGCGCGCCGAGCCAGCCGTCCTCGGACAGCCGCCGCACGAACTCGGTCGGATACGCCTGCTCGCGGTCGAGCTCGCGCCAGTACTCGCCGGGGAACTGCTTGCACAGCTCCGCAACGCCCTCGCGGATCATCGACTCGCGCTCTTGTGTCTCTGTCATCGCCATGCGGGGATCCTATTCGCAAATACCTTCGGGGAGCAAATGTCTACCCCCGATTCGTGTCTCCGGCGCCTGCGGATTGACGCCTCCGGTGCGCGCTGCCCGGGTCCGGCTACGGTGCCGCCAACCGACTGGGAGGAGACCCCGATGAGCGATGAGCTGTTTGAGACTGGCCTGCGGATCCGCAAGGAGGTCCTCGGCGAGGAGTACGTGGAACGCTCGCTGGCGAACGCCGATGAGTTCTCGATGGACTTCCAGCGCATGGTGACCGAGTACTGCTGGGGTGCCGGCTGGGGCCGCTCGGCCCTGAGCAAGCGCGACCGCTCGCTGATGAATCTCGTGATGATCGGCTCGCTCAACCGCATGCACGAGTTCCGGCTGCACCTACGCGGCGCGATCACCAACGGCGTGACGAAGGCCGAGATCCAGGACGCGCTGATCCAGCTCGCGATCTACGCCGGCATCCCCGCCGGCGTCGAGGGCTTCCGCATCGCCCGCGAGGTGTTCGCGGAGTGCGAGGCCGAGGGTATCGAGGTCAAGGAGTCGGCAGGGCGGGGAGGGCCTTCCGCCAGTCCGGCAGCGGCCGGCTGCATAGCTCGCGTGCGTGATCCAGCGGCATACCCGTGAGCGTGAGCATGTTCGCGGTGACATCGTCGACGAACGCCTGGTCTACCGGTCCTTCGAGGCCGAGCATCACGACGGCGAGGATACCGCCGGAGCCGATCGTCATGGCCGCCTCGAGGTCGATCATCGCGTCGTATGCGGCGATCAGCGCACCGGCCGTGCCGCGAGCGATTGGGCTCGCCAACGCCGACATCCGATGGAACGCACGCGGGGTTGCGGACATGCGTGCGTGCACGGGATGCGTCTGCGGGAGAATGCAGTTCATACGCACACGCGTCGCGAGGAGCTCGCCGGTGTCGGTGATGTGGGACGTCAGTTCGACCATCCACCTGGAGTAGACGGCGAGAGCTGCGTCAGCCG
>CANJXE010000093.1 GCA_947478745.1 Actinomycetota bacterium
ATCAGCACTCAGACGCGCGAATGGGCATAGGTGCAATTGGCGTTCCTGTTGTGACCGAGAGGAGTTCTCGAGATCCCCTGTTTCGGTCGGTGAACGAGAAGACTCTACGGCGACGAGTTATGGCACGTAATGACGGCGGTGATTGGTGAGCGGAACTGCACCGCATAACGGCGCGCCCTCGCGCCTCGACTCCCGTACAGACCGCGGCGCTGGCCTCGGTCACGGAGCGAACCCACCCGGGGGAGAGACCCATGACCGAAGAGCAAACCCCCGACTACGAGGCGCCTGCAGCGACGGCGGTCCCTGTCGCCGAGACGAGCGCCCCCTCCTCGATCGTCGCGATAGAGCCGACTCAGAACGCGACGACCGGCATCAACATCATCGTCTCGGGCCGAGCACAGCATGGGTTCTTCCTGCGGGCCCTCTGGTACATCGCCATCGGCTGGTGGCTCTCCGGTCTCGTCAGCGGCCTCGCCTACCTGTGCATCGTGACGGTCGTCGGCATCCCCGCCGGCTTCTGGCTGATCAACCGGATCCCGGCGGCCATGACGCTCCGGCAGCGCACGCGCGACGTCGTCGGGATGCTCGACGAGAACGGCAACGTCGTCCTCGTCGAGCGCCACATTCAGCAGCAGTCGCTGCTGCTCCGCGCGCTCTGGTTCGTCGTCGTGGGCTGGTGGGCACTGTCCCTCTGGATGGCCGCGGCCTGGCTGTTCAGCGTCACCGTCATCGGGATCCCGCTCGGCATCTGGATGTACAACCGCACGCCGTGGATCGCGACGCTGCAGCGGAACTAGGCTCGGCATCGACGCATGCAGCCGACGTGTCCCATGTTGGGCGTGCACCTCGCAGTCGGCGTGCGTGACTCGCAGATAGCTCGGCCTCCCGCGTCGAACTCGTCCTCACTTCCGCCGCGTAAGAATCTGCACGCCGCGAGCGACCTCCCTCTGCGCCTCCGACACGGAAGGCGCTCCCGAAGGGGCGAGAGCTGCCTCCGGGATTGCAGAGAGAGGATCTCGACCATGAGGAAACAGAGGAATGCGCTGGGAAGGCTGCCGGTGGCCATTCGTGCGATCGTTGTCGCAGCGGTGCTCGCCGCGCCGCTCGCAGCCGTTGGCGGTTACGCCATTGCCGCGGGCGGGAGCGCTCCGGTGTCTGGGATTGCGGCGGAGCCGATCGGCAGCGGCCTCAAGACCGACGCGCCGGGAATGAGCAGGGCGGAGCTGATCGTCGCCCACGATGCTGCGATCAAGGAGGCCTCGCGCCAGCTGCAGGAGCTTCAGAGTCCGGCTGCGAGCAGGAAGAAGCCGGCCCGTGGCCCGGCCGGCCCGAAGGGTGCGACCGGGGCGCCGGGCGCGGCCGGCCCAGCCGGACCGGCAGGCGCACCCGGCGCCGCAGGCGCCGCAGGTGCATCGGGAAGCTCGATGCTGTACGCGGTCGTCTCGCCGCTCGGCTATGTATCGTCGGGCTCCTACGCCGATTACACCGAGTATTGCTCCAGCGGTGGTACCGCCGTCTCTGGCTCTTTCTACCAGGAGACGTCGACTCATGTCTGGCTCAGTGAGAGCTATCGCGACCTTGGGACGGCTTGGACGTACTCGATCACGAACGACTCAACCAGTGGTGTGGGGTCTTTCTACGTGACCGTCTGCGCGCTGTAGGAGGCTCGTGGGACAGCGGTGGTCGTCGCGCATGCGGCGACCACCGCTCCGGGGTGCGACGCACCGGCGCACGTCACGGGGTGATTCGCGCCCCAACTGGCGGGGCGGCTTCGCTGTGTTGGGGCTAGGCCCGCGCGGCCACGAGAATGCTGACCCGCGGCGTGTCGATAGGCACGTGGAGCGGGGTGGTGAGCGCCTGCTTCGCGACGAGCTGTAGCGAAGCGCCGGCCGGCTGGATGCTGATCGCGAGCTCGATGCCGAGGCTCGCGCTCAGCGTGAACAGCGTGTCCATCGAGGGATTGGCATCGCCCGATTCGATGCGCGAGACGTGCGGTTGCGTCATGCCGAGGCGGTTGCCCAGGGCGCGCTGCGAGAGTCCGTGGTCCGTCCGGTTGCGCAGCACGATCAGGCTGATCGCGTGTGCGAGCGACGTGCGCTCCCGTTCTGCCCGGAACGCCCGGTCGGCGGCAGACCACTCGGCGGCGACGTCATCGTTGGTCTTCAGGTCGGTGATCTTCATCGGTGGGGAGGTCATAGCCTGGCTGAACGTCCTTACGTCGATTCCGGCCTGTTCCGTGAGAAACGTGATGCCCGAGGTATTTGAGAGGTGGCGGCTGCAATGTCTGCGGTTCCGGGAAACACACGCCGGAATGCAGCACCGTGCTGCGGGAGTCCGCGTCGAATCCGGCGCGAATCGGCTCAAATCGCGGGTGTACGGAGTCGTCAGTCGACTGTTCGGCGGGCGCACTCGCGGGCCTGGATGACAGTGGAAGCGGCCCGAGATTGGTGCCCACCTCGTCGTAGTGCATCGCGACAAAGCTCCACAAACTTCATAAGATCGGTCCTTCATGCAGGCGCTCACCAATCCGTAAACGCCGAATGCCGGTGCTGAGCCACAAGAGCTCGTCGGCCGCCATTACCAACTCGCATCGTTCGACTTGCTCCTTGCGCGCCCTGAGATTGGACGCACAGAGCAGTCGATGATCGTCACGGGACTCCGTTGGGTCGGCAAGACCGTGCTGCTGGGGCGATTTCGCGAAGCGGCGCTCGCTCGCGCTTGGGTCGTCGTCGAGGTTGAGGCCAGAAGACACGATGATCTGGGCTTCAGAGGCGAGATCGCGCGGCAAATGCGCATAGCGCTGACGCAGCTGTCGGCGCAGGCTCGGTGGACCGAGAGGCTCATGCACGCAGCCGGCGTGCTCAAGTCGTTCTCCGCCCGTCTCGACCACGCGGGAGCGATCTCCTTCGGAATCGAAATCGAGCCCGCGATCGGCCATGCGGACAGCGCCGACCTCGCCGCAGACCTCACCGACCTGTTCATCGCCGTCGGTGAGGTCTGCGCGTGATGCGGAGAAGGGCGTTGTGATTCTGCTCTTGACGCGGCGGTCGGCGTCACTGGCGGTTATCCCCACTTCCTGCAGGAGCTTGGTCACGCAGTGCGGCCGGGCCCGGCTGTGACCCGACGGGCTCGAGGCTCGCCGGATGCCATGCCGTCGGCGTGCGGGATCGGGTCATCCCAGCAGCTCCGCACCCCGCCCGCCGCAGAGGTCTACACTCGTCAGCCATGAAGCCACACCGAATCCTCATCACTGCAGCCGTCACCATCATGCTGGCCTGCGCCGCTCCTGCCCTGGCTTCCGCCGACACCGCGAAGCAGGCCACCGCTTCGATGAAGATCAACGGCCAGCAGGTCTCGTCGGCTGCTTGGGGACGGCACCTCGTCTCCACGTTCCTGGACATGCTCAAGGCGGACGATCCCACGCCCGAGCTGACGCCGTTCCTCAACCCGGTCTTCCAGATCCAGCGCACCAACGGCGTGCGTCAGGACAAGGCCGCGTACCTCGAGAACCCCTCGCATCTCAACGGATTCGACCTGTCGCAGTTCCGCGTCACGCGCAGCGGCACGACGATCGTCGTGACGTACTGGATCGCGGTGCAGGGGCTGCTCGTCCAGGGAGTGCAGTACACGGCCGCGCCGAACCCGAGCATGGCCACCTTCCAGTTCGGCGGGGGCGAGTGGACGATGCTCTCCTACGCCAACTTCAACAAGCCGAGCTGACGCCCGCGCGGGTGGCGGGGTTGCACGGCCCCGCCACCCGTCAGGCCATGCGCAATCTCGCGTGTGGATGATCGCTCGCGGTTGGGTCGCCGCAACGGGCGTCGCGCGCAACCGCGCTGAAGCCCTCTCGGCGCCGCTGGCGCCACCCGGTGGGCTCGACGCTTGACGCTGCAGCGGAACTAGGGGTGGGGCGAGCCGCCCGACGCCGCGGAGATGCTGATGACGAGCTGATCGGTCGCCTCAATCGTCGCGTTGGGCCGAGCCGCTGGCCGCCGCGGCGCGGCGTCTGCGCGCGGGCGAATCGAGAGGCTGATGTTCAGCTGCAGGGCATCGGCAATCCGCAGCAGGGTTTCGAGAGTCGGCGTGTGGTCGCCCGCCTCGATGCGCGAGATCTGCGCCTGCGGCATCCCGAGTTTCACCCCGAGGGCGGTCTGCGTGAGTCCGCGAGTGGTCCGGTAGCCAACGACGGCGCGGGAGATCGCGCGTGCCAAGGCAGTCTCGTACCAGAGCGCCCGGCCTTCGGGGGTGTCGAGCAACGGGGCCAGCACTTGCTCGAACGTCTCGGGGGCGGAGATCTTGGCCATATTCAGCACTATAACATTCATGTTGTTTCCTGATCGATGGCGTGTGCTCTTGCGCGGGCGTGCTCGACGGCATGGGCGAATCCCCGCTGGTCATTCCCGGCCTCGGGAGCAAGTGCGAGCGCATCGACGCGGTTCGGTGCCACTCGGTACAGCACGCGATGTGCACTGCGGCCGGCGCGGGGGCGTAGTTCGCGCAGCCCGCTACCCCGCTTGCCGCGCACGGCGCTGGTCCACGGGTACCCAAGGCGTCCGCCTTGCTCGGACAGCACGTGCAGCGCGTGGCCGATTGCATTGGCCTCGCGACGATCGCTTCGGCCGAGCGTCGCGAGTTCATCTCGGAACCCAGGATGCATCCGAATGCGCATGGCGTTAGCCTGCAGGCTCTGGCTGCGTACGGGTGCGGCGCGGTAGCGACGGATTCGGGCGGGTAGTGCGCGCACAGCCCCCGAGGGCGCATCAAGTCGCGGTTGAGTGCCAAGCAATCGTGGTCGAGTTGAAGCGTCTTCGCCAATGAGGCTCGCTGTATCTCTGCGTCAGCCGGCGGGCTCGAGGCTCGACGAGACGCGGCGGCACGCTCCGGGAGCGTGGGATAGGATCGCCCAATGCGAACCGCCCTCCTTGCTGCGTTCCTGCTCCTGCTCGCGGCCGTCGGTTCCGCGCAGGCTGCGACGCGACTCGCGCACACGCCGGGGTTCAACGGCTCTGTCCACGCCATCAGTGATCCCGATGCAGCCGGCGTGCGCTACGTCGGCGGCGAGTTCACGATGGCCGACCCGTGGGACACCGGCGGCGGGGCCGCGCTCGGCGCCGCGTCCGGGGCGGTGCGCCCGGCGTTTCCGAAGATCGGCTCGCCCGCCGATGACGAGGTCGTCAACGCGGTGGCGTCCGACGGCAGCGGCGGGTTCTACGTCGGCGGCCTGTTCTCGTGCGTCGGCGGCGATGGCGGGGCGGACGGCAACTGCTCGGGCACGGGCGAGGTCGCGGTGGGCAACCTCGTGCATCTCAAGGCCGACGGCTCGATCGACGAGAGCTGGCTGCCGCGGACGAGCGACGCCGTGACCGCGCTGGCCGTGTCGGGATCGACGGTCTACATCGGCGGCGACTTCATCATCGCCGCGGGGAAGACGCGGTCGCACCTCGCCGCGATCGACGCGAATGGGGCCGCAACCGCCTGGAACCCGGTCGCGGGCTACGGGGCCGCAATCACCACGCTCGCGATCCGCGGCACGACGATCTACGTCGGCGGATCCTTCTCGGCGATCGCCGGCGAACCGCGGCACAACATCGCCGCCGTCGACACCGCCAGCGACCTCACACCGTGGGCCCCGGACACGGACGGCGTCGTCTCCGCGATCGTTCCGACCGGTTCGACGGTGTACGTCGGCGGCGGGTTCGCCACGCTCGGCGGCGTCGCCCGCGCCAACCTCGGTGCCGTCGACGCGGAGGGGGCCACCACGTCCTGGGACCCCGGTGCCGACGCGGCCGTGCGGGCGCTCGCCGTCTCCGGCTCGACGATCTACATCGGCGGCTCGTTCACGACGTTGGGAGGTGCCACGCGTACGCAACTCGGCGCCGTGA
>CANJXE010000094.1 GCA_947478745.1 Actinomycetota bacterium
ATCGACTCACCCGCGATCTTGCGCGGCGTCACAGCACCATCCTGCAATTGAGGCGTGCCGACGCTGTCGTCGGGCAGCCGCGCAACGGCGTAACTGGTACCACCCAGCGCCACGAGCAGGGCCAGCATGGCGATGACGGTCGCAGGATGAAGGAGGCTACGCATACGAACCGCCCAAATCCTGTCGTGGCCTGGTTCGTCACACACGGTTACGCACCGCACAACGGGTGCGGAAATCCCCTCGGCTCACCATCGGCGGAATCGTCGGGATATGCAGTATCGTTATGTTCGCTATGAGCACTCCTTACCGATCGGTCGATCCGTACCGCGACACGCACGTGATCGATTCGCGCGGCCCGCGCACGAATCAGGCCGTGGTCGGCATCGGCGCGCTGCTCGCCTTCCTCCTGCATCAGGAGTGGATCGTCCTGCTGCTCGCGCTGCAGCTGATCGCCGGCCTCACGCTCGGCCGTCGCTACTGCCTGCCGTGCCGGCTGTGGTTCGACGTCCTCCAGCAGCGCCTCGGCGAGGGCCGCATCGAGGATGCCCGCCTGCCGCGCTTCGCCAACATCATCGGCGCCGTCTTCCTGGGCGCCTCGACGATCCTGCTCTACGCCGGCCAGTCGACGATCGGCTGGGCGCTCGCGCTGATCGTCGCCGCCCTCGCGCTGCTGGCCGCGACGACGGGCCTGTGCGTCGGGTGCGAGCTGTACGTCCTGCTCGCCCGGATCCGCGGGATCACCGTGGACCGCCACCCCGCCGTCTGATGGACCGCCTGCTGATCGTCCTCGCGGTGCTCGCCCTCGTCGGGGCCGCAGTCGCCTATCGGCGCCTGCGCGGCGCTCCCCAGACCACGCTGCCCGCGCGCGTCGATCCCCTCCAGCTCGGCCTCGATGCGAGCCACGGCGACACCGCCGTGGTCGCGTTCTCGGGCCCGCTCTGCCACGCCTGCCAGCAGTGGGGCAGCGAGCTCGAGTCGGCCGGCATCCCCTTCCGCAAGATCGACGTCCTGCACGAGGCAGGCCTGGCCCGCGCCTACGGCGTGACGCACACGCCCGTCGTGCTCGTCGTCGACCGCGCCGACGGTCGCGTGCTCGCCGGCTACGACGATGCGCCCGATGCGACCAGCATCGGCCACGTGCGCGAGCTCGTCGCCGCCTGACGGCCGACACCGGGTGTTCACACGTGTCCGACGGGGCCCGTACCCTCCCCACGTGATCAGTAGAGATCCGCACACGCCTGCCCAAGATGACATCGCGCGGACGTTCGTCGATGTGCAGCGGCTGCTCGACCGCATCCGCCGTGGCGAGGTGAGCGCGACCGAGCTCGAATCGGCGCGCCTGCGCCTCGCCCTCGAGGCGCTGCGGGACCTCCGCCACCAGCAGCCCAAGGCCGCCTAGGCCGCCTTGACCGCGATGAGGATGCCGGCGGCGCGCAGGGGCGCCACGGCGATCGCCTCGTCGATGATAGGCACGAACATGGAGGACGGACCGGGCGGACGGCGCCTGGCGATGGTGTTCCAGCCCGCATGGGCGAACGCCGAGGCCACGACCAGCCCGATCGCGATCGGGGTCACGACATGCGCTCGTCAGCGCGGGTCTCACCCCACCGCTCCCACGCCGACCCGAAGGCGCTGAGCAGCGCCGCGTGGAGATCGTCAGGCCCTGCCGGGATCAGCCGTCGCGCCCAGCGACGGCGCTCACGCGCGCGGTCGGCGAAGCGTCCGTCGCCAATCGCCTCGGCCTCCGACTCGCCCGCTGTGGCCCGGGCCTCGATCGCGCGACGGATGCGGGCGGCATCTGCCGGCGACTTGCCCAGCCGTCGCAGGTCGATCAGGCAGTCGGGACACGGCCGCACCTCGGCGTCGTCGACCAAGGGCCCAGCGCAGGCGCCGCAGGTCGGGCAGGAGAACGCCGCCAGGCGGATGCGATCGGACTTGATCGCCTGCGACTGCTCTGCCACGCGCACCCAGGACGAGTGATCCCGCACGTCCATCTCGGTCTCCACGACCGTCAGCAGATCGCCGTCATACGGCCACACGCGGACGCGATCGCCGGCGCGCAGGCCTGTGATCGGGTCGACCGGCGCAACGCGCGTCTGCTCGCGCTCGGGCCAGACCTCGGGCTCGAACTCGTCGAGCCGCACCTGCCGCGGCCCGGCGCCCGGCGGCGGCCAGTCGCGCTCCTGCTCGATCCACCAGTCCAGCACCTCGCGCGCCTCGTTGAGCGCGCGCGTCAGCTTCGCCGCCGCCTCCTCGCGCGCGGCATCGCCGAGATGACGATCGGGATGCGTCTGCGCGACGCGCTTGCGCCACGCGACCAGCACGCCCCGATGATCCGTGGGTGGAGCCACGCCGAGGAGCCAGAGCGCGCGACGGCACTCGGCCACGGTGTGCGACTGCCTGCGGCTCACGGCCGCAGGGTATCCGAGCGCAGCGGGCTACTCGCCCGAGTAGAACGGGCTGGTGACCGTCTCGCGTCGCTCGACGAGCGCCTGGGCCGCTGCCGGATCGCGACCGTTGACCGCCATGCGCAGCGCCTTCAGCATCGCCTCGCGATTGGCCTTGCGGATCGCCGTCTCGTCGCTCGCATTGGGATTGACCCAGACCGCGACGAACACGATGTACTCGTCGGTGGCCTCGACGATGCCCTCGGCGACCGCGTCGAGCACGCCCTGGCCGAGGCCGAGCTGGGCCGCGCCCCACGTCAGCGTCTGATGCTGGTCGGTGACCGCCGTCGCCTTGTTCATCATGATCAGCGGGGGCCAGATCGGCTCGTACTTGGTCTCGTGCTCACCGACGCAGACGAGAATCGGCGTATGGCCGGGGCTCGGCGTGGCGAACGCGGTCATCAGCGCGGCAGCCGTGGTTCCCCCGCGGCGCGCGATCAGAACATTGACGTGGCTGCCCTTGAGCTGCTCCGACCCGCCCCAGCCCTCGCCGATCGCTCCGTCGATGTCCCGCGCCATGTCGTCCTCCACGTCGTTGTCCTTGGAGCCTATCGGAGCGGTTGGGCCGCAGTCAGCCGGCACACCCTTGCACCGGGGACGATCGGAGCCACCGCCGGTAGGATGGGGACTCGTGGATGACGAGCTGCCACCCCGACCGCGCCCCGCGCGGAGCAATCGACCTGCGCCCCGTGCCCAGCCGGCCCCGCGCAGTCGACGTGCCGACGACGAGGGCGCTTTCGAGTTCGATTTCGAGTTCGACGCGCCGCCGCGGCCCCGTCCGCGCTCTCGCAACCGTCGCCCCAAGCGGCAGTCCACGATCCGCCCGCTGCACGTGCTGCTGCTCGCGATCCTCGTGGTCGGGCTGATCGCCTTCACGACCAAGCTGCTGACCGGCGGCGGCGGCAACTCCACCGCGAGCGCCGAGGCCGCCGCGCAGACCGTCTCCGCGACGGGCACGGGCAAGAAGGCCGCAGCGAAGGCCGTCGTCTCCGCAACCAAGGTCGGCGACGGGACGGACACGGGCTCCAGCGTCCCCAAGGTGCAGGCGCTACCCGCGCCGCAGTATCAGGCCGGCTCCAAGGCGCTGGCGAACCAGCCGAGCCTCGCCGCCACCTCGTGGCTGGTGCTCGACGTCGACAAGAACGAGATTGTGTTCGCCCACGGCGAGACCGACAAGCGGCCGATCGCGTCGCTGACGAAGATGATGACCGGGCTGCTGACGGCCGAGGCCGGCGATCTGTCCCACCCCGTCGCCGTCTCCGCGACCGCAGCGGGCGTCGAGCCGAACAAGGATGGGCTGATCATCGGCAACCGCTATCCGCGCGGCATCCTCCTCTACTCCGCGATGCTCGGATCGAACAACGATGCAGCGGCCGCCCTCGGCGAGGACCTCGGCGGCGGCAACTACCAGCGGTACTACAAGATGATGAACCGGCGAGCCAAGGAGCTTGGGCTGACCAGCACGCACTACGCGAGCTCGTCGGGTCTGAACGACGCGACGAACTGGTCGACCGCGCGCGACCAGGCGATCATCCTCGCCCGCGCCCTCGGCAACCCGACCTTCGCCAAGGCGACCGGCACGTGGCGCCACACCGTCCGCTGGCCCGACACCGGCAAGTCCAAGACCTACGAGAACCACGACAAGATGCTCGCGACCTACGCGGGCACGATCGGCGGCAAGACGGGCTTCACCACCCTCGCGGGTGGCTGCCTCGCCGTCGCCGTCAAGCGCGGCGACCACACCATCGTCGGCGTGATCCTCAACTCGAACGACATCTGGGGCGACATGCCGAAGCTGATCGACGCCGCCTTCAAGCGCTCGCGGTAGATCAGCCGCCGAGCCTCGCACCGGGCCAACTGCACGGCGGCGGCGTCACCGACATCTCCACGCTGTTGATCGCGACGAGCTGGTCGCGCAGGGCTGCTGCCACCGTGGCGAGCTGCGTGCCCCGCGCGTCCTTCGGAGCCCAGGCAAAGCCGCCGGCGAGGCTCACGCCCCCGGCAAGGGGGCGTGCCATTGCCTGCACCTGCACGCGCACGAACGTGGCCATCACGTCGGCCGGGACGTCGGTCCAGCCGTACGCCTCCGACCAGCGCCACGCCGCGTTGGCGAGCGGCACTGAGCGCTCGAGGACCGCACGCGCCTCCGGTGATGCTCCGCTGGCCGCGTCGCGGGCGATCGTCTGCCGCGCGAACGCGTAGGACGCGAGGGCGTTGGCCTGTCTGAGGTAGGAGGTCGCGGGCTCGCAGGTGTTGCGCACATCCGCGTAGGCCTCGTCGCTCCAGGTGATCAACGCCCGGTCCGCTGCGGCCCAGAATGCCCGGTCCTGGAGCAACGGCCGCAAGGCGGCGGCCTGTGCTTCGACCGACCCCTCGGCCTGGATGGGGATCACGGCGTAGGCGACGCCCGTCGGCGCTCCTGCAGCGCCCTGCAGCCCGCGCAGCAGGTCCCGCAGCGCATTGCGCGTCTCCTGGCTCGTGACTGCAGCGATCGGCACCTCGTTGAGCGCCCACCGATCCCCTGCGGCGAAGTCGTAGCCGGCGGACTCCATCAGCCTGCGGGCCATCGCACCGCGCTCGAGCCAGGAGACGCCCGGATGGGCGGTTCCCCACGCGCTCCAATCGTCGAAGTCGACCGTCGGCATGGGCCGCACGGCGGGGCCAAGGCGCGCGAACGTCTCCTTCATGTGCGGAGCCGGCGTGATCCACGCATGGTCCGCTCCCTCGATCGTGGGCACGCCGATCCATGCCTGCAGACAGCCGGGAGGGGCCGTCGCAAGCGTGCGTGCCAGACCGATCCAGTCATCCTGGGCGTACCCCGTCACCTGCACCGGCGTGGCGCAGCGCGCTCCTGCCACCGCCGGCGAGGGCACGACGGCGACACGCTCCAGATCTGCGTGTCGCGGTGCCCGCACCTGCGTCGTCGGCGATGCCGCACGCGGATTGATCGTCCCACCGCAGGCCGCCATCAGAGCCAGCGCCGCGCCGCAGAGCACGAGCGCCGCACCTCGACGGGCCACGCCGCTCAGCGTCATGCGGTCATCCGGCCCACGCCGACCTGCGTCTAGTGACCGAACTTGAGGCGCGTCATCGCCAGCGCGGCGACGGCGAGCACCAGCGCCACGGCGACGCCGATCCACTGATGCGGAACCGCGCTGATGCCCTTGAAGCCGAGGACGATCGCGACCGACAGGATGAGCGTGACCGCGAGGATGTACATCGCGATGTGGGAGACCTTCTGATCCATACCCGGCAACGTAGCAGCAGCGGCTGC
>CANJXE010000095.1 GCA_947478745.1 Actinomycetota bacterium
CCGGGCTGGATCCACACGGCATCGTCGAGCGAGCAGGAGATCGTCGCCGGCGGCTACACGCCGGTCGGGCGTCCCGGACGCGCCGCCGAGGTCGCAGCGGTCGTCGGCTTCCTCGCGAGCGACGAGGCGTCCTACGTGACCGGGCAGCCGTTCGTCGTCGACGGGGGCAACACGATCCAGGAGCTGAAGGTCGCTTGAGCGACGAGGACGGCCTCGACGCGATCATCATCGGCGCCGGGATCACCGGCCTGGCCCTGGCGACCCGGCTCGCAGCCGAGGGCCTGAGCGTCCGCGTGCTCGAGGCGCGCGATCGCGTGGGCGGGCGGCTGCTGTCCGTGGCGAGCAATGATGCGCACCCCCTCGACCTCGGCGCCTCGTGGTTCTGGGCAGACGAGGCGCGCGTGCACGAGCTCGTCGCCCGCCTCGGCGTGCGCGTGCATCCCCAACACACCGCCGGCGACGCGCTCTTCCAGACGACCGCCGGCGTGCAGCGCCTCCACGGCAACCCGATCGATGCCCCGGCGATGCGCCTGCAGGACGGCGCCCAGTCCCTGGCGCTCGCGCTCGCCGCGCCGCTCGGCTCGACGATCCGGCTCGACGCGCCGGTCGAGGCCGTCACCGTGGTCGATACCACCGACGGGCGGCGGGTCGATGTGCGCCATCGCGACGGCACGCTGCGCGCGCGCTGCGTGGTGATCGCCCTCCCCCCGGCCCTGGCCGTCGCTCGCATCCGCTTCGACCCGCCGCTGCCGACCGACATCGCGGCGCTCGCCGCGCGCACGCCGGTCTGGATGGGCGCCATCACGAAGGCGGTTGCCGAGTACGACGACCCGTTCTGGCGCGAGCTCGGACTCGCCGGCGCGGCGGTCAGCCACACCGGACCGCTCCGCGAGCTCCACGACCTGAGCGGTCCGGCAGGACGTCCCGCCGCCCTGTTCGGCTTCGCCGCCCCGGGTGACGGGCCCATCTCCCCCGCCGCCGTGCTCGCGCAGCTCGTGGAGCTATTCGGCGAGCGAGCACGGACGCCACGCGCGCTGCACCTGCACGACTGGCGCCGCGAGGAGTGGACGTCACCCGCAGACGTCGAGCAGCACACCGACTATGCGACCTACGGCGACCCCCGCTGGCGGTCGGCGATGCACGAGCGACTCTGGCTCGCCTCGACCGAGACGGGCCGGGATCATCCCGGTCACATCGAGGGAGCGCTGGCAGCCGCCGAGCACGTCGGCGACGCGCTCTGCTCGTTCATCCGCGCTGCGCCCTGAGCCTGCTCCGCACGAACGGAGCCGGCGGGGCTACGTCTCCCAGTCGAACTCGCCCGACGCGGTCGTCTCAGACCAGCCGACCTGCTGCGTGGGATCGACCAGCGGGTCCTCGTCCCAGTCGAGACGGACGGCGGGGTGCTCGCCCGTCTCCTCCTCCTCGGACTGCGCGTCGGCCTCGGTCTTGAAGAGCGCGTGGTTGTCGAACGGGTCCGCGGGGATGAACTCCTCCAGCGGCATGTCCGGCTCGAGCTCGGCGTTGCGTCGCTTGAGCGCCAGGTGCTGCTCGATGACGGACGCGAAAAGGGTCTGGTCTTCAGCCATGATGATGTCCCGGTCAGGGCCCGTAGGCCGATCGGACGTGCCGAAGTCTACCCCCGAAGCGCGCGGAATTGCCGCACACGTGTGTAACAACGGATATCGGTACCCTCTCCACCGTGTCCACGATCACCATCCCCAACGTCGAGGCGACGGCGCGCATCGTCGCCGAGGCGGAGGCGCTCTGCCTGATCGCCGCGCCGACCTTCGACGAGCGCGCGCGTGGACAGGCCGTGCTCGACCACCTGCACGCGCTGCACCTCGACGCGGCCTTTGACGACATCGGCAACGTGGTGGCGCGCATCGGCGGCAGCGGCCCCGCGCTCGCTCTGTGCGCCCATCTGGACACCGTCTTCCCTGCCGGGACGCCGCTGCAGGTGACGCGCGAGGGCGGACAGCTGACTGGACCCGGGATCGGCGACAACGCCCTCGGCATTGCCGCCCTCCTCCACGTCACGCGCGAGCTCGTACGCCAGCCGCCGACCACGCCCGTGCTGATCGCCTTCACCGTCGGCGAGGAGGGCCTCGGCGATCTGCGCGGCGTCAGCGCGCTGCTCGACCGCGAGCCGGTCCGCGCGCTGATCGCCGTCGAGGGGCACGGCATCGACAGCCTCGCCATCGGCGGCGTCGCCTCGATCCGCTACCGCTGCACGATCACCGGCCCCGGCGGCCACTCGTGGACGAACCGCGGACGCCCGAGCGCCATCCACCAGCTGATCGAGGCGGGCGAGCGCGTCCTCCGCTGCGCACACCCCGCCGCGGTCAACATCGGCACCATCGGCGGCGGCACGGCCGTCAACGCCATCGCCGACCACGCCGAGCTGCTGATCGACCTCCGCCACGGCGACCAGCGCGTCGTCGATGCAGCGGCCGCGCGCGTCGAGCGGGCCCTCGCCTTCGCGGTCCCCGACGGCGTCACCGTCCTCGTCGAGCAGGTCGGCAACCGGCCGGGCGGCGCCAACTCACCCGACGAGCCGCTCGTGGCGCTCGCCTGCGCGGCCCGGGCGGCCGTCGGCCTCGCGGCGCCCGAGGGGCACCTCGCCTCGACCGACGCCAATGCCGGGCTGGCGCGCGGCATCCCGTCGATCGGCATCGGCATCACCCGCGGCGACCACGCGCACCGCCCAGACGAATGGATCGCCGAGGCGCCGATCGCCCTCGGCGTCGCCGCGCTGCTCGAGCTCGTGCGCCGCGCAACGTGACGCAGGCGTGATTGGCCACTAGAGTGAGGACATGATCATCGTCATCGTCGTCATCGTCCTGATCGTCATCCTCGCCCTGGTCGTCCTCGGGACCTACAACGGCCTGGTCACGGCGCGCAACATGTGCGACGAGGCGTGGAGCTCGATCGACGTGCAGCTCAAGCGCCGCCACGACCTGATCCCCAACCTCGTCGAGACCGTCAAGGGCTACGCGTCGCACGAGACCGAGGCGTTCGAGAACGTCTCCAAGGCCCGTGCCGCCGCCATCGGCGCTCGCACGCCGCAGGAGGCCGCCAAGACCGAGGGTCTGCTGACGCAGGCGCTCGGCCAGCTCTTCGCGATCGCCGAGGCCTACCCGCAGCTCCGTGCCGTCGAGTCGTTCACGCAGCTGCAGGCCGAGCTGACGAACACCGAGGACCAGATCAGCGCCTCGCGCCGCATCTACAACAGCAACGTGCAGATCTACACGACGAAGCGCCAGCAGTTCCCCGGCGCCCTGATCGCCGGGCCCTTCGGCTTCTCGCCCCGCCCGTTCTTCGAGCTCGAGGAGCCGACCGATCGCCAGCCGGTCAAGGTCGACTTCGGCAGCGCCGCACCGGCGGCACCGGCCGAGCCCGCGGCCCCGAGCGATCCCACGCCGCCTACCGGCGCGTAGCACCCACCGGAATCGGTTATCGTCCCGATCCACGGGCCCGTAGCGCAGTTGGGAGCGCGCCTGGATCGCACCCAGGAGGTCGGCGGTTCGATCCCGCCCGGGTCCACTCCCCAGTCGGCAATGAGCCGGCTGCCCCAGACGGAGGACTCCATGGGCGATCTCATTGAGAGCCGCGACATCGGCACCGACCTGGCCCTGAAGATCATCGCCGCGGCCCGTGCCGAAGCAGAGCGCCAGGGCCATCTGGTGTCGATCGTGGTCGCCGACCGCGCCGGCAACCCCATCGCCAGCGCGCGGACGGACGGTTCGCCCCTCGGCGCCTATGCCATCGCCGTCGACAAGGCCTACTCCTCCGCGCTGTGGAACTGCCGGACCGGCGAGATGGCGGAGCTCAGCAAGCCCGGTGGCGGCGACTGGGGCTTCAGCGGCATGATCGGCGGCCGCATGGTCGTCTTCGCCGGCGGCGTGTCCGTGCGCAAGGACGGCGAGCAGATCGGTGCGCTCGGCATCTCCGGTGCGCTCAGCGAGGAGGACGAGGCCATGGCCATCGCCGCCCTCGCGACCCTCGGCCTCGAGGGCTAGGAGGCTCGACGGTGGACGTCGTCCTCGTCCGTCACGCGATCGCCGAGGAGCGCGACGCCACGCATTGGCCGGATGATGCGCAGCGCCCGCTGACGGACTTCGGACGCGAGCGATTCGCTCCCGCCGCACGTGGGCTCGGCCGACTCGTCGGCCCGGCCGAGCACGTGCTCGCGAGCCCGTACACGCGCGCGTGGGAGACGGCGGAGATCCTGTCCGCCGAAGCGAGCTGGCCGTCCCCCGCAGCCTGCGCCGCCCTTGCGGCCCACGCAACGACGGACGCGGCAGTCGAGGCCATCACGGCGCTCGCGGGAGACGGCACCGTCATCTGCGTCGGCCACGAGCCCAACCTGACGCTGCTGGCCCAGGCGCTGCTGCGGTCCAAGGACGCCGGCGAGGTGCCGTGGTTCAAGAAGGGCGGCGCGCTGTGCGTACGCTTCCGTGGTCCGGTCGAGCCGGGCCGCGGCAAGCTCCACTGGGCGCGCGCACCGAGGGAGCTACGGAAGCTCAGAGACTAGGCGGGCGGCTCGAGCCAGTACGTGAGGCCGCCGATCCCGGCTGGGTGCTCCGCCACGAAGCGCGCCAGCGCCTCCGCGAGTGGTGCCTGCCGGCCGCGGCGCAGATCGAAGCGCGCAGGCGGGATGAAGAGCAGCCCCGCGTGGAGCTCGCCGCGACGGCGCAACAGGTGATCGAGACGTGCGAAGTCGTCGCTGTCAGCCGTCACCAGCACACGATCGAGCCGCGCCATGATCGCAAGGAGCACGACGTCGGACGAACCCGCGAGCTCCTCCTCCGCGGCGATCGCGATGGCATCGATGCCCCGCTCGACGAGGATCGCAGCGATCGCCGGACTCAGGTGCTCGTCAAGCGCGAGCCTCACGCAGGTTCAGCCAACTCGCGCTCGGCGACCCACACCTGGAAGGCGTCCTCCGACGTGCGCAGATCCTTCGCGATCCAGGCGTCCATCTCCGCCCGATGCTCTGCGTAGTACGCGAGGCACGCCTCCACCGTGGTGATCGGCAGGCGATACTCTGCCGCTGCTGCCCTGGTGTCACCGTCGCATCCCTCGACCATCTCCACCACGTGGCGCACCTGCAGCCGACGGCCGGCGACCATCGGGATGCGATCGCCCTCGCGATAGCGGAATGTCAGCTGGGGATACCGGTCGCGATCCATGCCATCAAGGATGTAGCGCTCGACCTGCGCCGTGCGCGTGACGCCGCGCTCCGCGGCGAGCGTGGTGACGCGCGCAAGTGTGTCGGGATCGAGCCGCAACGAGACGACCGCGCGCCGGGGTGTCGGGTTCTTCGCCATGATGCGCAGTGTATCGCAGCGTAATACATTTATGCACAGACGGAACGAACTGCCCTCCGGGGCAGCCCGTTTCTGGTGCATGGTGTCTGCGTCTTCTGATCGTGATTCACCCGAAACATCACCAACAGACGTAGCCACCAGTGCACAGACGAAACGGACTGCCCTCCGGGGCAGCCCGTTTCTGGTGCATGGTGTCTGCGTCTTCTGATCGGGTTTCACCCGAAACATCACCAAGAGACGTAGCCACCAGTGCACAGACGAAACGGACTGCCCTCCGGGGCAGCCCGTTTCTGGTGCATGGTGTCTGCGTCTTCTGATCGGGTTTCACCCGA
>CANJXE010000096.1 GCA_947478745.1 Actinomycetota bacterium
GCGGATCGCCGCGACGCAGGAGCGCCTGCTGGTGCCGACCCAGCTGGATGCGTCGGTGGGCGGCAAGCCGCTGCTGGTGCGCGGTGAGATCGTCGGCGTCCCCACCAGCGGACCCGGAGCGGGGATCGATGCCCGTTCCGTCGAGCAGGGCCGCGACCTGACCCCGGCCGACGACGGGCAGCCCGTCGCGGTGATCGAGGGCAACTTCGGCCGCCTCCACGCCATCCCGATTCCGACCACCGTGCGCCTCGCCGGCGTGGGCGACGTGAAGATCGTCGGCCGCGCCCTGCAGCCCGAGCAGTTCATGGTGACGCGGCCCGGGCTCTCCTTCGGCGCGGAGGTGTCGTTCGCCTACCTGTACGCGCCGTTGACGAGCGTGCAGCGCCTCGGCGGCCAGGGCGCGGTCGTCAACGAGCTGGTCGTCGATGTCGCTGCCGGCGCGGACCCCGCCGCGGTACAGCGCGACCTCGCTGCGGCCTTCGCCCGGCAGCTGCCCGAGACGACCGCGACGATCACGCCGCGCAGCGAGGAGATCTCGTACCGGCTGATGTACGACGACGCCGAGAGCGATCAGCAGATGATGGACATCTTCTCCTGGATCCTGCTGATCGGCGCGGCCTTCGCGGCGTTCAACCTGGTCTCCCGCGTCGTCGAGGCGCAGCGGCGCGAGATCGGCGTCGGCCTCGCGCTCGGCGTGGAGCCGCGCTGGCTCGCGATCCGTCCGATCCTGTTCGCCCTCGAGGTCGCGGTGATCGGCGTGCTGCTCGGCATCCTCGTCGCCCTGGGGACCGCGACGTACTTCGCCGGCCTGATGCGGGACATCCTGCCGCTGCCCGTGCAGGAGACGCCGTTCGCGCCCGAGACGTACCTGCGCGCGGCGCTGCTGGGCCTGATCGTGCCCGTGCTGGCCGCGATCATCCCCGTGCTGCGTGCCGTGCGCGTGACGCCGATCGAGGCGATCCGGATCGGCGCGCACACCGCCACGCGCACCGGCCTCGCGCCGCTGCTCGAGCGGTTGCCGCTACCCGGCTCAGTGCTGGCCAAGATGCCGCTGCGCAACGTCGCGCGCGCACCCCGCCGCTCCCTGCTGAGCCTGCTCGCGATCGGCGCTGCGATCACGGTGATGATCACCATGACCAGCATGCTCGACAGCTTCACGGTGAGCCTCGCCGACAGCCGCTCGGAGGCGCTGGCCGGCAGCCCGCAGCGCATGGTCGCCACGCTCGACGCTCCCGTGCCTGCCGCCGGACCGACGGTGCAGGCGATCGGTGACGCCGAGACGGTGACCGCCGCGTCGCCCGGCCTGCTCCTGCCCGTCGAGCTCGGCACCGGCGGCGAGCGCTTCGAGGTCTCGCTCCAGCTGATCGAGCCCGGCAATCCGGCGTGGGAGCCACGGCTTGCGAGCGGAACGCTGGCGGGATCGGGCATCGTCATCTCGCAGCTCGCCGCCGACGACCTCGGCGTCCGCATCGGCGACACCGTCAGCGTCCGGCACCCGCGCCGCACCGGGCCAACGACGTTCGAGACGGTTGAGACGCCGTTCGTGGTGACGGGCCTGCACGCCAACCCGCTGCGCCCCTACGCGTACATGGACATGGAGAACGCGGCTGCCTTCGGATTAGCCGGCGTCGCCAACGTGGTCGAGGTGCGCCCCACGACCGACGCGACGCAGGACGAGGTGACGCGCGAGCTGCTGCAGCAGGATGCGGTCGTCGCCGTCGAGTCCGGCGCCGCGATCCCCGACGCGGCCAAGCGCTACATGGAGTACTTCCTGTCGGTCGTCTGGTTCGTCGAGATCATCACCGCCGCGCTCGTGGCGCTGATCGCCTTCAACACCCTCAGCATCGCCCGCGAGGAGCGCCGCCGCGAGAGCGCCACGCTGTTCGCCTTCGGCATGCCGGTCTGGCGCGTCACGCTCGCAGACGTCACCGAGAGCGCGATCATCGGCGTGCTCGGCACGCTCGCGGGGCTGGCGATCGGCCTCGCGCTCGCCAGCTGGATCACGTACTTCGTGGCCCGCGAGACGTTCCCCGATCTTGGCATGGAGGTGACGCTCTCGCCCGCCTCGCTCGCCGTGGCGGTGCTGCTCGGAGTGGGCGCCGTCGCCCTCGCCCCGGTGCTCGGCGCCCGCCGCTACATCAAGAGCGACATCTCATCGACCCTGCGCGTCGTCGAGTGACCCCGTAGGAGATGCTGGCGGCGACCGAGCGCAACCTGATCGGCGGTGGCCCCGCCATCGAGGTGCGCGGCTTGCCCGACGAGTGCTGGAGGGCGAGCGGGCGCCCGCCCTCCAGCTCCACCTCAGACGTCGGCAACCTCGAGCCCGCGCGGGATCTTCTTCTCGGCGTCGTAGAACGGCAGGTCGATCAGCTCGCAGTCGTGCAGGTCCAGGTCGAAGCCGACGACCTTGCCGGTGCGCGGCTCGATCAGGTCGGCGCTGTGCAGCTTCACGTACGCCACGCCGCACTCGAGGTACGGGCTCCACGAGGAGGCGGTGATGACGCCGATCTCCTGGCCGTCGCGCTCGACGTGGCCGCCGATCAGCGGCTCGGCCGGCTTGCACTTGACGCCGTACATGCGCGTGCGACGATCGGCCTTGAGCAGCGCCTCCTTGCCGAAGTAGTCGTCCTCACGCGTGAGATCCACGAACATCTCGAGCCCCGCCTCGAACGGCGTCATCAGATAGTCCATGTCGGAGATGTTGTTCATGATCGCCGCCTCGATACGGCGTGTGTCCATCGGATCGAGGCCGATGTCGAGGAGGCCATGCCCCTTGCCGACCTCGGTCGTGCGGTCGTACATCGCGTTGGTATCCGTACCGTCGATGGTGTAGATCTCGAAGCCCATTTCGCCCGTCCAGCCCGTACGGGTGATCAGGCACGGGACGCCAGCGATCGTGACCTCGCGCATGTCGAAGTACTTGAACTCCTCCGGCATGCCCTGATCGGATAGCTCGGCGAGCACATCGAAGGCCTTCGGCCCCTGGATCTGCTGGACCCACGATTTGGCGTCGAAGATCTCGACGTCCATGCCCGAGGCGACGGCGATGCCGCGCGTCCAGCCCATGAACTCGCCATCGGCCTGGACGTACCAGAAGCGATCTTCGCCGAGGCGGATCAGGATGCCGTCAACCATGATGCCGCCGTTGGGCCAGCAGGCGAGGCCGTAGGCGCAGCGGCCGACCTTCATCGCCGAGACCTTGCGCGTGAACACGCGGTCGAGCAGCTTGCCGGCGTCGGGGCCCTTCAGCTCGGTCACGAACTCGCCCGTATTGAGGCGGGTGACCGTCCGGCGCAACGCCCAGTAGCCCTCCTCGCGCGTGGAGGTCTTCATCGAGATCGGCATCATGCGGCCGTTGTAGATCACGAACGTCGCGCCGTTCTCGACGTCGTACGAGTAGAACGGCGAGCGGGCGTGACCGTAGTTCCAGCCAGGCTCGGGCAGCGAGCAGACGACGTCGCGCAGGGCGTGGTAGCGCTTGGACATGGAGACTCCTCTTCCTCGTGCGGTTGCATCACCGCGCTTTGTCCATCAGAATGAACACTGTCCACGCTAGTGAACATTGCGTGCCACGTCAACCGTTCGCTCTCGCCCGATCGCTAGAGTCAGCTCCCGATGCCACACCCAACAACCAACGAGCTGGGCCACGAGGTCCGCGACCGCCGCACCGCGCTCGGCCTGAGCGTGCGCGCGCTCGCACAGGCCGCCGGCGTCTCCGCCGGCTACGTGACGGCGATCGAGAACGGGCGCAGCGCCAGCACCGGCCGCGCGCCCGACGTGTCGCTGCGCGTCCTCGACGGTATCGCCACCGCGCTCGACTGCACCATCGACGACCTGACCGGATCACGTGCCCATGTGGACGCGCCGCACGTCCTCCTCTACTGCGTTGACGCGACCGGTCCGCTGTTCGCCACCGTCGACCACGCCTTCGGCACCGATGTAGACCACTGGATCTACATCGCCGACCCGCGCTACACCGAGATCGCACCGGAGGGCCGCGCCACGATCTGCGTGTGGGAACTCGGTGCGTTCCCCTACGCCGACAGCCATCTGGAGCCGCAGGACATCCTGACTGCGCTCGAGCGCGAGGTGGCGAAGGTCGCGAAGAGCCTCAAGGGCAAGCGCGTCGGGCTCGCGATCATGGACTGCTCTGCCGTCATGCGCTACGTCCAGAACGCCGCGGATGAGGTCGAGTTCGAACGTGAATGGCACGACGGCGTCCATCGCATCTGGCACGAGCACCTGCAGGGCGAGCCTGCCGTCGATGTCTGCGGCTACCGCCACGCCGACGTCGAGGCGCTCGGCCTGACGATCGACCAGCTCGGCACCGCGCTGACCCTGATCGGCACCCACGATCGCGTCGTCGTGGCCGAGGCAGGCGACTCGACGATCAGCGGCCGGGCGGCCATCCGCCGGATTCTCACGGAGGCCCGACCCGTCGGAGTCTCGGCGAGCGCCTGGCGCGAGATCACGCGCGCAGCAGCTGCGTCGCTCGCAGTGGCCTAACGCGCGCGGTTCAGCCCCAGCACGACGAGCGCCGTCAGCACAAAGGCGACCACGCAAATGCCGATGCCGAGATACTGGCTGACCGTGTTCGAGATCGCGATGCCCGCCATGAAGACGGCGAGCAGGACGAACATGACGAGCACGCGCTGGCGGTAGGAGAGGTTCATCGCCAACGTATGATGGCGGTGTCGCTCACGTGCGGTGACAACCCGATCCGGAGTTTCCCTGATGCTGTTCGAGATCCGCCGCTACGTCTGCTCTCCCGGCAAGCGCGCCGCTGTCCTGCTGCGCTTCGACGAGGTCGTGCTGCCGCTGTTCGAGCGCCACGACGTGGAGATCGACCGCTTCTGGCTGGATCGCGACGACGCAGACGTCTTCGTCTACGTCTGCACCTGGCAGGATCAGCAGCAGATGGATGCCACCTGGACTGCCTTTCAGGCCGATCCCGACTGGCTGGAGGCCAAGGCCGCCAGCGAGGCGAACGAGGGCCAAACCGTCGAGCGCATCGAGCGCTCCTTTGCCACCGCGTGGCGCTGATCCCCATGCCCGCGCCCACCCCGCCCACCGCGCACGGCGCGCAGCTGATACCCGTTCCCGGCGGGCGCTACCTGCTCGGCAACATGGACGAGCGCGCCCGCGAGGGCGACTGGGAGGGCCCGGTACGCGAGATCGAGCTGGCGCCGTTCTGGCTGGATGCCCACGCCGTGTCCAACGCGCGCTTCGCGGAGTTCGTCAAGGAGACCGAGTGGGTCACCGTCGCCGAGCAGTGGGGCTGGTCGTTCGTCTTCGTGGGGTTCCTGCCGCCCGACTTCGAGCTGACGCAGGCCGCAGCCGCCGCGCCCTGGTGGCGCAAGGTCGAAGGCGCCGACTGGCGCCACCCGGAGGGCCCGCACTCGAGCCTCGAGGGCCGGGTGGACCACCCTGTCGTCCACGTCGCCGTGCTCGACGCGCTCGCCTACTGCACGTGGGCGGGCCTGCGCCTGCCGAGCGAGGCCGAGTGGGAGGCCGCGGCGCGTGGCGGACTCGTGCAGCAGCGCTACC
>CANJXE010000097.1 GCA_947478745.1 Actinomycetota bacterium
AGCCGGGGCCCTTCAGGGTCGAGCGGTGATCCGGGCAGAGCCCGAACCAGTCCTTACATCATCCCGCCCATGCCGCCCATGCCGCCCATGTCGCCCACGGAGGGGCCACCGGACTTCTCGGGCGCCTCGACGACGATGGCTTCCGTCGTGAGGATGTTCTTGGCGATCGATGCCGCGTTCTGCAGCGCCGAGCGGGTGACCATGGCCGGGTCGATGATGCCGGCCTTGACCAGGTCGACCATCTCGCCGGTGTCGACGTTCAGACCGAAGCCGGCCTTGGCGGCACGGACCTCGTTGACGACAACCGAGCCCTCGAGGCCGGCGTTGAAGGCCAGCTGACGCAGCGGCTCTTCGAGCGCACGGCGGACGATCTTGGCGCCGGTCGCCTCGTCATGGTGCGCGTCGTCGATGGTGAGCTTCGACGCCGCGTTGAGCAGGGCAACGCCGCCGCCCGGCACGATGCCCTCTTCGAGGGCGGCACGGGTGGCCTGCAGCGCGTCTTCGACGCGATGCTTCTTCTCCTTCATCTCGGTCTCGGTGGCTGCGCCGACCTTGACCACGGCAACGCCGCCGCTGAGCTTGGCGAGGCGCTCCTGGAGCTTCTCACGATCGAAGTCGGAGTCGGTGTTCTCGATCTCCTGCTTGATCTGCTTGATGCGGGCCTTGATCGCGTCGCCCTTGCCGGCACCGTCGATGATCGTCGTGTTGTCCTTCGTCACGACGATGCGACGGGCACGACCGAGCTGTGCGACGGCCGTCGTCTCGAGCTTGAGACCCATCTCCTCGGTGATGACCTCGCCGCCCGTCAGGATGGCGATGTCCTCGAGCATGCGCTTGCGGCGATCGCCGAAGCCCGGGGCCTTGACCGCGACGACCGTGAAGGTGCCGCGGAGCTTGTTGACGACGATCGTGGCCAGGGCCTCGCCCTCGAGGTCCTCGGCGATGATCATCAGGGCGCGACCGCTCTGGATGACCTGCTCGAGCACGGGGAGGATGTCCTTGACCGCACCGATCTTCTGGTTCGCGATGAGGATGTACGGATCCTCGAGCACGGCCTCCATGCGATCACCGTCGGTGATCATGTACGGGGAGACGTAGCCCTTGTCGAACTGCATGCCCTCGGTGAACTCGAGCTCGAGTCCGAAGGTCTGGCCGTCCTCGACGTTGACAACGCCGTCCTTGCCGACCTTCTCGATGGCGTCGGCGATGACGTCGCCGATCTCGCGATCGCGAGCCGAGATCGTGGCGACACGGGCGATGTCCTCCTTGCCCGACACCGCCTTCGACTGCGCCTTGATGTTGGCGACAGCCTCCTCGACGGCGCGCTCGATGCCGCGCTTGAGACCCATCGGGTTGGCACCCGCGGTCACGTTGCGGAGGCCCTCGCGGACGATCGCCTGGGCCAGCACGGTCGCGGTCGTCGTGCCGTCACCGGCGACGTCGTTGGTTGCCGTGGCAACCTCGCGGACGAGCTGGGCGCCCTGGTTCTCGAACGGATCCTCGAGCTCGATCTCACGGGCGATGGAGACGCCGTCGTTGGTGATCGTCGGGGCGCCGAACTTCTTGTCGATGACGACGTAGCGACCCTTGGGGCCGAGCGTCACCTTGACGGCGTCGGCGAGAGTATCCACGCCGCGCTGGAGGGCCCGTCGGGCGTCCTCGTTGAACTTGATTTCCTTATGTGCCATGAAAGTTGCCTCAGTCAGAGAGAGTGGAAGTGGTTACTTCTTGCCCTTGGCGGGCTTGGCCGCCGGGGTGATCACGGCGAGGATGTCGGACTCGCGGAGGATCAGATAATCCTTGCCGCCGTCCTTGATCTCGGTGCCGCCGTACTTCGAGAAGAGGACCTCATCGCCAACGGCGATCTCGAGCGGCACGTGATGCCCGAACTCGTAGTGGCCGGAGCCAACGGCGAGGATCTTCGCGCGCTGGGGCTTCTCCTGCGCGGTCTCGGGGAGGACGATGCCACTGGCAGTCGTCGACTCCTCCGCCTGCACTTCGGCGATCACGCGATCGCCAAGCGGCTTGAGGTTCATACTGACCTCCAAGGTCAAGGGTTGAGAGGGTGAAATCCATTGGCACTCTCACGCGGTGAGTGCCAAAGAGGACTATACGAACCCTACTGCACGTTCGCAAACGGGAACCGGCACTCTCAGGACGAGAGTGACAGATTTCGTGCGCGAGATCGCATGAGCACAGCGATTGCGATCAATCCGACGGTCAGTGCGGCCGCGGATGCGTAGGCGGCGGCATCGCCCTCCGCGTCGGCGAGCTGTGCGGCTGCCAGCGGAACCAGCGCCGTCGCACCGGTCCAGCAGATGTTGACCATGCCGTTGGCAGTGCCGTGGGGCACGCCGAGGTCGTCGGAGGCCGCCGCGATCATCGGGTAGATGCCGGTCATCAGCATCGGGAACAGCGGACCGACCAGCATGATGCCCACGCCGAGACCCCAGACCGGCAGGGGCAGCGCGAGGACGCCGGTCAGCAGCGCCATGCCGACGGCGCCGAGCAGGCACAGCCCGAAACTGCCGATCCGTTCGGCGATCCGTCCGGCCACGGCACCCATGCCGACGCCCAGCAGCGCCCCGGTCGAGAGGATGATCCCGATCGTCGTTGCGTCGACGCCGCGCACACCCAACTCGAGGATGGCGAGGAGGTCGACCGTCGACAGGCAGATCGCGACCGTGAAGGCGAAGCAGAGCGACGCGATCAGCATGGGGTGCCCGAGCAGGCTGCGCAGCGTGGTGACGAGTGCCGGGCCTGCAGGCGGGATGCGCCCCGCCGGGGCGAGCAGCGTGAGGGTGAGCGCGACCAGCCCGATGATCGCCACGAGCGAGAAGGCGAGCATCACGCTGGTCGCGGCGGCCAGCGCGCCGATCACCGGTCCAGCCACCGCACCGGCTGCCGAGATGCCGGAGATCAGGCCCACCACGCGGGAGCGCCGCTCGCGCTCGGTGTTCTCGGTGAGCCACGACATGGCTGCCGACCACCCGCACCCGCCGGCCACGCCCTGGAGCGCGCGGGCGGCCACCAGGAGCCCGAAGGTCGGAGCGACGGCGAACAGGAGCGAGGCGAGAACGAAGCAGATGAGGCCGACGGCGACGACGTTGCGCGGACCGAAGCGCCCCGCCAGCCAGCCCGCCGGGATCACGGTCGCGACGAAGGCGACCTGATAGCCGGAGAGGAGCACCGCGGCGTCGAGCTTGGAGAGGTCGTACTGCGAGCTGAAGATCGGCAGCAGCGGGAAGATCGCCAGGTAGAGCAGCCCGTCGATGAACATCGTCGTGCCGACGGCGAGGCGGATCCGCTGCATTGCGCCAGCGTACTGGCGTCGTGCGGCTCAGTGCGAGAGCGACCGGCTTCGTGCGCGGGCTCGCATGAAGACGGCGGTTGTGAGCAGGGCCGCCACGAGCACCGCGGCCAGCCCGTAGGCGACGGCATCGCCCGCCGCCTCGGCGATGGGGGCGACCAGCAGCGGCGTCACGGCGAAGCCCCCGGACCAGACCATGTTGGGCAGCGCGTTGGCCGTGCCGTGGGACAGGCCGAGATCATCGGCGGCCGCGGACATCAACGGGTACACGCCGGTCATCAGAATCGGGAAGAACGGCCCGATCGCGACCAGCAGGGCGAGGATCCCCCAGGACGGCAGCGGCAGCACGAGCAGCGCCGGCACGACGCCGAGTCCGACGCCGCCGACAAAGGCGACGGGGAACGAGCCGAAGCGCTCGCCGGCGCGCCCTGCGAGCTGCGAGGCGGCGATGCCGAGCGCCGCGCCGGCACCGATCGCGATGCCGATCGCGGTCGAGTCGACGCCGCGCTCGCCCAGCTGGAGCGGCGCGAGCAGGTCGACTGCCGCCACGCCGACCGCATCGGCCAGCGAGAAGGCGAGCGAGCAGATCACGATCGGGTGGGCGATCAGCCGGCGGAGCGTCGTATGCAGGGCCGGGTCGCGCGGCAGCACGGCGCCGGCCGGGGCCAGCAACGTGGCGCCGAGCGCGAACGTGGCGAGCAGGCCCACGAAGCCGAAGACCAGCGCCGGCGAGGTCGCCCCGCCGAGGGCGCCGAGGATCGGCCCTGCCACCGAGCCGGCCGCCAGCACGCCGGAGATCGCGCCGATCACCCGCGAGCGCCGCTCCGGGGGCACGTTGCCCGTCAGCCAGGACATCGCCGCGGCCCAGCCGACGCCGCCGCCGATGCCCTGCAGGGCGCGGGCGAGGATGATCGCGTTGGCACTCGGTGCCCAGGCGAACAGGACCGTCGCGGCGATGAAGAAGAGGATGCCGCCGATCACGACCCGCCGGGCACCGACGCGTCCGGCGAGCCAGCCCGCGGGCACGGTGACGATCAGGAACGTGACGGGGTAGGCGGCCAGGAGCACGGCCGCGCCGACCGTCGACAGGTGGAAGTGCTCGGCGTACCACGGCAGTAGCGGCACGATCGCGAGGTAGAGGAGCGCGTCCACGAACATCGTGGAGGCCACCGCGAGGAAGAGCCGATTGCGCACGGCGTCAGTCTACGGCCGGCACGGATTCGCCACCCGGCACCCCGGCGGCCGCATGTGCCCGATACGATGGCGGCATAGGAAGGTCGGAGGTCCGATGCACGCGCTGATGTTCTACTCCCCGCTGGTGGCAGACCAGATCAAGAGCCGTCGCAAGACGGTGACGATCCGTGTCGGCGACAAGAGCGCCAAGTACGAGAAGGGCATGATCGTCGCCGTCCTCGTCGGCCAGCGCTTCGGTCCGCGCGAGCGCGTCTTCGACGCCGTCATCGACAAGGTCGAGGTCAAGCCGCTGGGCGACGTCTCGCCGCGCGAGATGCAGCACGAGAACGCCTCGCTGCGCACGCTCGACGAGTTCGCTGACTTCCTGCGCAAGCTCTACAACCGCGACGTCCGGGAGGACGACACCGTGACCGTGATCCACTTCTCGGAGATCCGCTGATGGCCCGCGTCGGCTGCATCGGCCTCGGCACCATGGGTGGACCGATGGCCGGCCACCTGCTCGCCGCCGGCCATGAGGTCGCGGTCTGGAACCGCACGGCCGCCAAAGGCGACGAGCTCGTGGGGCGCGGTGCCCGGCGCGCCGCGACGCCGGCCGATGCCGCGCGCGACGCCGACGTGGTCGTGACGTGCGTCTCCGACACGCCCGACCTCGAGGCCGTGGTGCTCGGCGATCACGGCGTGCTCGAGGGCATCCGCGACGGCGCGGTCCTCCTGGATTGCTCGACCGTCTCGCCCAGCGCGGAGAAGGCGCTCGCCGAGGCGCTGGCGTCCAAGGGCGTCGAGGTCGTCGATGCGCCGCTGTCCGGCGGTGCCGAGGGGGCGCGCAACGGCGTCTGCACGGCGTTCGTCGGCGGCTCCGACGCTGCCTTCATCGTCGCCAAGCCGATCCTCGAGGCGTTCTGCAAGACGATCACCCACCTGGGTCCGACGGGTGCGGGGCAGGCCGCCAAGGCCGTCAACCAGATCATCATCAGCGGCACCTACGCCTCGGTCGGCGAGGGTCTGGCCTACGCCGAGCAGGCGGGGCTGCCGATGGAG
>CANJXE010000098.1 GCA_947478745.1 Actinomycetota bacterium
CCCGAGCGCAACGCCGTCTCGCGCCCGGTTGATACCCTCCAACGCATGAAGGTCCATCTCCCCGACGGCACGGAACTCCAGCTCGAGGACGGTGCGACGGGTCTCGACTGCGCGCGTGCCATCGGTGAGCGCCTGGCGAAGGTCACCGCCGCGATCGAGGTGGACGGCGAGGTCCGCGACCTGCGTCTGCCCCTGCCGGACGGTGCGCACGTCAAGATCCTGCGCGTCGGCGATGCCGAGGCGCTGCCGATCCTGCGCCACTCCACGGCCCACGTGCTCGCCGAGGCCGCCCGCCACGTGTTTCCGGGCGTCAAGGTCTCGATCGGGCCGGCGATCGACAACGGCTTCTACTACGACTTCGAGTTCCCCGAGCAGATCGGCGAGGCCGATCTGGCGCGCATCGAGAACGAGATGCGACGCATCCTCAAGCAGAAGCACGCCTTCACGCGCGAGACGACTGATCGCGAGATCATCCGCCAGCGCTTCGTCGATGAGGACGAGGCGTACAAGGTCGAGCTGATCGACGACCTGCCGGTCGACGAGCCGCTGACGGTCTACACGCAGGACGACTTCAGCGATCTCTGCCGCGGACCGCACCTGCAGGACACCGCGCCGATCAAGGCCTTCAAGCTGACGCACCTCGCCGGTGCCTACTGGCGCGGCGACTCGACGCGCACGATGCTGACGCGCGTCTACGGCACCGCGTTCTTCACGCAGGAGGACCTCGACCTGCACCTCCACAACATCGAGGAGGCGCAGAAGCGCGATCATCGCCGCCTCGGCAAGGAGCTCGACCTCTTCTCGTTCAACGACGTCTCCCCGGGCGCGCCGTTCTGGCACCCCAAGGGCATGATCGTGTGGAACACGCTGGTCGACATGTGGCGCAAGGAGAACACCGAGCGCGGCTACCAGGAGGTCAAGACGCCGATCCTGTACGCCTCGGATCTATGGAAGACCTCCGGCCACTGGGACAAGTTCCGCGACAACATGTACCTGCTCGAGATCGAGGAGCGCGCCTTCGGCATGAAGCCGATGAACTGCCCCGCGCACTGCATGATCTTCAAGAGCGATCGCCGCTCGTACCGCGAGCTGCCGCTGCGCATGAACGAGGTCGGCCTCGTCCATCGCCACGAGCCGTCCGGCACGCTGCACGGCCTGATGCGCGTCCGGCACATCACGCAGGACGATGCGCACCTGTTCGTCACGGCCGACCAGATCGAGGAGGAGGTCCAGAGCGTGCTCGGCTTCGCCCTCGACCTCTACGAGCTGTTCGCGATGGACTTCAAGATCGAGCTCTCGACGCGGCCCGAGGTGCGCGTGGGGGATGACGCGATCTGGGACAAGGCCGAGGAGGCGCTGCATCGCGTCCTGCAGGCGCGCGGCATCGACTACCGCGTCAACGAGGGCGACGGCGCGTTCTACGGCCCGAAGATCGACATCCACCTGACCGACTCGCTGGGCCGCTCCTGGCAGTGCGGCACGGTGCAGCTCGACTTCAACCTGCCGGATCGCTTCGAGCTGACCTACACGGGCGCCGACGACCACGACCACCGCCCGGTGATGATCCACCGCGCGCTGCTCGGCAGCTTCGAGCGCTTCATCGGCATCCTGATCGAGCACTACGGCGGCGCGTTCCCGCTCTGGCTCGCGCCGGTGCAGGCCGTGATCCTCCCGATCTCCGACCGCCACGCGCTGGCGGCGGAGCTGGCCCGCGACGCGCTGCACAGCGCCGGCCTGCGCGTGCAGGTCGACGGGCGCGGCGAATCGATCGGCAAGCGCATCGCCGAGGCCGAGACGCAGAAGGTTCCCGCCATGCTCGTGATCGGCGATCGCGAGGCCGAGGCGGGGGCGGTCGCGGTGCGCCGCCACGGCCGCATCGACCTCGGCACGCTGGCGCTCGACAGCGTCATCGACACGCTCCTGACCGAGCGCGATTCGCGCACCGTCTACGGCGCTTCGTGAGCGCAATCGGCGGTCCGACCCACCCGCAACGGCAAATGCGTGTGCCAGAATGGGTTTCGCGGGGGTGCCGTGCGCCGAGTGCGTGCTACCATCGCCCGCGTTGGACGCCTTTTCTCGGGCGTCGATCATCCATCGAACGGAGTACACCACCCTTGCGCACGGAGCACCAGTCTTGAGGCCACGTCGAGGATACGACCGTCCCCCTGAGGAGCCGCGGGCCCGTATCAACGAGGCCATCCGTGTCCCGCAGGTGCGCCTGATCGGCGCAGACGGTGAGCAGATCGGGGTCAAGGACCGCGACGACGCTCTGGAGTTCGCGTGGAATCAGAACCTCGACCTCGTCGAGGTCGCCGCTGACGCGCGCCCGCCCGTCTGCCGCGTGATGGACTACTCGAAGTACAAGTACGAGCAGGAGCAGAAGGCGAAGCTGGCGCGCAAGCACCAGAACGTCATCGTGATCAAGGAGATCAAGCTCCGCCCGAAGGTCGGCGTCCACGATTACGAGACCAAGAAGGGCCACGTCGTCCGCTTCCTGCGGAACCACGACAAGGTCAAGGTCACCATCATGTTCCGCGGTCGCGAGATGACGCACCCCGAAAAGGGACGCGAATTGCTGCTCCGTCTGGCCGAGGATCTCAAGGAAATTGCGGTCATCGAGTCGGAACCGCTGCAAGATGGACGAAATATGGTCATGATGCTCGCACCGTCGAAGCAACTCCTCAAGGAGGATGCTGCCGAGGCGGCCGCCAAGGATGCCGATGAGGCTCCGGAAGCGGGCGAGGACGCGAGTCCTGCGGATGGCGACAAGCCCGCCGCAGCAGCAGAAGCAGCAAGCACCGAGGACGGCGACAAGCCGGCCGCGGAAGTGGAAGTTCCCACCGCGGAGGCCGTAGCGCCCACCGCGGAAGCCGAAGAGCCTGCGGCCACGTCGTAGGGACAAAGGAAAGCAATGCCGAAGGTCAAGACCAACTCCAGTGCCAAGAAGCGCATGAAGGTGTCCAGCAACGGGACCATCACGCGTCGCAAGGCGAATGAGGCCCACCTGCGGGGCAAGATGTCGGCCAAGCGCCGTCGTCAGCTCAGCCAGGACCAGCCGATGGCCAAGGCCGACTACCCGGAGGCGCTTCGCCTCCTCGGAAAGCGATAGGGTTCAGGCATGACTCGCGTCAAGCGTTCCGTCCATGCGCAGAAGAAGCGCCGCAAGGTCCTCGAAGAGGCGTCCGGCTATTGGGGCTTGAAGTCCAAGCTCTACCGCCAGGCGAAGATGCAGGTTGCCCGTTCCGGCAACTACGCCTACCGTGACCGCCGCGTCCGCAAGCGCGACTTCCGCTCCCTCTGGATCGTCCGCATCAACGCGGGCGCCCGCCAGCACGAGCTCTCGTACTCGCAGTTCATGCACGGCCTCAAGCTGGCTGGCGTGACGGCGGATCGCAAGATCCTCGCGGATCTCGCGCTCAACGAGCCTGTCACGTTCGGCGCGCTCGCCGAGCAGGCGAAGTCCGCACTCGCTGCGTAAGCGACACCTCTGATGGACGTCATCCGCAGCGCGCGGAATCCGCGGCTGCAACGCGTGCGCTCGCTCACGCGCCCGTCCGGGCGCCGTGATGCGGGCGTGTTCGCGATCGAGGGCGAGGATCTGATCGAGGCCGCGCGACGAGCCGGCTGCATCTTCGAGGACCTGCTGGTCCGCGAGGAGACGCCGTCGCCGCAGCAGGTGGGTCTGACGCCGCTCGTCGTCCAGGGCGATCTGCTCGACACGATCTCGGCACTCGGCTCCGGCACCCGCCAGATCGGCGTGGTGCGCACCGACTCGCTGCCGCAGGCACCCCGCGTCCTAACCGGGCTCGGGCTGGCGCTGTGCGGTGTCGGAGATCCGGGCAACGTCGGCACGCTTCTGCGCTCCGCCGCCGCCTTCGACGCCGACGTCGTCGTGCTGGGCGCGCCCGGAGCGGACCCGACCGGTCCCAAGGCCGTGCGTGCGGCGATGGGCGCGACGTTCACCGTGCCCACGCTCTCGCTCGATGACGTCGCCGACGCCTACCTCGACGTGCGCCTCGTCGCTCTCGATGGCAAGGGCGAGACGGACATCGCCGACGTCGATTTCTCCGGCCCGGTCCTGCTCGCGCTCGGTGCGGAACGCGACGGGCTGCCCGCCTCGGTGCGCAGGCGCGCCGACGTGATCTGCCGCATTCCGCAGTCCGACCGCGCCGAGTCGCTCAACGTGGCGGCGGCCGGTGCGGTCGCCCTCTCCCTTGCCTACCGGAGCCGCAGCCGTGGCTGAGATGACCTTCGGCAGCGACAACCACGCCGGGATGGCGCCCGAGGTGCTGGCGGCGCTCGGCGAGGCCAACGTCGGCCATGCATCGGGCTACGGCGATGACGCGTGGACCGAGCGCGCCGAGGCCCGGCTGCACGACGCCTTCGGCGACGCCGCCTTCGCGCTGTGCCTAACCGGCACGGGCACCAACGTGGTCGCCCTGTCGCTGGCCCTGCGCGGCTGGGAGAGCGTGCTGGCCGCCAAAGGCGCCCACATCGACCTCGACGAGGCCGGCGCGCCCGAGCACATCACGGGCTCGAAGATCGAGACGATTGCGACGCCCGACGGTCGCCTCACGCCCGAGCTGCTCGAGGGCGCCCTGCGCTCGCGCGAGCAGCACCACGTCGTCCAGCGCGTGGTCAGCATCACGCAGTCGACCGAGTGCGGCACGGCCTACACGCCGGCTGCGGTGCAGGCGATCGCGGACTGGGCCCATGCGCACGACATGCTGCTGCACGTCGACGGCGCGCGCCTCTGCAACGCGGCGGTCTTCAACGGCTGCGGGCTGGGGGAGGTGGCCCCGGGTGCCGACATCATCTCGTTCGGCCTCACCAAGAACGGCGCGATGGGCGCCGAGGTCGTGGTGGCCCGCAACCCCGCGCTGCGCGGTCCGATCCAGAACGCCCGCAAGCAGGCCACCCAGCTGCAGTCGAAGATGCGCTTCGTCGCCGCGCAGGTCGACGCATTGTTGACCGACGAGCGCTGGCGCCTGCACGCGGCGAACGCGAACACGCTGGCCGCGCGCCTGGCCGCCGGTATCGGCGATCTGCCGGGCGTCTCGATCGAGTACCCGGTCGAGGCAAACGCGGTCTTCGCCGTCCTGCCGGCCGACCGCATCCAGGCGCTGGCGGAGCAGCATCGCTTCTACATCTGGGACGCGCCGCGCAACGTGGCACGTCTGATGACAGCCTGGGACACGACATCATCAGACGTCGATGCCCTGATCGCCGACATCGCATCTGCCTGACCGTGCGGCCGACGAACGCCCCGGCGGCTTGGAATCGGCACGAGTTCGACTAGCGTACGTTCGGCGTGACGAACGTCACGAGTCACCA
>CANJXE010000099.1 GCA_947478745.1 Actinomycetota bacterium
CGAAGTTGTCGATCAGCAGGACGCGGATCATCGGCCGTAGCCTCCCGCATCGGCGAGATCGACGGCGCGGTGGAGCGCGGCGATCTTGCGCAGGCACTCGCGGTGCTCCTCGGCGGGGTCGGAGTCGGCCACGATGCCCGCGCCCGACTGCAGCGTGGCGACGCCGTCGCGCAGCTGGATGGTGCGCAGCGCGATGCAGGTGTCGAGCGTGCCGTCGGTGCTGAGGTACCCGACCGCGCCGGCGTACGGGCCGCGGCGGTGGGGCTCGAGGGCGCTGATGATCTGCATCGCGCGCACCTTCGGGGCGCCGGAGACGGTGCCGGCGGGGAACGTGGCGGCCAGCAGGCTGAAGGCGTCCTGCGACTCCTGCAGGCGGCCCTCGACGCGCGAGACGATGTGCATCACGTGGCTGTAGCGCTCGATCTCCAGCAGGCGCGTGGGCTGGACGGTGCCGGGGTCGCAGACGCGCGAGAGGTCGTTGCGGGCCAGATCGACCAGCATCATGTGCTCGGCTCGCTCCTTGGGGTCGGCCAGCAGGTCCTCGGCGAGCGCGTCGTCCTCCTCGGGCGTGGCGCCGCGCGGCCGCGTGCCGGCGATCGGGCGCAGCTCGGCGATGCCGTCGCGCGACAGCGCCACGTGGGTCTCGGGCGAGGCACCGATCAGCGCGCGGTCGCCGAGGTCGATCAGGAACAGGTACGGCGACGGGTTGACGGCGCGCAGGGCGCGGTAGATCGCAACGGGGCTGCGCGGCGTGCGGCGGCGGTGGCGCTGCGACAGCACGACCTGGAAGACGTCGCCGGCGGTGATGTGCTGCTTGCCGATTTCCACGCGCTCGATGTACTCGTCCATATCGAGGTCGGCGACGGACTCGCCGCCGGCCACCAGCGGCGGCACGGGCTGCACGCCCTCGGGCAGCGGTCCGAGCAGGCGCTCGGTGATCTCGTCGGCGCGCGCCTCGTGGCCGGGCTGCGCGATCACCTGGACGGTGGCGCGCACGTGGTCGAAGGCGACCACGACGGGCGCGATCAGGAAGCTGGCGGGGTGCTGGAGGTCGCCCTCCTCGCGCTCGGGCAGCGGCACGGTCGGCTCGAAGGTCGGGATCGCGTCGTAGCCGAGCATGCCGACGGCGCCACCGGCGAACGGCGGCAGGTTGGTCAGGTCCAGGTCGCGGTTGGCGTCGAGGCGCTCGCGCAGCGGCGCGAAGGGATCAGCGCCGGTCAGGTCGAGGTCGAGGCGCTCGCAGCCGGCGGAGAGGAACGAGTAGCGGCCGACCTGCTGGCCGCCCTCCACGCTCTCCAGCAGGAAGCCCGGTCCGAGGTCGCGCAGGCGCAGGTACGCGCCGACGGGCGTCAAGAGGTCGGCCGGCAGCTCGCGCACGGTGGGGCGCATGGTCGGCGGGCTCTTGGGTCGGGGTTCGGATGGGTTCATGTCTGGTTTCGGTTGTCTGTCTGCGGGCACAAAAAAGGCTCCCTCTCTGGGGAGCCCGGGCGAATCGGATCAGCGGTGCGCGTCAGCGCACGGGATCCCGCCCGGGCATGCGCCACCACCACGCTCCGTTGCGGATTCCCTGCATGGGTTGCAGGGTGCCACGGCACGACGCTGCCGTCAACCGGTTGGCGCGCGGTCCGCTACCGGCTGGCGGGCGTGTTGCTCGCTGCCGCTCGCGGTGTGACGAACGAGGTCAGCACGGTCTGGCCGGTGCCGGCGGTGTTCTGGCCGCGGATCTGCACGGCGTATGCCTGGCCCTGCTCGAGGCCGCGGAAGGCGTGCGATTGCCACGGGCGACCGGCGATCCGCTTCTGCGTGGTCCAGTTCGACCAGGTGCCGCCCTTGCTGCGGATGCGCGTCTGGTAGTGGGTGGTGCGCGCGCCGCCGGTGCGGCCGGGCGCCTGCCAGAGCGCGATCGTCGCCTGGCCGGCGAGGCGCGAGCGGGCGAGCCGGACCTTGCCGGGTGCGGTGGCGGCGAAGCGTGCGGTGGCAGTCCGTGCTCCGAGCACGGAGACGGTGCAGGTGGTCGACGTGCCGGTGCACGCTCCGGTCCAGCCGGCGAATGCCGAGCCCCGCGTCGGCTTGGCCGTCAGCGTCACCCGCGTGGACAGGGTGTAGGTGGCGGTGCAGGTCTCGCTGCAGACGCGGCCCGTCGTCGCGGGGGTGACGGTGCCGGTGCCGGTGCCGCTACGGCCGATCGTGAGCGGGTAGGTGGTGGGGGAGCCCCACGACGCCAACGCGCTCTCGGTACCGCTGATCGTCTGCTCCCAGGCCACCACGGGGGTTCCGTCGCTGGCTGTCGCGAGACGTGGGAGTACCGCTTCGCGCTGGGTTTCCGCGATCGTCTCAGTGTCCGTGAATGCAGCCGTACCGGGGGCGAGTGTTGCTGTTCGCAGGCTGGCCTCGCCTGGGCCCATCGGCGCCTCTGTCCAGACGCCCGTGAAGCGGCCGTCGGGCGCCACGGCGACCACGGGTGTCAGACCCAGAGTGCCGTCGCGGCTCAGAACCTGTGGTGCTCCGAAGGCGGCTGCCCCGGCGCTGCGGATGGCGGCGCTCACCGCGTATCCCGGTGAAAGGGGCCTGTCCCAGATGATCACGACGGTACCATCGGGCGCAGCCGCCAGAGCGAAGCGATCAACGCTCTCCGTCGGGCCTGAGAGCACCTCGGCGGGGCCGAACGCGGTCGCGCCGGCCGGCCGCGTGGCGGTGGCGAGCGTTCTGTCCCCATCCACCCACGCGACGATCAGCGTGCCATCGCCCGTTACGGCGGACCGAGTCTCCGCTCTATTGGTGCTCCTCTGAGTGGTCACTGCCTGCACGGGCCCGAACGACGAGCTGCCAGCAGGTCGCGTGGCCGCCTCGATGATCATGTTCCCGCCGACGAAGCCGAACCACATGATGGTGATCGAGTTGTCGGGTGCAGCGACCACGGTTGTACCGTATGAATCTTGCTCGGGGTTGGAGAGGCGCACGGAGGTTCCGAATGCCGCAGCGCCGGGGGTGCGGGTTGCCGTCGACACGACGTCATTCGGGTTGTCGCTTCGATCTGAAAGCCAGCTGACGACGACCGTTCCGTCGCTTGCGATCGCCAGCACCGCGCCGAAAACGTTTCCATCCGTCTCGCGATACACGATCTGGGGCGCGCCGTAGGTCACCGACCCGGGCAACGTGGTCGCAGTCTGCACGGTGTCGTTCGAGCTGTCGATCCAGACGACCGTGATGGCGCCGTCGGGTCCGATGGCAATGTCCGACCAGTCATCGGTCGACAGGGGTTCTGGGTTGACGGCGACGGGCGCGGCGAATCCCCCGGCTGTGGTGCGCGTGGCCGTGTAGTACGTGCCCGCGGCGTACCAGAGGGTCGCCACCGAGCCCTCCGGGCCGGCCACCACGCGTTCGATTTGGTTGACCACTTGACCGTCGCTCGAGAGCTGCTGCGGCGGGCTCCACGCCGCGGCGGGCAGCGCGCAGGCGAGGGCGGCGATGATGACGGCGACGATTGTCAGCATGCGGCGCGCGTGGCGCCGGGGCGGAAGAACTGACGCTATGTAACGCCCGTCACTCATAGTATCGAACTATAGCGGACCCGCCCGGCCTGCGCCATTCCCGCAGCGGTGTTGGGCGATCGCGCCGTGGTAGCCTCCAGCCGTCGTCGCATCCAGCGGCACGCACCTTCCCCGGAGGCTCATCGCGTGGCTCGTACCGTCCTCGTCAGCGCTGCTCGCACCCCCTTCTGCCGCCTCGGCGGTGATCTCGCGGGCGCTACCGCGGTCGATCTCGGCGTTGCCGCCGCGACCGCTGCGATCGAGCGCTCGGGCCTGTCGGGCTCCGATATCGACTACTCGTTCATCGGCTCGGTCGTGCAGGCGGGCCAGATGCACGCGATGGCGCGCCAGGTGACGACGCGCGTTGGCATTCCGGTCGAGAGCGGCTCCGAGACGATCAACAAGGTCTGCGCCTCGGGCATGCGCGCGATCGCCCTCGCCGACTATCTGATCCGCCTCGACGAGGCCGAGATCGTGCTGGCTGGCGGCA
Source organism: Actinomycetota bacterium (assembly GCA_947478745.1). Classification (GTDB taxonomy): domain Bacteria; phylum Actinomycetota; class Thermoleophilia; order Gaiellales; family F1-60-MAGs149; genus F1-60-MAGs149. Next base: position 4,021 of record CANJXE010000099.1, read on the forward strand.
TGGAGTCGATGACGAGCTCGCCGTACATGGCACTCGGCGCCCGCGCCGGCTACCGCTTCGGCGACCAGACCCTCGTCGACGCCGTCCTGCAGGACGCGCTGCGCGATCCGTGGACCGACCGCGTGATGTACGACCAGGCCAACGAGGTCTCGGCCGAGCTCGGCCAGACGCGCGAGGAGCTCGACGCCTGGGCGCTGCGCTCGCACGAGCGCGCCGTCGCCGCCATGCGAAGCGGCGCCTTCGCCGCCGAGATCGCGCCGGTCACCATCCGCGAGCGCAAGAAGGAGCGCGTCGTGGAGCAGGACCAGGGCCCCCGCGAGGACTCCACGCTCGAGTCGCTCGGCAAGCTCGGCCCCCTCACCGAGAACGGCACGCACACGGCCGGCAACAGCCCGGGCGTCACCGACGGCGCCGCGATGGTGATCGCGGTCTCCGAAGCTGTCGCCAAGGCCCGCGGTCTCAAGCCCCTCGCGATCGTGCGCTCCAGCGCCACGGCCGCCGACATCACGCGCCGTCTGGCCTGCGCGCCCTCGACGTCCGTCGAGTCGGCGCTCGCCAAGGCCGGCCTGACGATCGGTGACATCGACATGCTCGAGGTCAACGAGGCCTTCGCCTCGATCTCGCTGAACACCATCAAGACGCTCGGCATCGACCCCGACCGCGTCAACGTCCAGGGTGGCGCCGTCGCTCTCGGCCATCCGGTCGGCGCCAGCGGCGCCCGCCTGGTCGGCACGCTCGTGCACCAGCTGGGTCGCACCGGCGGCGGCATCGGCGTGGCCACGATCTGCTCCGGCGGTGGCCAGGGCGACGCGATGGTGCTCGAGGTCCTGCCGGCGTAGCGTCGGCCGCACGCCGCCCGCCCACGAAACGGATCACCATGAGCTCTCCCAACGATGACATCGTCGTCCGCCTCGACCGCATCTACACGCGCGGCGGCGATCTCGGCGAGACCAGCCTCGGCGATGGCCACCGCGTGGCCAAGCACAACACCCGTGTGGCCGCCTACGGCACCGTCGACGAGCTGACCGCCTCGCTGGGCGTCGCCCGCCTGCACTCGGCGGGCACCCCGGCCGATCCGTGGCTCGTGCGCATCCAGAACGACCTCTTCGACGTCGGCGCCGACCTGTGCACCCCTGTGGTCGAGGATCCCGAGTTCCCCCCGCTGCGGGTCGAGCAGCACTACGTCGACCGGCTCGAGGCCGCCTGCGAC
>CANJXE010000100.1 GCA_947478745.1 Actinomycetota bacterium
CGTCGCACAGTGGTTCGCCGGCACCACCGTGGACTGAACGCGCCGCCTACGAGCGCTCGAAGGAGCGCACCAGCTCCCAGTCCGTCACGGCGGACTCGAAGGCCCTCACCTCGTGCCGTCCGCTGTTGACGTAGTGGTCGATCACGCGATCGCCGAAGGCTGTCCGGGCGAAAGCGCTGCGGTCCAGCAGATCGACGGCCTCCGTCAGCGTCGTCGGCATGCGCTGGCCGTCTGCGTCGTAGGCGCTGCCCGACGTCGGCGGCGGCGGCATGAGCTCGCGATCGATGCCATCGAGCCCCGCCGCGACGATCGCGGCGAAGGCCAGATATGGATTGGCGTCGCCGCCGGCGATGCGCGTCTCGAGGCGCAGGCCCTTGCCATGGCCGACCGAGCGGAACGCGGCCGTGCGGTTGTCGCGCCCCCACAGCAGCGTGGTCGGCGCAAACGAGCCGTACGCGTAGCGCTTATACGAGTTGATGTTTGGCGCGAAGAAGTACGAGAGCTCGTGGGTGCGCTCGACCTGGCCGGCGATGTACTGGTCGTAGAGCGGCGAGTGGCCGCCCTCGCCAGTGCCGGGAAACAGCGACTCGTCGCCCTCCCAGAAGGAGCAGTGGATGTGGCACGAGTTGCCCTCGAGCTGGTTGACCTTTGCCATGAAGGTGATCGCGACGCCGTGCTGGTAGGCGATCTCCTTGGCGGCGAGCTTGTAGAAGGCGTGGTCGTCGGCCATCCGCAGCGCGTCCTGGTAGCGGAAGTTGATCTCGTGCTGGCCGAGGTTGCACTCGCCCTTGGAGTCCTCCACCTTGAGCCCGGCCGCCTTCATCGCGAGGCGGATCGGACGGATCACGTCCTCGACCATCGTCGTGCCGAGGATCGAGTAATCGACGTTGTAGGCGTTGGCGGGCTTGAGGTCGCGATAGCCCTTGTCCCGCGCCGAGTCGTACGACTCGCGGAACAGGACGAACTCGAGCTCGGAGCCGATCTTGGCGTTCCAGCCGCGCTCGGCGATGCGCTCGAGCTGCGCGCGCAGGATCTGGCGCGGCGATTCCACGACCGGCGAGCCGTCGTGATACTCGACGTCGGCGATGCACAGCGCGGTGCCCTCGAGCCACGGCATCGGGCGCAGCGTCGAGAGGTCCGGCTTGAGGACGAAGTCGCCGTAGCCCGACTCCCAGCTGGTCAGCGCGAAGCCGGGCAGCGTTGCCATCTCCATGTCGACGGCGAGCAGGTAGTTGCAGGCCTCTGCGCCATGGGCGGCGATGTCGCCGACGAAGGCCTCGGCATCGAGGCGCTTGCCCTGCAGGCGCCCCTGCATGTCGGTCATCGCGAGGATGACGGTATCGATTTGGCCCTTGGCGACGAGGTCGCGCAGTTCATCGAACGTCATGGTGGCTCCTACCGATCTGACAGCGGCACCCCACCGGGGCTCGCTGCCGGGCTCTAGGCGTTCGGGTTGAAGAAGCCCTGGTCGACCAGGCGCTGGCGATCCTCGGCCGACACCTCGACGTTGGCGGGCGTCAGCAGGAAGACCTTCTCGGCGATGCGCTGGATGGCGCCGTCGAGGGCGTAGGTCATGCCCGACCCGAAGTCGATCATGCGCTTGGCGAGATCGGGCTCGGCCGTCTGCAGGTTGACGATCACCGGCACGCCGTTCTTGAAGCGATCGGCGATCTGCTGCGCATCGTTGTACGAGCGCGGTGCGATGACGTGCACGCGGACGGCGTTGGCGGTCTTCTTGTCGGGCGCCGAGCGGAGCACGCCGATCTCGCCGCTGGCGGTGCCACGGCGCGGACGACCGGCGGCCGTCTCCTCCTCGTGGAAGGCGTCGTCGTAGTCGGGCGTCGGTGCCGAGCGCTTGCGGTCGAGCCGCCGAACGGCGGACCGGCTGCGCGAGGGCGGCTCAGGGTCGTCGTGGACCGTGGAGAAGTCGTCGTCGTAGAGGCTCTCATCCTCGGCGAGGCCGAAGTAGACGAGCGTGCGGTGCCAGATGCTGGACATGGCGCCGAGTGTACCGGGTTCGGATACGGATATGCGCCTACGGCGCGAGCAGGACGCTGCCGGCGCGCACGAGGGTGGCGCCTTCCTCGACCGCGACCTCGAAGTCCTGGCTGGTGCCCATCGACAGCTGGGCGAAGCGATGCGTGCCCGACCAGCGCTCCTCCGCACCGGCGGCGAGCTCGCGCAGCGCCGCAAACGCCGCGCGCGACTGCTCGGCGCTCTCGGCGAACGAGGGCATCGTCATCAGCCCCCGCACGCGCACGTTGGCCAGCGGCGCCAGCAGCTCGAGAAACGCATCGAGGTCGGCCGGGGCCACGCCGTCCTTGTCCGGATCGCCGGCCGTATTGACCTCGACCAGCACGTCCTGCGGTGCCGGCGAGCGGCTCTCGATCTGCAGCGCCGTCGACTCGGTGAAGAGCGAGTGGATCAACTCGACGCGCCCAACGATCTCCCTGACCTTGCGGCTCTGCAGGTGCCCGATGAAGTCCCAGGTGAAGAGGTCGCCGAAGGCGTCCTGCTTGGCAACCAGCTGGTCGGTGCGGTTCTCGCCGACGCGGGTGATGCCGGCGGCGTGCAGGAGCGGCAGGTCCTCGCTGGCGAGGTACTTGACCGCCGCGACGATCTCGATCGCGCTCGCATCGCGCCCGGCACGCGCGGCGGCCGCGGCGATCCGCTCGCGGGTCCGGGCCACGCCCGCCTTCACGTCATCAGGATTCCTCTGCATCAGGCTCCCCACGGTACGCGATGACGCCCTGCCGGCCGGTGGTCGCGCCGTCGCGGCGATACGAGAAGAACAGCTTGGGGTCGGTGATCGTGCAGAGCCCGCTGATCTCGACGGCGTCGGGCGCGAGCCCGGCCTGGATCAGCGCGGTGCCGGCGCTCGCGGCGAGGTCGGCCATGCCGCCCTGGGCGACGCCGTCGCCGAACCGCTCGCGCAGCTGCACGGCAACCTCCTCCCCCACCTCGTACGCCAAGGCCCCGGCGCAGGGCCCGACGGCGGCGGCGTAGGCGCCCGGTCCGAGCGCGGCGACCGTCGCCTCGACGACGCCCGCCACGAGGCCCTTCCAGCCGGCGTGCACGACCGCCACGGCCGAGCCGTCGAGCGCGGCGATCACGATCGGCACGCAGTCGGCGGACAGCGCGACGAGCGCGAGGTCGAGCTCGCGCGTGACGAGCGCGTCGGCCTGCGGCAGCTCGCCCTGCGGATCGAGGTAGCCGCCGAGCAGCGGCTCGGCGACGTGCACCGTGTTGCCGTGGACCTGGTGGTTCTGGACGGTGCGCGCGGGGTCGGCGCCGACGGCGGCGCACAGCCGGCGGCGATTCTCTGCCACCGCGGCTCGATCATCGCCCGCCGTGAAGCCCAGGTTCAGCGTCGCGAAGGGCCTTGTCGAGACGCCACCCACGCGGCTGGTGAAGGCGGCGACGATGCCCGCCGGGCCCTGCCAGCGCAGGAGCGGGAAGGCCGCGAAACTGTCCCAGGCGAGCGACATGCCGTGAGGGTACCCCGGGTCGGGGTACCCTGCGCGGGATGTTCGGCAATATCGACTCCGCTTTCTCGGCCGCGAATCTCGAGATCCTCGCGTTTCTGCTGCCGATCCTGATCGTCTCGATGGTGCTGCACGAGATGGCGCACGGCTACGTCGCCAACCGGCTCGGCGACCCGACGGCGCGCATGCTCGGCCGCCTCTCGCCGAATCCAGTCCGCCACGTCGACCCGATGGGATCGGCGATGTTCGCGATCTCGTGGATCGCCTCGGGCGGCACGTTCCTGTTCGGCTGGGCGAAGCCGATCCCGGTGCAGCCGCGCTTCTTCAACCATCCCCAGCGCGGCTTCGCGATCGTCGCGATCGCCGGCCCGATCACGAACATCCTGATCGCCTACGTGCTCGCCGTGGTGCTGTCGCTGCTGAACCTGGTCGTCGTCGGCCCGGGCAACGCCATCTACCAGACCGCGGATCCGACGCTGATCCAGCGCGTGCTCGTGCAGGCGTTCCTGCTCAACATCTGGCTCGCGATCTTCAACATGATCCCGATCCCGCCGCTCGACGGCTCGCGCGTCGTCGGCGCCTTCATGCCGCGTGAGATGTACCAGGCCTGGGCCCGGCTCGACCAGTACGGGATGATCATCCTGATGGGCATGATCTTCTTCTTCCGCCCGCTGCTCGATGTCGTCTCCGGCCTCACCAACCCGATCGCCGCGACGCTGCTGAAGCTGGCGGGCGCGTGATGAAGTCCTCGCCGCTGCTCTACGCGGGCCTCGTGGCCCTTGCCGTGGCCGTGCTGTTCATCGGCTTCGGCCTCGTGGCCGGCTCCGGCCGCTAGCCAGACCCCCGGCGACCCAACCCAGCTGCGCGGCAATGCAGATTTGGACCCGGGTCCAGATCTGCACGATTTCGGTCAATTTGGACCCGGGTCCAAACCTGCACGCCGTCGCTACTGCTGTGCGAGCCAGGCGAGCTGCGCGTCGCGATCCGCCGCGACCGTGCCGTCGATGCAGGCACGCCGCAGCGCGATCAGCAGCCGCCCGACGTCGGGGCCCTCCACGCCGGCGCTGCGCTTGACGTCGTCGCCGTCGATGGCCAGCGCGATGTGGCGCAGGCGGCTGAGGTAGCGAGCGGCCTCGTCGCCACCGGCTGCGATGACGGCCTCGATCGGGACGCGGGCGCAGGCGACATCGACGTCGGCGTCGCTGCTACCCGCGATCTGCGCGCGCAGGGCGGGCGCCTCCGCCGTGCCGAGCGCTGCGCGGATGGACGCGCGCTCCAGGCCGCTGGCCGCCAGCCACTCCTGACGCCGCTCGGGGGCGAGGTCGGTGAGCAGCAGTCCGAAGCCGAGGGCGACCCGGTCGGCGTCGCGCGCGTCGTCCTCGACGATCTTCCACGCCGCCTCGACCGCGGCGGGGTCGGCGTGCAGGCCCGGCTCGATCGCGATCAGCACGCCCCACTCGGCGAGCAGGCCGATCACGGCGTCCGGATGCTGCTCATCGAAGGCCAGGGCGAGCGCATCGACCATGCGCGTCTGGCCCGTCAGCTGGACGAAGCCGCCGTGCGCTGCAGCGCGGGCGGCGTGCAGGAGCGTCGCGTCGGGCGCGGCAGCGAG
>CANJXE010000101.1 GCA_947478745.1 Actinomycetota bacterium
ACCGAGCGCCCCGACGCCTGGGAGGTCCAGGGCCGCGGCGAGCTGCAGCTCGCAGTGCTGGTTGAGACGATGCGCCGCGAGGGCTTCGAGCTGACCGTCGGCAAGCCGCAGGTCGTCACGCGCATCATCGACGGCAAGCGCCACGAGCCGATGGAGCGCCTCGCGATCGACGTGCCCGAGGAGTACTCCGGCGTCGTCATCCAGATGCTCGGCATCCGCAAGGGCCGCATGGAGCAGATGGTCAACCACGGTGCCGGCTGGGTCCGCATCGAGGAGATCGTCCCGGCGCGCGGCCTGATCGGCTTCCGCACCGAGTTCCTGACCGAGACCCGCGGCACCGGCCAGCTGCACCACGTCCTCGAGGGCTTCGAGCCCTGGCACGGCGAGATCCGCTCGCGCCAGAACGGCTCGCTGATCGCGGACCGTCAGGGCACCGCAACCGAGCATGCGCTGATGACGCTGCAGGAGCGCGGCGAGATGTTCATCGGCCCCGGCATCGACGTCTACAACGGCATGATCATCGGCCTCAACGCCCGCAGCGACGACATGGAGATCAATCCGACGCGCGAGAAGAAGCTGACGAACATGCGCGCCGCCTCCGCTGAGGAGCTGGTCCGCCTGACGCCGCCGCGCCACCTGTCGCTCGAGCAGGCGCTCGAGTTCATCGCCGAGGACGAGTGCGTCGAGGTCACCCCCGACGCCGTCCGCCTGCGCAAGGTCGAGCTCGAACCCAACCTGCGCCGCCGCCTCGATAAGGCGAAGAAGGGGCTCTAGCCCCTCCTCCCGCCTTCCCCGAGGCGCGCCACGAACGCCGGACGCAGTCCGGCGCCGAGCACTCGAAGCCTTGAGCTCACGGAGCGACGTCGCACATTCGCGCGTTATGTGACACGCAACCATGCGGGTTGCCGAGCGTTACTGACATTTAGGGCCCGGGCCCCTTCTGTCAGTGACGCCATGCGCCCGAGTACGCCGGCCACGCAGAACGTGGAGGTTCCAGTCCCGAAAAACTCTCGCCTTCGCGACCTGCGGGTTAGGCCTCTGCGAGCACCTGATCGACCATGACGGCCGCAACGGTGCGGTTCGTCGCCGGATCGATCAGCACCATGCTGCCCATCGCACGATTCTCGCCGTAAGGCTCCAGCACCATCGGCTGGGCTGCGCGCAGCGTGATGATCCCGAGATCGTTCGTCTCGAGCACGTCCGCGGGAATGTGCTCCATCGTGTCCAGCTCGAGACGCTCATGCAACTCCTCGACGATGACCGGGACGGTGCGGGCGCCCTGTCGAGCCTCCAGCCGCGCTGGCACCGTGAGCGGCTGCTCGTCGAGCCAGGCCACCGTGGCGCGGAGCCGCGACGCCACCTGCGGCGGAGCCGAGGCAAGGGCGATCACGTCGCCGCGCGAGACGTCGATGTCGGTCTCCAGATGCAGCGTCACGCTCAGCGGCGCCGTCGCCGACTCGCGCTCGTCTCCGAGCACGTCGACTCTGGCAATGCGGCTCGTGGCGCCGGACGGCAGCGCGACGATGTCGTCGCCGACCGTCACCGCACCGCTGTCGATACGACCCGCCAGTCCGCGGATGTCGCGCTCGCCGTCGTCGTGTCGCACAACCCACTGCACGGGCATGCGAAAGGCGGTCTCCACGACCGGCGGATCGAGATCGTGCAGCACGTCGAGCACCGTCGGGCCCTCATACCAGGGCGTCTCGGGGGAGCGAACCGTGAGGTTGACGCCGTTGAGCGCCGACAGCGGGATCGCGGTGATGCGTGGGCCGTCGATCGCCGCGGACGACTGCACGAGCTCTGCTGCGATCTCGTGAAAGCGCGCCTCGTCGTAGTCGACGAGATCGATCTTGTTGACGCAGGCGATCACGTCGCGGACGCCGAGCATGCCGCAGATCGCGAGATGTCGGCGGGTCTGCGCCGTGGTGCCGTTCTTGGCGTCGACCAGCAGGATCGCCGCATCGGCACCCGCGGCAGCCGTGACCATGTTGCGCGTGTACTGGACGTGCCCGGGAGCGTCGCCGAGCAGGATTCGTCGCCCGTTGGCGTCGAACGAGCGATAGGCGACGTCGATCGTGATGCCCTGCTCGCGCTCGGCCCGGAGGCCGTCCGTCAGCAGCGCGAGGTCGATGCCCTTGCGGCCACGCTTGCGGCTCGCCTCGGCCACCGCCTCGATCTGATCGGTCGTCAGGTGCCCGGTGTCGTGCAGCAGGCGACCGATCAGCGTGGACTTGCCGTCATCGACGGAGCCGACGGCAACGACGTGGAGCATCGGGGTCTCGACCGACATCAGAAGTACCCGTTTCGCTTGCGATCTTCCATGGCGGCCTCGGAGGTCTTGTCGTCGGCACGCGACGCACCGCGCTCGGAGATGTCCGAATCACGCGTCTCCTGCAGGACCTCGGCGACCGTGGCGGCCGTGGAGAGGATCGAGCCCGTGCAGGACATGTCGCCGACGGTGCGGAAGCGGACCGTCTCGACGCGAACCGTCTCGTGCGGATAGCGCTCGACCTCTTCCACGGCGGCGAGCAGCATGCCATCCCGCTCGAAGATCTCCCGCTCATGCGAGAAGTAGATCGACGGGAGCCGGAGGCCCTCCTGCTCGATGTACGCCCAGATGTCGATCTCGGTCCAGTTCGACAGCGGGAAGACGCGGAAGTGCTCGCCGGCCCGCAGCTTGGTGTTGTAGATCGTCCACGGCTCCGGACGCTGGTTGCGCGGGTCCCACTGGCCGAACGCGTCGCGATGGCTGAAGAAACGCTCCTTGGCCCGGCTTCGCTCCTCGTCTCGTCGCGCACCGCCGAAGCAGGCATCGAAGCGGTGCTCTGCGATCGCATCGAGCAGCGTCGTCGTCTGCAGGCGATTGCGGCTCGAGCGGGGGCCGACCTCATCCTGGACGCGCCCCTGGTCGATCGAGTCCTGCACCGATGCGACGATCAGACGCTCGTCGATGTCGGCCACGTAGCGATCTCGGTACTCGATCACCTCGGGGAAGTTGTGCCCGGTGTCGACGTGCATCAGCGGGAAGGGCAGACCCGCCGGCGCGAAGGCCTTGATGGCGAGGTGCGCAAGGACGATCGAGTCCTTGCCGCCGCTGAAGAGCAGCGCCGGCCGCTCGCATTCTGCCGCGCACTCGCGGATGACGTGGACGGCCTCGGCCTCGAGCACGTCGAGGGTGCCGAGTTCGGTGAGAGTGGTCATGCGGTCAGCTCCGGATGGGTATGGCGGACACGGCGGTACATCACGGCGACGCCGACGGCCACGGCGGCGAACCAGACGACCAGGGCGACCGGCGGCAACGGCAGTCCGGCCTTGACGGAGAGCGAGCCGGCGGCGGCCAGCAGGACACCGGCCAGGGCGCAGCGCAGTGCGAGCGCCGGCAGCCGGACGGAGATCTTGGTGCCGATCAGGACTCCGGGGATCGAGCCGACGAGCAGCAGCCCGGCCAGAGCGAAATCGACGTTGCCGAGGATGATGTTGGCGATTGAGGCGGCCCACAGGAGCAGCGCGGCGTGGAAGACATCGGTGCCGACGACGCGATGCGGGGCCAGCTGGAAGACGGCGATCAGCAGCAGCGCGAGCACCGCACCGCTCCCGGCGGACGTCAGACCGAGCACGAAGCCGACCAGCAGGCCGGAGATGACGGCGGCCAGCCACTGGTTCCTCGGGGCGCGCTCCGGGCGGAGCGGCGGCGGGAACAGCGTCTGCCAGAGCATCGCGACGCCGCAGATGGCGATCGCGGTCGCCACGACGATGATCAGCGGCGTGTCGATGCTGAGCCCCACACGGTCCTCGACGTAGCTGAGCAGGAAGACCGCGCCGAGTGCTGCGGGCACGCTGCCAACCGCGAGTTGCAGGGAGAGGCGCAGGTCAACGGTGCTCTTGTGGAAGTGGCTGGCCCCGCCGAAGGTCTTCGTGACGGCGGCGTAGAAGAGGTCGGTGCCGATCGCGCTGACCGGCGGCACGCCCGCGACGAGCACGAGCAGCGGCGTCATGATCGAGCCGCCACCCACGCCAGTGGCGCCGACCAGCAGCCCCACGCCGAGACCGAACATGATCATCATCAGCTCGTGATTCACCCGAGCGGCCCGCCCGCCGGGTGCAGACCGCACTCGGTCTTCTCGGAGTTGGCCCAACGCCCCTCGCGCCCGGCGCCCGGCTTGGTGCAGTGCGTGCAGCCGATGGAGGAGTAGCCCTGCTCGTGCAGCGGGTTGACCGGCAGATCGCGCTCGCGGATGTAGGCCCAGAGGTCGTCCTCGGTCCAGTCGGCCAGAGGGCTGAACTTCCAGATGGCGCGACCCTCGTCGTACTCGACCTTCGGCGTGTTCGCACGCGTCGGGGCCTGATCGCGGCGGATACCGGTGATCCAGGCGTCGAGCTCGCCAAGGGCACGCCCCAGCGGCTCCACCTTGCGAAGCCCGCAACAGGCATTCGGGTCGCGCTCCCAGAGCGCCTCGCCGTGCGCAGCCGCCTGCTGCTCTAGCGTGGGCCCACGGAAGGCCTCGATCTCGATGCCGTAGCGCTCCTCGACGGCCTTCCACGTGGCGTAGGTCTCGGGGAAGAGGACGCCGGTGTCGAGCGCGAAGACGCGTGCATCGGGTCGCGCGGCGAAGACCATCTCGAGCAGCACGGCCTCCTCCTGCTGGAAGGAGCAGGCCAGCGCGATGCTCGGATGGAATGCCTCGAGTGCGCCGGCGATGACCGTTTCAGCAGTCAGGGCCTCGGCCTCGGCGGGCGTGAAGGGAAGGGAGTTGGGTGGCGTCACGTCGGGATTCCGGAGTTGGAGGGCAGAGTGCCGCCCTCGACTTCCAAAAGCATACCTTATGTCCAGCAAAAGCAATGCTCATTGGATCGACGCGCCCTCCGGCGTCGCAGCCGTGCCCACCACCACTCGCTGCGAGGTGCCACCACGCTCCCCGATATGGTGCAGCCGTGACCGACTTCCCCCACTACTCCACGCTGTCCCTTCGTCTCTCCGACGAGCCGGACCCGGCGTGGAAGGTGCACACGCTCGCCGTCAACCGCAAGGCCGCGGGCGAGGACGTGATCATCCTGTCGATCGGCG
>CANJXE010000102.1 GCA_947478745.1 Actinomycetota bacterium
GCGCTTCATCCACGAGGTCGAGCTGCCGGGCATGCTGCCGCCGCTCGGCGATGGCAACCCCCGGTAGCGTTCCGCCCATGGGAAACGTCCTCACCTCGCTCCCCGTCGGCGAGCGCATCGGCATCGCCTTCTCCGGCGGCCTCGACACCTCGGCCGCCGTCGCGTGGATGCGCGACAAGGGCGGCATCCCGTTCGCGTACACCGCGAACCTCGGCCAGTACGACGAGCCCGATCTCGATGACGTCCCGAGCCGCGCTCTGCAGTACGGCGCCGAGGGCGCGCGTCTCGTCGACTGCCGCCCCGAGCTGGTCCGCGAGGGCCTCGTCGCGCTGCAGTGCGGCGCGTTCCACATCAGCTCCGCCGGCCGCACGTACTTCAACACCACGCCGCTCGGCCGCGCCGTCACCGGCACGATGCTGGTGGCCGCGATGCGCGACGACGACGTCTCGATCTGGGGCGACGGCTCGACGTACAAGGGCAACGACATCGAGCGGTTCTACCGCTATGGCCTGCTCGTCAATCCGCTGCTGCGCATCTACAAGCCGTGGCTCGACCAGCAGTTCGTCGACGAGCTCGGCGGTCGCAAGGAGATGAGCGAGTGGCTCGTCGCCCACGACCTGCCGTACCGCGATAGCACCGAGAAGGCCTACTCGACCGACGCCAACATCTGGGGCGCGACGCACGAGGCCAAGACGCTCGAGTTCCTGACCGAGTCGATGGACATCGTGTCGCCGATCATGGGCGTCCAGCACTGGGATTCGTCCGTCGCGATCGAGCCGGAGGAGGTGACCATCCGCTTCCACGAGGGCTGGCCCGTCGCCATCAACGGCCGCGAGTTCGCCGACCAGGTCGCGCTCGTGATGGAGGCCAACGCGATCGGCGGCCGCCACGGCCTCGGCATGTCCGACCAGATCGAGAACCGCATCATCGAGGCCAAGAGCCGCGGCATCTACGAGGCGCCCGGCATGGCGCTGCTGTTCCTCGCCTACGAGCGCCTCGTCAACGGCATCCACAACGAGGGCACGATCGATACGTACCGCACGCAGGGCCGCCAGCTCGGCCGGCTGCTGTACGAGGGCCGCTGGTTCGATCCGCAGGCGCTGATGCTGCGCGAGAGCCTGCAGCGCTGGATCGGTCGCGCCATCACCGGCGAGGTCGTCATCCGCCTGCGCCGCGGCGAGGACTACACGGTGCTCTCCACCGAGAGCCCGAACCTCACGTACCACCCCGAGCGCCTGAGCATGGAGAAGTCCGAGAGCGCCTTCGGGCCGCTCGATCGCATCGGTCAGCTGACGATGCGCAACCTCGACATCCAGGACTCGCGCGACAAGCTCGAGATCTACGCCGCCGCCGGCCTGCTCGAGGCGTCGGACCCGTCGATTCGCGGCCACCTCGGCCCGGCCGGCGTCCACGTGGAGCCCGATCACGTCGTCGAGGACCGCGAGCCGGGCTTCGACGCGATGATGGAGCAAGGCGTCGACTGACGCCCCGCGCCCCCGCTCGCTCGCGCTCGCCGCGGGCGTGCTGCTGGGGCTCTTCCTGCTGCTCGCCGCCGCGGTGGCGTCCTCGTGGAGCGTCCTCGCCGATCTCGATCGCTCCCTCGGGCACGCGATCGTCGGCCATCCGTCGTGGCTCGTCTCGCCGGCCGACACGCTCGGTCTCGCCACGCGCGACGTGGGTACCGGCGCGGTCGTGGCGATCGCTGTGGCGTTGCTCTGGCGGCCGCACCGCCTGTGGGCGCAGTGGCTGCTGTGGAGCGCCGTCGGCGGCTTCGCCCTGCAGAACATCGTCAAGGAGCTCGTCGGCCGGGAGCGCCCGTCGTGGTCCGAGTCGGCCTTCCAGCCGCTGACGGCGTCGTTCCCGTCGGGCCACGCCATGAGCGGCATCACGATGTGGGTCGTCCTCGGCGTGATCCTCTTGGTGGCCCCCGTCGGCGGCCGCCTGCCGCGCGTCATCGGCGCGCTCGCCCTGGCGATCGGGATCCTGATGGGCCCGAGCCGGCTCGTGCTCGGCGTGCACTGGCCCACCGACATCCTCGGCGGCTGGCTGCTGGGCGGCGCCGTGGTCTGCGGTGCAGCGGCGGCCGTGCGCTGGTTCGCGTTGCGGCGCTAGCCGGTGGGCTGTTCGGCGCGGCTGGGGTTGCGGCTGGGCTTGGGGGCGATGCCGATGCGGTGCAGGCGCATGCGCTTCTGCATGGTCGTCTTGGCGCCGACGGTGGGCGTGAAGGTGATGGTCGCCATGGCGCGAGTCGCGCCGGCGCGGAGGCGGGAACGAGCGGCGCGGGAGTAGCGACACCAGATGGTGGCGGTCGTGGCGTGCTGCACCTTCTGCGTCGCCTTGCACATCGGCGCGCGGCCGGCGCGGCCGGCCGGCTCAAGGCCTGTGGTCACGCTGATGGTGCCACCGCTCGAGGTACGGACCTTGAACATCATGCCCCCGCGCATCTGCGTTGCGCCGTAGAGCGACATCGGGGCCTGGCTGGTGGTGATCTGCGTGGTCGTGCTCGCGGTGGCCGAGGCGAGGCCGGGGGCGGCGAGGGTCCAGGCGATAGTTGCGGTACCGGCGACGATTGCCTTGGCGGTGACCGTGCTGGTGGTACTCGTGCCGCCGTCGAGGGTGCCGACCGGGCAGGTCAGCACTGCGGTCGCCCAGGTGCAGGCGATGCCGCTGGCCGAGACGTACCGCACGTAGCCGGTCAGGTTCGAGGTGAGCGCGACGCCGGTCGCGGCGAGGTCGCCGACGTTGGCGGCACTCAGCGTGTAGCCGATCGGGGAGGTGAGGCCGAGCGAGGCGGGTGCGCTGGCGCTCAGCACGAGCTGTGCCGGTCGCGCCTCGTAGGCGCCGACGTCGGGCGCGCGACCCTGAGCACGGGAGATGTCGCGCGCGTCGGCAGTGGGTGCATCGCCGAGGGCCGCGTCGATCCCCGGGCTGCCTGCAAGCAGCGGCACCGTCTGCAGGGTGGAGGAGGTACCCCAGTTGTACGTCCCGAGCGTCCCGAGCTTCGGATCGGACGTCAGCAGGTGCTCCGTCGTGTCGTAGGAGCAGGGTGCCGTCGAGGTGGCGTCGGGCGAGATCAGGTTCGCGCCCTGCAGCACGACGGCGGAGCCGAATGGCGCACATCGCATGTTGGCGCCGTCGCGTGCGCGGTTGCCGCTGATGATCGAGTTGCGCACGGTGGTGGTCTGGCCCAGTGTGGTGTCGATCAGCACTCCGCCGGCGCCCACACCGCCCGCGTTCCCCGTGATGGTGTCGTTGACGAGGGTGCTCGCTCTGCCAAGAGCGAGGCCGCCGGCACCCTCTGCACTGCCGAAGCCCAGCTGGGTGTTCCCGACGATCGTCGAGTTCGTGATCGTGCCGCTGGCAAGCCCGCCCAGCGACCCCAGGAAGAAGGGGACGGAGGGCCCCATCACAACGCCGCCGTCGAGCAGCGCATCATTGCCCACCACGGTCGAGGACGTCATGGAGAACTCGTCCCCGGCGACGATCAGCGCTCCGCCGACCGTCGCCGCGTTGTCGGCGAAGCGCGAATGGTCGATCGTCGTGCGGGCGGCGATGATCGTGGCACCACCGCCGTACGAGCCGATCAGCTGGGTGAGGATGCTGCTGCCGGGGGAGTTGCCGCTGAAGTCCGAACCGCTGATGGCGACGGTGCCCGCGACGCCGGTGACGATGAGCGGGCCGAAGATCACGCCGCCGTTGTCGACGAACGACGAGCCCCGAATGGTCACCGGCTGGTCATCCTCGCTCGAGCTGAAGATCGTGACCGCAGAGCCCAAGAGCCCCGTGTTGCGCGTGAACGCGCTGCTGGTGATTGTGACGGGGCTGGACCCGGCGACCACGAGCGCCGGCAGCAGGAAGATCGTCAGCGTCGGGTCCGGACCGACGAGGCCTGGCCCCGGCTTTGCGTTATTGCCACTGAACGTCGTCCCGCTGACGTCGACTGAGCCATCCCGGCCGGAGACCGAGTCGACGATGCCGCCCGTGGCGTCGTTGTCGGAGATCGTCGAGTCGCGGATGACTAGGTGGCTCGTACCACCGCCCGCAGGATCGTCACCCCAGTAGGGGCTTCCCGACCAGATCACCGATACCCCGGGTACGAGGCAGGAACCCGAGGTCAGGCAACCGAGGTCTACGGGAATGCTGGGGAGGTCGATCGCAGCTCGGCCGCGGGGTGCGGGAGCAGGGGCCTTCCCGGCGAGGGAGCGGATCTCCGAGGTCGTCAGGGCGGATGTGTTGAGGCTGGCCGCGGCGCGGCGAAAGGCGTCCAGACGCGCGGACCCCATGACGTTCGAGAGGAGGTCCACCTCGGCGATGTTGTTCTGCACGACCACGCGGTCGAGCGTCGCGGTTCCGGACCCGGGGTTGGTCAGCACGGCCGCCCACTCGGCGGATGTTGCGATGCCCTCCGTCAGGGTGACGCCCGACAGCGTCAGCGATGCGTCGTTGTCCATGTGGATCAGCTCGGTGACGAGGCTGCCGCTGATCACGACACTGCCGCTGCCCGTGCCGGCGATCGTCAGCGACTTGTCGATGGTCAGCGGGGTATCGAGGTACGTCGTGCCTTGCCCGCCGGAGGCGAACGTGATCGTGTCGCCCGGGGCTGCGTCGAAGATCACCTGTCGGAGCGTTCCGGGACCCGCATCGTTGGTCGACGTGACCTGGAGCTCGGCGGCCGAGGCGATCGACGCGAGACCGAGCAGGCCGAGCAGCAGGAAACCGACGAGTCCGGTGCGCACCATCGTTTCCCTGACGACCATGGTCGAATCCTTCGCTGGTGGTCCGCCGAATGCGACGACCGTACCATTTCGCAGGTGCCCGCTCAGCGGATGGACGCGAGCCCGGGACGGATCAGCGTCTCGGGGCGCTTCAGCCCGAGGTCGTCATAGGGCGGCGGCGTGGTGTCGGCGAGCGGCGGCGCACCGTAGGAGCGCGCGACCTGCGCCTCGTCGGGACGGCCGTAGAGCGTGGTGCGCTGGTACGGCTCGCGGCCGGCGGCGCGGATGACCTGGTCCATGCGCTCGGGC
>CANJXE010000103.1 GCA_947478745.1 Actinomycetota bacterium
GACGCTGATGCTGGTGCGCCTGGTCACCACGACGATCGGCGTGCTGATCGCGGTGGTCTTCGCCGTCTTCGCCTATTCCAGCGCCCAGCTGACCCTGGGCGCTGCGCTGGTCGGCGCCTCGGTCGTGCTGATCAGCCTCCAGGCGATGGCCGCAGTGCCGCTGCTGATCACCCTGCGCATCGCGCCGATCACGGGCTTCGAGATCCTGCGCCACGCGCTGACCTTCCTCGGCGTGCTCGCGCTGGTCCTCGCCGAAGCCGGCCTCGAGTGGTTCTTCGTGCTGCAGATCCCGGTCGCAGCCCTGCTGCTGATCCTGACCCTCGTCTACGTACGGCGATCGTTCCCGATCGGCATCCGCGCAGACCGCGATTCCGCATACCGTCTGGCCCGCGAGACCCTGCCGCTCGCGGTCGCCTCGACCATGATCGTGCTGTACGGCGGTGCCATGGTGATCATCGTGTCGCTGATCGCCTCGGACTACCAGACGGGGCTCTTCGTGACCTCAGCGCGCATCATGGAGGTCGTCGTCGGCCTGCCGGGGCTGATGATCGCGCTGGCCCTCCCCGTGCTGTCGGTGGCGAGCGTGAACAACCACGATCGCCTGCGCAACGCGCTGCAGCTGATGATCGAACTCGGTCTGGTGCTATCGACGCTCGTCGCGGTGACGCTGGCCTTGGCCTCCGACTCCGTGATCCACCTGATCGGCGGCCTCGCCTTCGCCGGGGCCGCGCCGATCCTGCAGGTACAGGCCTTTGCGATCATCGGCGTCTTCGTCTCGCAGACGCTCCAGAACGCGCTCATCTCGCTGCGGCAGCAGCAGACGCTCGTGCTCACGAACGCGGTGGCGCTCGTCGCCGTGATCGTCTTCGGCGTCGTGCTCGTCAGTCGCTTCGGCGCGATCGGCGGCGCGTACGCGGTCGTCGGCGCCGAGGCGCTGCTCGTGCTGCTGCTGACGCTGACGCTGCGACGACAGGCGCCGCAGGTGCTGCCCTCGCTGCGCTTCTCGTGGAAGGTAGCGGTCTGCCTCGCAATCGCGGCCATGGCCGCCCTGATCCCGCTGCCCAGCACGTGGCTGAACGCGATCATCGGCGCCAGCGCCTTCCTCGTCGTGGCCATCGCCCTGCGCGCGATCCCGGGAGAGCTGGCGGTGGCGCTCGCCGGCCCGGTGGTCGGCGAGGAGCGCATCCGCGGAGTGCTGCGCCGATACTACGGAGCAGCATGAAGCCGCGCATCGTCGTCCTCCACGGGCACCACATCAATGAGAACGGCTGGAAGGTCTGGGACCGGCTCAAGGACGACTTCGACATCGTGTTCGGCGTCACCGAGCACGGCGCACGCCCCGATGCAGCCGCGCCGCAGCCGACCCGTCGAGCCAAGTCACGCCGCGATCTGCTGCCGAAGGGCCGCGTCTTCGATCTGGCGGTGCTCGGACCTGGCGACCGCTACCGCGACCTCGAGGCGACGATCGCCGGCGCCGACATCGTCCACTCCGTCGAGATCGGACCGTGGTACAGCGGCCAGGCCGCGCAGCTGCGCCAGCAGTCGGACGACTTCAAGCTCGTGGTGACGATCTGGGAGACCATCCCGCTGCTCGAGGCCTACCGCCGCAAGCGGTCGCTCGCCTACCGCCGCGCCACGCTCGCCGCGACCGATCTGTTCCTCCCGACCAGCGATCGCTCCCGGCTGGCGCTCCTGCTCGAGGGGGTCGACGAGGATCGCATCCAGGTCTGCCCCCCACAGGTGGACACCGACGCCTTCGCAAAGCACCCGCGCCAGCCCGTCGACCCTGCCTCGCCGCTGATCGTCTCGCCGGCACGCCTGGTGTGGGAGAAGGGCCACCAGGACGTGCTCCGCGCCGTGGCCCTGCTCCACCGCGGTCTGCAGACCCGCAGCGACGGGTCGATCGTGAAGCCGCGGCTCCTGATCATCAGCACGGGGCCGGACGAGCAGCGCCTTCGCCAGCACGCGGACGAGCTCGGCATCGGCGCCTTCGTCGAGTTCCGCCCACACGTGCCCAACGACCAGATGGGCGAGATCTTCGCCAGCGCCGCCTGCGTCGTGCTCGCCAGCCTGCCGATCTGGCACTGGGAGGAGCAGTTCGGCATGGTGCTGGCCGAGGCACTGGTTGCGGGCACCCCCGTGATCACCACGCGCTCGGGCGTGATCCCCGATGTCGTCGGCACCTCGGCCGCGCTGATCGACCCGGGCGACTGGGTCGGCCTGGCCCGCGAGCTCGCCGAGGGCCCGCTCGCCAACCCGCCGGCCGTGCCGACGATCGACCCGCACTTCGCCGAGGTCTACTCCATCGAGTCGTACGCGAACCGCCTGCGCAGCGCCTACGCGCGCGTGCTCGGTACGACGACCTGACCGACATGCGCGTCGCCTTCGACACCACGCCGCTCCGCCTCGGGGGCGGCGGCGTCGCCACCTACGCCCGCGAGCTCCTGCGCGCCTTCGCGGCGCGCGACGATGTCGAGGCGGTCGAGCTCCACAACGAGCGCACCGGAGGACACTCGACGGCGAGCCGCATCGTCGGGGGCATCGAACGCGAGGCCCGCTACTACCCGCGTAGCCTGGCCCGTCGAGCCAGCGCGGCGAGCGCGGACCTCATCCACGTGCCGGCCGCCATGCCCGCCTACTCGAGCCGCCTCCCGCTGGTCCTGACCATCCACGACGCAATTCCGTGGCGCCACCCCGAGTGGTTCACCCGGGCCAACGCCCTGCAGCAGCGCCTGCTCGTCGGGCGGGCCGCGCGCCGGGCCGAGCTGATCATCACCGACTCCCACGCCTCCAAGACCGACATCGTCGAGCTGCTCGGGGTCGACGAGGCGCGGATCGAGGTGATCCACCTCGGCATCTCGCCGTCGTTCTCGCCCGCCCACCGCGATCGCACTTGGCTGGCAGAGCGCTACGGCCTCAGCGGCCCGGTCGTGCTGTCGGTCGGCACGCCCGAACCGCGCAAGAACCTGCTCGGCACCATCGAGATCTTCGAGCGCGTGGCCCGTGACGTGCCCGAGGCTGCGCTGATCCTCGTCGGCGGCGACGGCTGGGGCTCGGACCCGATCGCCGAGCGCATTGCTGCGAGCTCGCAACGGATCATCCGGACGGGCCGCGTCGATGCCGACGACCTGACGCGCCTCTACGCCTCGGCGGACTGCTTCCTCTTCCCCTCGCTGCTCGAGGGCTTCGGCTTCCCCCCGCTCGAGGCCATGGCGAGCGGCACGCCGGTGGTGTGCTCCAACCGCCCCAGCCTGCCGGAGGTCGTCGGCGACGCCGCCACCACCGCGGATCCCGACGATCATGCGGCCCTGGCGGCCGGGGTGGTCGCCCTCCTCCAGGACGAGCCGCTGGCGGCGTCGCAGCGCAGCCGGGGGCTGGCGCAGAGCGCGCGGTTCGACTGGGCGACCACGGCCGAGGCGACGGTCGCCGCGTACCGCCGCGTGCTGTCGTAGCAGCGCCGTCCGTCACCCCACGCTCTAGGATGCGCGCTATGAAGACGTTGGTCACAGGCGGCTCGGGCTTCCTCGGCTCCCATCTCGTCGAGCTCCTCGAGGCCGATGGGCACGACGTCCACATCGTGCGCAGCAAGGACACGGATCTGACCGACGCGACCGACGTGGCACGGCTCTTCGAGGAGCAGAGGCCCGATCGCGTGTACCACCTCGCCGCCGAGGTCGGTGGCATCGGCGCCAACCGCGACAATCCCGGCCGCTACTGGTACGCGAACCTGACGATGGGCGTCAACATCCTCGAGCAGGCGCGCATCCACGCCACCGACAAGGTCGTGATGGTCGGGACGATCTGCTCGTACCCGAAGTTCGCGCCGATCCCGTTCCGCGAGGAGACCCTCTGGGACGGCTATCCGGAGGAGACCAACGCCCCGTACGGCGTCGCCAAGAAGGCGCTGCTGGTCGGCGCCCAGGCCTACCGCGAGCAGTACGGGCTCAACTCGATCATGTTGCTGCCCGTCAACCTCTACGGACCGCGCGACAACTTCGACTTGGAGTCGTCGCACGTCATCCCCGCCCTGATCCGCAAGATGGTCGAGGCGCAGGAGCGCGGCGAGTCGAGCGTGACGCTCTGGGGCGACGGCAGCCCCACGCGCGAGTTCCTCTACGTCGAGGACTGCGCCCGCGGGCTGTTCATGGCCGGCCGCGACTACGACGGCGCGGACCCTGTCAACCTCGGCACCGGTATCGAGCTCTCGATCAAGGACCTTGCAGAGACCGTTGCGGCCGCGACCGGCTTCGAGGGCGACATCGTCTGGGACACGACGAAGCCGAACGGCCAGCCGCGCCGGCAGCTCGACGTGAGCCGCGCAAAGGAGCGCTTCGGATTCGAGGCCGAGGTCTCGTTCGCCGACGGCATGGCGCGCACCGTCGAGTGGTTCCGCCTCCAGGGCCGCTAGTGCTGCCGTCGTTCCTGCGCGGCCCCTTCACCGCCATCAGCGAGCACGTGGTGTACTCATCGACGCTCTACGCCGATCTGCGCTCGCGCGTCACGCAGATGGAGGGCGCGATGATCGACTTCGACCGCCCGCCGCGCACCGAGGCCGACACGCGTTGCGCCGAGGCGGCGCAGCTGCTGCGCCCGTACGCGACCGCTGCGGCATTGACCCGCGTCGGCGACGCCGGTGACGGCGGCTACGTGATGGTCGAGGAGATCGCGGCCGAGGCGGCCATCTCGATCGGCATCGGCAGCAACGTCTCCTGGGACCTCGACGTGGCGGGCCACGGCCTGCCCGTGGCGATGTTCGATCCCACCATCCCCGCCGCTCCTGCGTCCGTACCCGGCGGGCGCTTCCACCGGGTCGGCCTGGGCACCGCGCAGCAGGCCACGACGAGCGGACTGGCCCTCGAGCCGCTCGCGCGGCTGCTCGAGC
>CANJXE010000104.1 GCA_947478745.1 Actinomycetota bacterium
CGGCCTCGCCTCGGCGCGCGCGCTGCGCGACGCCGGCGCGCCCGTCATCGTCGTCGACCATCGCAAGGGCGCGCTCGGCTTCCGCTCGCGCGGCGTCGCCCCGGTGCTGGCGCCCGACCCCGCCGTCGACGAGGAGGGCTTCATCGACGTCCTCGCTGAGCTCGCAGCGCTGACGGGCCGCACCGGCTTCCTCTTCCCCACCCACGACGCGCACCTCGTCGCGGTCTCGAAGCACGCTGAGCGCATCAAGCCGCTCGTGCTGCCCGGCTCGGGCTGGGACATCATCGAGCCGCTGATGGCGAAGATCCCGCAGATCGAGTTGGCCGAGCGTGCCGGCGTGCCCGTGCCGCGCTCGTTCATGCCGACCACGCGTGAGGAGGCCGAGGCCGCCGCCGCGCAGATCCCGTACCCGGCGATCGCCAAGCCGAGCATCGGCATCGACTTCAAGCACGCCGAGAAGGTCCAGGTGATCCTCGCCAACACGCCGGCGGAGCTCGTCGATGGCTACGAGCGGATCGCAGCAACGGGCGATCGGGCGATCTTCCAGGAGGTCATCCCTGGTGGCGACGACGCGCTCTGGACCGTCGGGTCGTTCAGCACCAACGGCGGCCAGGCCGTCGGCACCTTCTGTGGCCGCAAGCTCGTGCAGCGCCCGCCGATCTTCGGCACCTGCCGTGTCGGTGAGGCGCGCTGGGACGACGCTGCGGTCGCCTACGCCGACGCACTGCTGCGCACGAGCGGCTTCGACGGCATCACCCAGATCGAGTTCAAGCGCGATCCCCGCGACGGCTCGTTCCGCCTGATCGAGATCAACCTGCGCTCGTGGCAGTGGCACTCGCTGGCGCGCCGCTGCGGGGTCGACCTCGTCGGCCTCTGCTACCGGTCGGCCTGCGGCGAACCCGTCGGCAGGGTCACCTCCAGCACGCGCCACGACGGCAAGCGCTGGGTCGCCGCCGTACCGCACCTGAAGGCCGGCTTCGGTGGGCGCGAGAGCATCGGCAGCATCATCCGGCCGCTGGCGGGCCTGATCGAGGAGCCCGTCTTCAGCATCCGCGACCCCAAGCCGGGTGCGGTGCAGGTGGCGGGCCTCGTGGTCGGCCCGGTCAAGCGCCGCCTACGTCGCAGCTGACCGAGCTCTCAAAAGTAGGATCACCCGGTGCAGTCCGAACCAACGCGCAGCCCGTGGTGGTCCCTACTCCCACTGTGCGCGGCCGTGGCGCTGTACAAGCTCGACTCGACGATCGTGAACGTCGCGCTGCCGACGATCCAGCAGGATCTGCGCACGACCCCGGCGACGCTCCTCTGGACTGTCGATTCGTACCTCTTGGCGCTCGCCGCCGCGATCCCACTCGCGGGGGTGTTGGGCGATCGCCTCGGCAGGCGGCGGGTCTTCGTGATCGGCATCGCCGTCTTCACCCTCGCCTCTGCCGCGTGCGCCCTCGCGCCGTCAGACGAGGTGCTGATCGCCTGCCGCACGGTGCAGGGACTCGCAGCGGGCGTCCTCGTGCCGCTCTCGATGGGCATCATCGGCGCGACCTTCCGCAACGAGCACCTGCCGACGGCGTACGGGTACTGGTCGGGGTTCTCGAGCATCGGCATCGTGATCGGGCCGATCGCCGGCGGCGTTCTCGTGCAGCACTTCGGCTGGTCGAGCATCTTCTGGGTCAACGTTCCGCTCGGGCTGCTGCTCTTGCCGCTCGTGTACGCGCTCGTTCCAGAAACGCGCGACCCAGCGCCCCGCCGCCTCGACATCGGCGGAGCGATCCTCTCGACCCTGGGCATCCTGCTCATCTCCTGGGGACTGATTGGCTCAACAACTGGGCTCTCCGCCACCGAAGGCGCGATCACTGCCCTCGGCGTCATCTGCCTGGGGAGTTTCGTGCTCTGGGAGCGACGCACGCCCGAGCCGATGCTGCCGCTCTCGTTCTTCCGCGAACCCGGGTTTGCCCTCGGTGCGGTGATCGGGATGATCGTCTACGCCTACCCCGCGATCATGGTGTTCCTCACGCTGTACCTGCAGGGGATCCTTGGCAAGCCACCGCAAACCGCGGGCCTGCTGTTCATCCCGCTCGCAGCGACGCTCACCGTGGTCGCGGTGTTCGCCGGTCCGATCACCAAGCGGTTCGGCGCCCTGCCATCGATGGCGACCGGGATGGTCCTGATGTCCGTCGGTGCCGTCGTCTTCGCCGCCCTGCCTGTGGGCGGCTCGCTCACCCGCCTGATCGTCGGTGAGGTAATCCTGGCCGTCGGCATCATGCTCGCCATCCCTGCCGCGGGGGCAGTGATGATGGCTTCGGTGCCGCGCGAGCGTGCGGGGGTCGGTGCGGCCGCGATGCAGGCCTTCCGCCAGATTGGCGCGGTGTTTGGCGTCGCGATGTTCGGCGCGATCGCGGCTGCCCAGACCAAAGCCGCCTATGCCCCACCATCGCCAGCGGCCGCATCGCCACGGGTGATCCAAGACGTGGTCGGCGGTGAGATCAGCCGCGTCGCGGACGCGGTGGGCGTACAGGCGGCCGACCTGGGTGCCGCCGCCTGGCTCGATGGCATGCATCTCGCCATGCTGGTCGTGGCGGCATTCGCGCTCCTGGGGGCGGCGCTGTGCCTCATCACGCTACGGCGTCGTCATCGGGCTGATCATTCGCATCCGGCGGTGCCGCACTAAGGACGCGCTGGCGCGCGATGCTCGACCGTCGCGCGGATCAGACCCGCAAGAGACTCGGCCTGCGTCTGCCGCGAAATACGCGTGCGCACATGATCGGCAAGCACCGGGCTCGGCAACTGCCCGGCACTCCACTCCTCGACATAGTGCTCAACCGCGGCCCGTGCCCCGGCGACATCATCGGGCGCCACGATCGCAGCGTCGACAGCCTGCAGCTCGCGTGCCGCGGCACCGTCGGGCGGCAGCATCGCCAGCACCGGACGCCCGCAGGCGAGCAGCTCCCAGACTTTGCCGGGCAGGAACTTCTCGCCGTGCCCGCCGCCGTCCTGCATGAAGATCAGCGCGACGTCGGCGTCGGCCTGCGCCTGCAGCGCCGCTGCATGCGGCGCGGGTGGCTCGATCGCGACGAGGTCGTCGAGGCCCAGGTCGGCGACGCGACGGCGATCGGCGTCGGGGAAGCCGCCCATGAAGCGCAGGCGAACCACGTCACGTAGCTCGGGCCGATCCCGCACGAGCGCGGCAACGGCCTCGAGCAGGTGGCGCGGCGAGCGGTCGCCGAAGAACCAGCCGGTGAAGGCGAAGGTGCAGTGGTCGGGATCGGGCCGGCGCTCGACCGTCGCCAGCTCCTCAAGGTCGATGCCGTTCGGAATGACCGCGAGCGGCAGGTCGGGACGCAGGCCGCGCACCTCGTCCTCGGCGTGGTCGACGACCGACGCAGCATCCATGCCGCCGACGCACCAGCGGGCCAGCCGCGCGATCGCGGCCTGCTTGGCGCGGACGTCGGCGCGGGACAGATCGAGGTCGGCGTGCGTGAGCCACGGATCGCGCCAGTCGGCGATCCACGGCACGTCGGTGCGCGCCCGAATCAACCGCCCCGCCACGGCGACGGTGTGCGGCGGCGTGGTGGTGATGAACGCGTCGAAGCGTCCCGTCTTGAGCAGCTTCAGTGCGGCCGGGACAACATCGGCCAGCCACGGCGCGTTGGCGTCGGGCAGGAACAGGCGCTGCGGTGCGAGCGAGGCGCGCACGGCCAGCCTGCGGGCGGCCGTCGGCGCCTGGCGGATGCGGTCGCCCGGCAGCTGCCGCAGCGACGGCCCGCGGTACTTCGCGCGATGCACGACGACGTCGGCGGGGATGCGCGAGACGGACGCGGGATCCTCGGCCAGCCACTTGGCGTCCGTCGGCACCAGCATCTCGACGTCGATGCCGAGCCCCGGCAAGCGCCGCGAGAACTGGATCGTGCGCTCCACGCCGCCACCGCTGGTCGGCGGGTAGTAGAACGCGATCAAGAGGACGCGGAGGCGGTCGGTCATTGGGGACATTATGGGTCCGGGTGGATCAACTTTGCTTAGGGGTCAGACCCCTAAGCAAAGCCAACCGCCCCGTTGATCCTCGTGACCGTTGCCGATCAACTTTGCTTTGGGGTCTGACCCCTAAGCAAAGTTGATCCACGGGGATGCCCATAATGTCGGCATGGCCGACTCCCCCCGCATCCTCCACGCGCCGCTCAACATCGCCGGTGGGCCCGAGGCGCTCAGCGCCGGGCTCAACGCGATCGGCTGCCAGAGCCGGCTGATGGTGTTCACGCAGCAGCCGTTCCGCGACGGGTCCGACATCAACCTGCACCTACGCCAGGGCGGCGGGCCGGTCAACCTCGCGCTCAACCTGCCGAAGCAGGCGTGGGCGTTCGGGCGCTCGATCCCCGACTACGACATCTTCCAGTTCCACTTCGGCGTGACGATCGTGCCCAAGCGCGTCAACCTGCCCGTGCTGGGCCGGCTCGGCAAAGGACGCGTCTTTCACTTCTGGGGGTCGGATCTGCGCGACGCGCCGGTCTCGAAGTGGGACTACGCGCTGCGCCACGCCGACGCCGCCGTCGTCGGGTCGTACGCGATCCTGCCGCGCGCGCCGCGCGCCGCTGGCTGGCCCGAGTACGACGTCGTGCCGCCCGGCATCGACCTCGAGACCTGGCAGCCCGCCGTGCCGCAGCCCGGGAAGGTCATCCGCATCGTCCACGCGCCGTCGCGCCGCCGTTCGAAGGGCACCGACGCCGTGCTCGAGGCGGTCGAGACGCTGAAGGCCGAGGGCGCGCCGATCGAGCTCGACCTCGTAGAGAACACGCCGAACGACCAGGCCCGGCTGCGCTACGCGGCGGCCGACCTCGTGATCGACCAGCTCAACGTGGGCTGGTAC
>CANJXE010000105.1 GCA_947478745.1 Actinomycetota bacterium
GACGGGCGGGATCAGCGCCACCTCGTCGCCGTCGGCGAGCGCGGTGCCCTCGTCGGCGTAGAGGCGGTTGACGGCGAAGGCGATGCCCGACGGTCGCTCGCCGAGGTCGAGCAGCGGCCAGACGTCGCCCACGACCGCGCCCTCCGGCACCTCGAGGACGACCGAGCCGGTGCCCGCGCGTTCGCGCAGACCGGCGAAGAGACGGAGGGTGATGCGCGGCACGCGGGCAGTCTACGGGGCACGCGCCGCCTCGTGTCCGGCTACGCTTCCGCCTCGTGAGCGAGGATCAGGTGACGACCGAATCCGGCATCCCCGTGCCGCCCGTCTGCGACGGCCCCGGCAGCGATGCCGTTGGCGAGCCCGGTCAGTACCCGTACACCCGCGGCGTGCGCGCCGACGGCTACCGCAGCCGGCTCTGGACGATGCGCCAGTACGCTGGCTTCGCGAGCGCCGAGGAGACCAACGAGCGCTTCCACCTGCTGCTCGAGCGAGGCCAGACGGGCCTCTCCACGGCGTTCGACCTGCCGACGCAGCTCGGCCTCGACTCCGACGATGCGAAGAGCCTCGGCGAGGTCGGCCGCACCGGCGTCGCGATCGACTCGGTCGAGGACATGGAGCGCCTCTTCAAGGGCATCCCGATGGGCGAGGCCTCGACGTCGATGACGATCAACGCGCCCGCCTCGGTGCTGCTGCTCCTGTACCAACTGACCGGCGAGCAGCAGGGCGTCGCGCCCGAGCAGCTGAGCGGCACGATCCAGAACGACATCCTCAAGGAGTACGCGGCGCGCGGGAACTACATCTACCCGCCACGCCCGTCGATGCGCCTGACGGTCGACACGATGGCCTACGCCAAGGAGCACCTGCCGCGCTTCAACACGATCTCGATCTCCGGGTACCACATCCGCGAGGCCGGCTCGACCGCGGTGCAGGAGCTGGCGTTCACGCTCGCCAACGGCCTCGCCTACGTGCAGGCCGCCGTCGATGCGGGCCTCGAGGTCGACTCGTTCGCGCCGCGCCTGTCCTTCTTCTTCAACGCGCACAACGACGTCTTCCAGGAGATCGCGAAGTTCCGCGCAGCACGCCGGATGTGGGCGCGCTTCATGGAGGAGCGCTTCGGCGCCAAGGACGACCGCTCGAAGATGCTGCGCTTCCATGCGCAGACGGGCGGCTCGACGCTGACCGCGCAGCAGCCCGAGGTCAACCTCGTGCGCGTCGCGCTGCAGGCCTTCTCGGCCACTGCCGGCGGTGCGCAGTCCCTGCACACGAACGGCTTCGACGAGGCGCTGGCGCTGCCGACGGAGCACGCCGCCACGCTCGCGCTGCGCACGCAGCAGGTCCTGGCGCATGAGTCCGGCATCACCGCCACGGCCGACCCGTTCGGTGGCTCCTGGTACGTCGAGGGCCTGACCGACGAGCTCGAGGCCCGCGCGCTCGAGCTGATCGACGAGATCGACAAGCTCGGCGGCAGCGTCGTCGCGACCGAGCAGGGCTTCATCCAGGATCAGATCGAGGACTCGGCCTACCGCTCGCTGCGTCGCCTCGAGAACGGCGACGACATCGTCGTCGGCGTCAACAAGTACCGCAACGAGGAGGAGCCCGAGGTGCCGATCCACCGGATCGACGCGAACCTCGAGCAGCAGCAGGTCGCGCGCACCCAGGCGCTGCGCGCCGCGCGCGACTCGGGCCCCGTGGAGTCGGCGCTCGCCGCCGTCCGCGCCGCCGCCGATTCCGATACCAACCTGCTCCACCCGATGAAGGACGCGCTCGCCGCCCACGCCACGGTTGGCGAGGTCTGCGGCGTCCTGCGCGAGGCCTGGGGCACGCACGACCGCTGATTCGGTGGGGCATCACCCTGCCGTCCGAGAGGAAGACGAGAACCTGTGACCGACCGCCACGAACCAGGCACCACCGCAGAGCGCATCGCCCATCTCGAGGAGCTGCGCGCGCGGTCCGAGCACATCGACCCGAAGGCCGAGGAGCGCCAGCGCGCCCGCGGCAAGGGGCTGGCGCGTGAGCGCATCGTGGCGCTGTTCGACGCCGGCACGTTCCGCGAGATCGATCGCTATGCCCAGCACCGCAACGCGGAGCTGATGGATCGTCGCCCGTACGGCGACGGCGTCATCACCGGCCACGGCCTGATCCACGGCCGCCGCGTCTTCGCGTTCTCCCAGGACTTCACCGTCTTCGGCGGCTCGCTCGGCGAGGTCTTCGCCGAGAAGATCTGCAAGGTGATGGACCTCGCGCTGCGCTACGGGTGCCCGATCATCGGCATCAACGACTCCGGCGGCGCGCGCATCCAGGAGGGCGTCGTGTCGCTCGGCGGCTACGCCGACATCTTCCAGCGCAACATCGACGCCTCGGGCGTGATCCCGCAGATCTCGCTGATCATGGGGCCCTGCGCCGGCGGCGCGGTCTACTCGCCCGCGATCACCGACTTCATCCTGATGGTCCGCGAGACCTCGCACATGTTCATCACCGGGCCCGACGTGGTCCGCGCGGTGACGGGCGAAGAGGTCTCGATGGAGGAGCTCGGCGGTGCGGACACGCACGCCGAGAAGAGCGGCGTCTGCCATCTCGTCTGCGAGGACGAGGCGGCCTGCATCGCCGATGCGCGCGCGCTGATCTCGTTCCTGCCGCAGAACAACCTCGACGCGGCACCGTGGGCGCCGACGGACGACCCGGCCGATCGCGAGTGCACCGAGCTCGACATCCTGATCCCGGACAGCCCGAACAAGCCGTACGACATGCACCAGGTGATCCGCTCGATCGTCGATGACGGTCTCTTCTTCGAGATCCAGCCGACCTACGCGATGAACATCCTGACCGGCTTCGCGCGCCTCAACGGGCACTCGATCGGCATCGTCGGCAACCAGCCGGGCCAGCTCGCCGGCGTGCTCGACATCGCCTCGTCGGAGAAGGCCGCGCGCTTCGTGCGCACCTGCGACGCCTTCGGGATCCCGATCCTCACCCTCGTCGACGTGCCGGGCTTCCTGCCGGGCACGGAGCAGGAGTGGGGCGGCATCATCCGCCACGGCGCGAAGCTGCTCTACGCCTACGGCGAGGCGACGGTGCCGAAGCTGACGCTGATCACGCGCAAGGCCTACGGCGGCGCGTACGACGTGATGGGCTCGAAGCACCTGCGCGCCGACGTCAACCTGGCGTGGCCGACGGCGGAGGTCGCGGTGATGGGGCCGGACGGCGCCGTCAACGTCGTCTACCGCAAGGAGCTCGCGGAGGCGGCCAATCCGGAGCAGCGCCGCGAGGAGCTGATCGCGGACTACAAGGCGCGCTTCTCGAATCCGTTCACCGCGGCCGAGCGCGGCTTCGTCGACGATGTGATCTTCCCGCGCGAGTCGCGCCAGGCCCTGGTCGATGCCCTCGAGGCCTCGCTGACCAAGCGCGTCGAGCGTCCCCGCCGCAAGCACGGGAACATCCCCCTGTGAGCGCCGTGGAGCGCGACGCGGCCAAGGCCCGCGAGCAGCTGGCGATCGAGGCGGCCCTGCGGGTCGTCGAGCAGGACGGCCCGCTCGCCGGGCACCCCGCGTATCGCTCGGCGTGGCGCCGTCAGGCCGCCCGCGAGCAGCTCGACAACGGGATGACCGCATGAGCACCCCGCCGTTCGACCGCATCCTCGTCGCCAACCGCGGCGAGATCGCCATCCGCGTCTTCCGCGCCTGCCGCGAGCTCGGCATCGGCACCGTCGCGGTCTATTCCGAGGCCGATGCCGGCGCACCGCACGTGCGGTACGCCGACGAGGCCGTGCTGCTGGGCGCTGCCGCGCCGAGCGAGAGCTACCTCAACATCCCCAAGCTGATCGACGCTGCCCTGCGCACCGGTGCGCAGGCGATCCATCCGGGCTACGGCTTCCTCGCGGAGAGCGAGCCGTTCGCGTCCGCGGTGCTCGCGGCCGGTCTGGTCTGGATCGGGCCGCCGCCGAGCGCCATCGATGCGATGGGCTCGAAGATCAACTCGCGCGTGCTGATGGCCGCTGCGAACGTGCCGATCGTCCCCGGCACGACCGAGGAGATCACCGATCCTGCGCGCGTCGTCGAGCTGGGCGAGCAGTACGGCTGGCCGATCGCGCTGAAGGCCTCGGCCGGTGGTGGCGGTCGCGGCCTCAAGGTCGTGCACGAGGCGTCGGAGGCCGAGCGCCTGCTCGAGGCTGCCAAGCGCGAGGGCGAGGCGTGGTTCGGCAACGGCGCCGTCTACGTCGAGAAGTACGTCGAGGACCCCCGTCACGTCGAGATCCAGGTGATGGCGGACACGCACGGCAACACGATCCATCTGGGCGAGCGCGACTGCACGCTGCAGCGCCGCCACCAGAAGATCGTCGAGGAGGCTCCGTCGCCTGCCGTCGACGCCGACCTGCGCGCCCGCATGGGCGCCATGGCCGTCGCGGCCGCCAAGGCCGTCGACTACGTCGGGGCCGGCACCGTCGAGTGCCTGCTGGACCGGCACGGCGACTTCTTCTTCCTCGAGATGAACACCCGCGTGCAGGTCGAGCACCCGGTCACCGAGCTGGTGACGGGCGTCGACATCGTGCGCGAGCAGATCCTCGTGGCCGCGGGCAACCCGCTCTCATACACGCAGGACGACATACGTATGCGCGGGCACGCGATCGAGTGCCGCATCAACGCCGAGGACCCGGGCAATGGCTTCACGCCGTCGCCGGGCAAGCTGCATCGCCACCGGCCGCCGAGCGGTCCGGGCATCCGCGTCGAGTCGGGTGTGGAGGAGGGTGGCGA
>CANJXE010000106.1 GCA_947478745.1 Actinomycetota bacterium
ATGCTGTGGGTGATCGCCGAGGTCGTCGCGATGGCGACGGATCTCGCCGAGTTCATCGGTGCCGCGATCGCGCTGAACCTGCTGTTCGGGCTGCCGCTGCTGCCGGCCGCGCTCGTCACGGCGGTTGGGTCGTACGCCATCCTCTGGCTGCAGACGAGCCGCGGCTTCCGCCACATGGAGGCCGTCATCACGGGCCTCTTGGGCATCATCATCATCGGCTTCCTCGTGCAGGTGATCCTCGCCGGCCCGAGCGGCGTGGACGTCGCCGAGGGCCTCTTCATCCCGGGCTTCGAGGGCCCCGAGAGCATCCTGCTGGCCGCTGGCATCCTCGGCGCGACGGTGATGCCGCACGTGATCTACCTGCACTCGGCGCTGACGAAGCCGCGCGCCAAGGGGCGCAGCGAGGAGGAGCGCCGCCGCCTGATCCGCTTCGAGCGCATCGACGTCGTGATCGCGATGTCGATCGCCGGCCTCGTCAACATGTCGATGCTGATCGTCGCGGCGGCGGCGTTCCACAGCAGGGGCCTGACGGACGTGGTGGATCTCGACCAGGTCCACGCCCTGCTCGGCCCGATCCTCGGCAGTGCGGCGCCCGTCCTGTTCGCGCTGGCGCTGCTCGCCTCGGGCCTCTCGTCGAGCAGCGTCGGCACGCTGGCGGGGCAGGTCATCATGGAGGGCTTCATCGACCGTCGCATCCCCCTCTGGCTGCGCCGCGGCATCACGATGGCGCCGGCGATCGCGATCATCGCGATCGGGGTCAACCCCACGCGGGCGCTGATCATCAGCCAGGTCGTGCTCAGCTTCGGCATTCCGTTCGCGCTGATCCCGCTGATCCTCGCCAGCCGCGATCGCGGGCTGATGGGACGGTTCCGGCTCGGCCCGCTGGGCCTCGCAGCCGCGGTGGTGGTGGCCGGCCTGATCCTGGCGCTGAACGTGTTCCTGCTGGCCAGCACCGTCCTCGGCTGACTCGCCGTCCGCCGTCGGCTCGCGGCACTGCGGGCGGTATCGTGACCCGGTGCACCTGAGCGCCGTCTGACATGTGGGACCTCCTCGCGCAGACGATCCCGCTGGCGCTGGTCGGTGCGATCAGCCCGTTGGCCCTGCTCGGTGCCCTCGTGCTGCTCGGTGGCCCCAGCCCGCTGCGGCGCTGCGGACTGTTCGCAGCCGGCATCGTGACGATGACGACGCTGTTCTTCGTGGGCGTCTACGTTGCGCTGCGCCTCAATCTGACGGGGGAGAGCGGGCATCAGGGGCTGCTCTCGTCGGAGGCCGCCCAGATCGTGATGGCGGCGTTCCTCCTCGGCTGCGCCGGCTTCTTCTTCTTCAAGGCGCCGAGCCCCGAGTCGCAGCGCAAGATCCTCGCGCGGATCGACAGCCCGCGCATCCCGACGATCGCGTTCTTCCTCATCGGCATGGTGATGATGTGGTTCTCGGCGTCGTTCGTGGTGATCATCTCGATCGTCCACCGGATGTCGGTGGCGGGGCTGGCGCCACAGGACAACGTGATCGTCTTGGTGACCTCGATCCTGATCACGTCGCTACCGGGGCTCATCCCCTTCGTCGCCGCGCTTCTGGGCGGCGACGGCGCCCGCGAGACACTGCAGCGCCTCGGGCTGTGGACGACGCTCAACGGCCGCTACATCCTCGGCGTGATGATGCTGGTCCTGGGCGTGCAGGACCTGCTCTCCGCCTTCGGGCACTAGACCGCCCCGGTCGTGCATGATCCGCGCATGCGGATCCGCTCGCTCGACCACATCGTCCTGACCTGCGCCGACCCCGACGCGACGGTCGCCTTCTACGAGCGCGTAGGCATGGAGCGCGAGGAGTTCGGGGCGGGGAGGCTGGCACTGCGCTTCGGCGACCAGAAGCTCAACCTGCATTGGGCCGGCGCGGAGTTCCAGCCGCACGCCGCCATGCCCGCTCCGGGCAGCGCCGATCTCTGCCTGCTCGTCGACGGTCCGATCGCGGCGGTCGTGGAGCACCTGGCCTTGGTCGGCATTCCGGTCGAGGAGGGTCCGGTCGAGCGCACGGGTGCCGTTGGCCCGCTGCTTTCGGTCTACGTGCGGGACCCCGACGGCAACCTCGTGGAGTTTGCCGAGCAGCTCTGATCGGCCGAATCGGAGTTTCGGCGTAATGCTACATTGATGTACATGACTGACACCGTCGGCGTGGCCGAACTCCGCCAGAACCTCAGCGTGTACCTCCGGCGCATCGAGCAGGGCGAGCGCCTGATCGTCACCGATCGCAATCGCCCTGTTGCGGAGATCGGGCCGGTCGGGCACGGCTCATCGTCCGTCGATCGCCTCGTCGCCGAGGGGCGTGCGATTCCAGCGCGCGGTCGTCGAAGGTTTCATCCGCTCGTCCTGGACGTCCCGAGGAACGCGTTGAGCGACGCGGTCATCGAACTACGAGGCGATCGCTGATGGCAATCGCGTACGTCGATTCCTCGGCTATTTCAAAGCTGATCCACGAAGAGGATGGCAGCGAGGAACTCGACAACTACCTCGCCGAATGTGTTGTGGTTTCCTCCGACCTCACGCTCACCGAGGTCGTGCGCGGTGTCCGTCGGGTGGCTGAGGACACGGGAGCGGAGCTCGGTGATCTGCTGGAGCACACGATGGTGACGATGGAGCACATGACACTCATCAACGCCAGCACCCGGATCTTCGCCGAGGCCGGGGCGCTGCCCGGTGGATACCTGCGGTCGCTGGATGCCGTGCACGTGGCGACGGCTGCCGTTCTCGGCGATGTCGATGTTTTCGTCACCTACGACGAGCGCCAGGCTGCGGCCGCGCGCTTGGCCGGGTTCCGCACGATCTCCCCCGGCGTCTAGCCCAGCTCGGCGCGGTAGCGCGCGCTCGTCTCGGCGGCGACCGTCTCCTCCGTCGCGCCGTCGAGCAGCTCCGTCAGCACGAGCTCGCCATCGACGAGGCGGAAGACGGCGTGCTCGGTGATCACGACCTTCACGACGCCCGAGGCGGTGAGGGGGAGGGTGCAGGTGGGCACGAGCTTCGGCGCGCCCTCGGGCGTGGTGGCCGTCATCGTCACGATCACGCGCCTGGCGCCCGTCACGAGATCCATTGCGCCGCCGACCCCGAGCGCCTTGCCTCCGGGGATCTTCCAGTTGGCGATGTCGCCCGTCTCGGACACTTCGAGCGCGCCGAGCACGACGGTGTCGATATGGCCACCGCGGATCATCGCGAACGACGACGCCGAGTCGAACGCCGCGGCGCCCGGCATCAGCGTGACGGGCTTCTTGCCGGCGTCGATCAGCTCGAGGTCCACCTCGCCCTCGGCTGGGCGCGGGCCGACGCCGAGCAGGCCGTTCTCGGTGTGCAGGAAGATCTCCACATCAGGGTCGAGGAAACCGGGGATGCGGTTGGGGATGCCGATGCCGAGGTTGACGACCTCGCCGGAATGCAGCTCCTGCGCCGCACGGGCGGCGATCACATCGCGGGCGTCGCTCATGCGCCGGGCCCCTGCACGTCGGCCAGCGACAGCGTGCTCTGCACGAGGCGGTTCACGTAGAGGTGCGGCGTGTGGATGTCCTCGGGCTCGAAGCCGCCGACGGGCCGAATCTCTGCGACCTCGGCGATCGTGAGCGCACCGGCGCTCGCCATCGCGGGGTTGAAGTTCTGCGCGGTACGGCGGTAGCGGAGGTTGCCGAGCTCGTCGCCCCACGTCGCGTAGACGAGGCTGACGTCGGCGTGGAGCGGCGACTGCAGGATGTGGGGCACCCCGTCGATCACGCGCTCCTCGTGGCCTTCGGCCAGCTCGGTGCGCGCCCCGACCGGCGTGTAGAAGCCGCCGATGCCGGCGCCGCCGGCGCGGATCGCCTCAGCGAGCGTACCCTGCGGCAGCAGCTCGTACTCGATCGCACCGCTCATCGCGGCCTCGACGGCCTCGGGGTTGGACGTGAAGAACGACGCGATCGCCTTCTTGATGCGCCCCTGGCGCAGCAAGAGCCCGAGCCCACGCCCAGCCTCGCCGGTGTTGTTCGAGATGATCGTCAGGTCCGTCGCCGTGGAGTGCTCGACGAGCGCGTCGATCAGCGTCAGCGGCGCGCCGACCAGCCCGAAGCCGCCGACCATGATCGTGGCACCATTCTTGACCTCGGCGATCGCCTCTTCGGCGGAGAGCTGTCGCGCTGCCATCCACAGATCATCGCACCGTGGCGTGATGTGTGGCCGCGGTCGGGGGAGAGTGGGCGTAATCCGGTTCGAATCGGTGTGTTGGCGGGCGGTTCGGGGTGTTTGTGATTGCGTGGTCACCGATACGCGAAAGGCTGCTGTCCGGTTGCTGCCCATAGGCAAGAAGCGGTCACGCACCACGCGAGCCGGGTTGCCGTGACGGTGGCTGAACCACGTCGGCCACTCATCAGGTTAATCAATGGAAAATCTGCAATTGGCAGGTTCTAGTAATACTGGATTCGTATGCTATTTTCTGCGGGAAGAACAAACGTTTGGATGATTGCTCGGGGGTTGACCAAGCCCGTCGGCGCAGCCCTCGCTGTTTTTGGCCATGAAAGATTCTGAGAAGGAAGGGTGTTTTGAAGCCGTTTATGAAGGTTTTGGGTTTGCTGGTTGTGGTGGTAATTGGTGCGTTCGGTGTGGTTGGTTGTGGGTCGAGCGATAGCTCGTCGACCTCCTCGACGACACCTGCCACGACATCCACGACGTCCACGACAGCGACGACCGCGGTTGCTGCTGCGGACGA
>CANJXE010000107.1 GCA_947478745.1 Actinomycetota bacterium
CGGTGAGATCGCACCCCTTGGTGGCCGCCTGCGCGGGCGACGCGACGACGGCGGTCACCACGGCGAGCAGCAGCGTGAGCAGCAGGCGGTTGCGCATGGCGGGGATCGTAGGCGACCACCGCAGCTCGCCAGAGGCGAACGTCGGCCGGTTCACCCGACGATGAGCGCTGCGACGACGCCAGCGAGGTACAGGAACGCCAGGATCACGTTGACGTTGAAGAACGCCTGATTGACCTTCGAGAGGTCGTCCTCGCGCACGATCGCGTGCTCGTAGACCAGCAGCGCCGCGCAGGCCGCCACCGCGACCCAGTAGGGCCAGGCGAGCCCGGCCCAGACGCCGACGCCGACCATCGAGACGATGCTGAGGAGATGCAGGACGCGGGCGAACCAGAGCGCGCGGCCGACGCCGAAGTCGGCGGGTGCCGAGTGGATGCCCTCGGCGACGTCGTGCTCGACGTCCATCGTCGCGTAGATGATGTCGAAGCCCGCGATCCAGAAGCCGACGACGCCGAGCAGCCAGAACGACTGCAGCGGGACGGCGTCGGCGATCGCGATGTAGGCGGCGACGGGCGCGAGGCCGATGCAGAGGCCGAGCCAGAGGTGGCAGGCCCAGGTGAAGCGCTTCATGTACGGGTAGACCAGGAACGGGATCACCACGAGCGGCCACAGCCAGCGCGTCAGCGGCGCGAGGTTCCAGCAGGCCAGGACGAGCACGGCCAGCGAGATCGCGCACAGCCCGACGACCTGGCCCTTGGTGACCAGCCCGGCGGGGATCTCGCGCTTGGCGGTCCGCGGGTTGCGAGCATCGACTTCGGCGTCGATCAGCCGGTTCAGGCCCATCGCCAGCGTGCGCGCCGCGACCATCGCGATGCCGACCCAGAGCAGCTCGAGCAGCGGCGGCAGGCCGTCGGCCGCCAGCAGCGCGCCGACCAGCGCGTAGGGCAGCGCGAACAGCGAATGCTCAAGGCGCACGAGATTCGCGAGGCGGCGCGGCAGACTCGGGCGTGCGGCGGACTCCATCACCGGGATCTTCGCGCTCCGCGGCGCTCCGGCGCGGCGGTAGGATGCCCGACGTGCCTCCCGCCATCTCCGTCACCGGCCTCGTCAAGCGCTACGGCGATCACGCCGTGGTCGACGGCCTCGACCTCGAGGTGCACCCCGGCGAGGTGCTTGCGTTCCTCGGCCGCAACGGCGCGGGCAAGACGACGACCACCGAGATCCTCGAGGGCTACCGCCAGCGCGATGCCGGCGAGGTGCTGGTGCTCGGCGAGGATCCGGCCACCGCCGGCGCCGAGTGGCGCGCGAAGCTCGGCATCGTCCTGCAGGAGAGCCGCCCGCTCGGCGCGCTGACCGTGCGCGAGACGCTGCGGCTCTACGCCTCGTACTTCCCCCACCCCCGCCCCGTCGCCGAGGTGATCGGCCTCGTCGGCCTCGAGGAGCAGACCGACCAGCGCGCCGGCCGGCTGTCGGGCGGCCAGCAGCGCCGCCTCGACGTGGGCGTGGCGCTGATCGGCAATCCCGAGCTCGTCTTCCTGGACGAGCCGACGACGGGCTTCGATCCCGATGCGCGCCGGCAGTTCTGGGACGTCATCAGCGGCCTGCGCGACCTCGGCACCACCGTCTTCCTGACCACGCACTACATGGACGAGGCGCAGGTGCTGGCCGACCGCGTCGCCGTCATGCGCGATGGCCGCATCGCCGCGCTGGGCACGCCCGCCGAGCTGCAGGCGCTGCGCGGCGACGTCGAGATCACCTTCGCCCTGCCCGCCGGCACCACGCTCACGGAGCTGCCCACGCTCTCGAAGGCACCGACGCAGCGCGCCGGCGAGGTGCACGTCGAGACGACCGCCCCGACCGCCGACCTCGCGGCGCTCTGCACGTGGGCCGAGGGCCGCGGCCTCGAGCTCGAGGGCCTGACGGTCGAGCGCCCGACGCTCGAAGACGTGTTCCTCGCGATCGCCGGCGACCACGCGGGGGATGCGGCGTGAGCATGCTCCGCGAGCAGGTCCGCGCCGACCTGCTGGCGTTCTCGCGCCGTCCCGAGACGCTGTTCTTCACCGTCTTCCTGCCGGTCATCTTCCTCGTCCTCTTCGAGGCGATCTTCGGCGGCCAGTCGGTCACGCTGAGCGGCGGGCAGACGGTCCAGCAGTCCACGCTGCAGGTGCCCGCCTTCATGACGATGGGCATCATCTCCGCGAGCTTCGTGGCGCTGGCGATCACCGTCGTCAACCGCCGCGAGACCGGCACCTTCAAGCGCGTGCGCGGCACCCCCGCCCCGGCCTGGATCCTGATCGCCGGCCAGGTCGTCACGTCGCTCGTGATCGGGCTCTTCATGGTGCTGGTGATGCTGGTCCTCGGTCGCCTCGCCTACGGCGTGCGCGTCGAGCTGTCGCACCTGCCCTGGCTGATCGGCGGCGTGCTGATCGGCGCCGCGGCGTTCTCGTGCCTGGGCATGATGCTCGCCGCGATCACCCCGTCGACCGAGGCCGCGCCGCCGCTCGCCAACGTGGTCGTGCTGCCGCTGTACTTCATCTCCGGCGTGTTCGTGCCCGTCGACTCGCTGCCGACATGGCTCGGCAACGTCGCCTCCGTGCTGCCCGTGGCGCCGCTCGTGAAGGTGCTCAGCTGGCCCTACGTCCCGACCACCTCCACGCCGTGGACGTCGCTCGGGCTGGTCGCCGTCTGGGGGGCAATCGGGCTGATCATCGCCTCGTGGCGCTTCCGCTGGACGCCGCGTCGCGGCTAGCGGCTAGAGGTGCTCGGTCGGTGCCGAGCGCAGCAGCTCGAGCGCGTGGTTGAGCACCGGGGCGACGACGTCGAAGAGCTCCCCGCAGGCCTTCGGGCTGCCGGGGAAGGACAGCACCAGCGTGCCGCCGCGGATCCCCGAGACCCCGCGGCTGAGCATGCCGTGCGGTTTGACCTGCATCGAGAACGCGCGCATCGCCTCGTCGATCCCCGGCGTCCGCCGGTCGTAGACCGGGCCGAGCGCCTCGGGCGTGACATCGCGCGGGGCGAAGCCCGTGCCGCCCGTCACCAGGATCAGCTCCGGGGCGTCATCGGCGTCAGCCCATGCGGACACCTGCGCGGCGATCTGCTCGGCCTCGTCCGGCACGACGACGCGCTCGGCGATATCGAAGCCCGTCATCGCCGCCTTACCCGCCAGCACCTCGCCCGAGCCGTCCTCGCGCGCCCCGTGGAAGACGCCGTCGGAGACCGTCAGAACGCAGGCGCGCATCACGCCTCCGGGCGACGCCAGGCGCCGCTCTTGCCGCCGTCCTTCTCCCACAGCGCGATGCCGTCGATGGAGATCGTGGGGTCGGTCGACTTGAGCATGTCGTGCACGCAGAGAGCCGTGGCGCTGGCCGAGACGAGCGCCTCCATCTCCACGCCCGTGCGTCCCTCGACGGCGCACTCGGCCTCGATGCGGACGCACCCGGCGGCGCGATCGACCACGAGATCGACGCGCACGTAGTCGAGCAGCAACGGGTGGCAGAGCGGCAGCAGGTCGGGCGTGCGCTTGGCCGCGGCGATGCCCGCCACGCGGGCCGTGGCGAGGACGTCGCCCTTGGCGACCGTCCCCTCCTCGATCTTGGCGAGCGCCACGTCGTTCATGTGGACCTCGGCGCGCGCCAGGGCGCGGCGGCGGGTGATGGGCTTGTCACCCACATCGATCATCCGGACATCCGTCATGCGCCGGAGTGTATTCGGTCAGCGTAGGAAGGTATGCTTTTGAAGAGCGTCATCCCCCGACGGCGCCCTCGCGAAAGGGGTGGAACATGGCTTCCACGGACACCCTCAAACCACAAGACTGGACGGAGGTCGTCTCGCCGCCCGCCGAACTGCTCGCGGCGATCCGCGAGCTGATTCCGGCTGGCGACGGACCGCTGACGACCGAGCAACTCGTGCGGCTCTCCGCCGAGATCGCCGCCCGTGATGAGCTCTGGCGCTCGCTCGTGGTCGCCGATCCTGATCGCCGCCGCTACCGGCTCCTCTACGAGGACGATCGCGTCGACAGCTGGATGATCATGTGGATGCCGGGGCAGGGCACCGGCTTCCACGACCACGCGATCTCCGGAGTCGGCCTCGTCGGCGTCGAGGGCGCGGTCACGGAGAAGCAGATGCGCCTGCCGAGCGGCTCCTTCGACGTCGAGGTGCGAAACGGCGACACTCGCGAGGGACCGGCCGGCTACATCCACTCGGTGGCCCACCTCGAGGGCACGCCGGCCATCACGATCCACTCGTACTCGCCGCCGCTGATGGAGGTGGCGCAGTACCGGGTCGATGAGAACGGGGTTCTGCGTCGCGAGACGGAGCACGGTCGTCGCGAGTTGATTGACAACACGATCGCTGAGGTCGCACCCGACCTCAGCTGATGAAACAAAGGGGCCAGACCCCTCTGTTTCACCAGTGGTCCATGGGAGCAACTTCGCGCCTGTCGTGAAACAAAGGGGCCAGACCCCTCTGTTTCATCAGTGGTCCATGGGAGCAACTTCGCGCCTGTCGTGAAACAGAGGGGTCTGGCCCCTTTGTTTCATCAGGCGCCGCGGAGCTCCGCCACGGCCGCGTCGAGGACCGCGAGCAGGCGGTCGACGTCGGCGGCCGTCGTGGCCGGGCAGACGAGGCACATGTTGTGGAACGGGGTCACGAGGATCCCGTTGTTGA
>CANJXE010000108.1 GCA_947478745.1 Actinomycetota bacterium
GATCGGGCGCATGGCCGAGCCGGAGGAGATCGCCGACGTGATCGCGCTCCTGTGCAGCGCGCGCTCGTCGTACGTGACCGGTTCCGCCTGGGGCATTGACGGCGGCACCGTTCCCGTCCTGATCTGAGTCAGAGGCCGCATCCCGGCCCGATCGAGGACGTAAGCGGCGGGCTCCGCTGCCCGACGTATCGGTGTTGACTAGGCTTCGACGTGTGAGCGACCTTCCTGCCGAGCGTGACGAGGCGCTGTCCGGCCCCGTGGCCGACGGCTTCCTCGAGCGAATGCTGCGGGAGGAGGACGCCCGTCTGGTGCCGTGGGCGACGCGCACCATCGATTCGCGCGGCCGGGCGCAGGTCGAGGACGCCTGCCGGCTGCGCACGCCGTTCCAGCGCGACCGCGACCGCATCGTCCACTCCAAGGCCTTTCGCCGCCTCAAGCACAAGACGCAGGTCTTCATCGCGCCCGAGGGCGATCACTTCCGCACGCGCCTGACGCACACCCTCGAGGTGACGGGCATCGCGCGTGCCGTGGCCCGTGCGCTGGGTCTCAACGAGGACCTGACCGAGGCGATTGCCCTTGGCCACGATCTGGGCCACCCGCCCTTCGGCCACACCGGCGAGGTTGCGCTGTCCGACGCGCTCGAGGAGCGCACGGGGCGCCGCTTCCACCACAACGAGCACTCGCTGCGGATGGTCGAGCATCTCGAGCGCGGCGGCCGCGGGCTCAACCTCACCGACGAGGTGCGCGACGGCATCCTCAACCACACCGGCCCGGTCGTGCCGCGGACGCCCGAGGCGCGCATCGTCAAGCTCGTCGACCGCTTCGGGTACATCAACCACGACATCGATGACGCCGTGCGCGCCGGGGTGCTCGATCCCGCGCGCCTGCCCAGCGGCCCCGTGGCGCTCCTGGGCTCCACGGCCGCCCGTCGCATCGATGCGCTGGTCCACGACCTCGTGGAGGAGTCCGCGCGCATCGAGGACATCCGCCAGACCGAGCCCTACGCCGAAGCGCTCCTGGAGCTGCGCGGCTTCATGTTCGACGAGGTCTACATGCGGCCCGCCACGGAGACGGAGCGCGCGCGCATCCGCAACGTCGTGCAGTCGCTGTTCGCCTGGTTCCTCGAGCATCCCGAGGAGGTCCCGAGCTCGGACGATCCGTTCGAGACCCGTGTGGTCGACCACGTCGCCGGCATGACTGATCGCTATGCGCTGCGCGCCTATCGCGACCGCTTCGAGCCCAGCGCCTGGCGGTTCTAGGCGATGGCCGGCCGCATCAACCGCGCCACCGTCGAGAAGGTGCGCGAGCGGGCCGACCTCGTCGAGCTCGTCTCCGCTCGCACCGGGCAGGTGCGGCTGCAGGGCATCCGCGCCATGGCCCGCTGCCCGTTCCACGACGAGAAGACTGCGAGCTTCTCGATCGAGCCGGCGCAGAAGCTGTACCACTGCTTCGGCTGCGGGGTCAGCGGCGACGTCTTCAAGTTCGTGATGGAGCTCGAGGCCTGCGACTTCCCCGAGGCCGTCGAGCGCCTCGCCGAGCGCTACGGCGTGCCGATCGAGTACGAGGAGCTGTCGCCGAACGAGGCCCGCGAGATCGAGCGCGAGAAGCGCGTCGAGCGCCTGCTCGAGGAGACCTGCGCCTACTACGAGCGCGTGCTCAAAGACAGCCCCGAGGCCGAGGCCGCCCGCGCCTACCTCGTCGAGCGCAACCTGGGCCCCGAGCTGATCGCGCGCTGGCGCCTGGGCTTCGCCCCCGACGCCTGGGAGCGCGTCGTGCAGGGCGCCAAGGGCAAGGGCTACACCAACGAGGAGCTGGTGGCCTCGGGCGTCGCCAGCGAGGGCCGCAACGGACCGATCGATCGCCTGCGCGGCCGCATCGTGTTCCCGCTGTTCGACGGCCGTGGTCGTGTCCGCGGCTTCGCCGGTCGCGTGATGCCCGGCAGCGAGGGCCCGAAGTACATCAACTCGCCGGAGGGTCCCTTCTTCCACAAGGGCAAGCTGCTCTACGGCCTGCACCATGCGCGCGCCCCGATCGCCAAGAGTGGGCGCGCCGTGATCGTCGAGGGCTACACCGACGTGATCGCGCTGCACGCCGTGGGCGTGGAGGAGGCCGTCGCCTCGATGGGTACGAGCCTGACCGAGGAGCAGCTGACCGAATTGCGGCGCCTCTGCACGACGCTGGTGCTGGCGTTCGACGCGGACCAGGCCGGGCAGGACGCCGCCCTGCGCGGCATGCGCCTGGCCGAGCAGAAGGGCTTCGAGGTCAAGATCGTCCCTCTGCCGGCGGGGCAGGACCCCGCCGAGATCGCCGAGCGCGGCAAGGACGCGGTCGAGCAGGCCTTCGCCGGCGCGGTCTCCGTGCTCGCCTTCCTCGTCGGTCGCGCGCTCTCCCGTCGCGACACCGACGGGATCGACGCCGTCTACAGCCAGCTGCGGACGATCCTGACGGACGCACCGCCCACGCCGGACCGCGCCGCACAGGTGCGGCGGGTCTCCGACGCGCTGCGCCTCGACGCCGAGCTCGAGGCGCGCCTCACCCGCGGTGCCCGGATCGGCCAGCCGGTCGCGCAGGACGGCGCACTCAACCGCGCCCGCAAGCGCCTCGACCAGCGCACGCGGGTCGAGCGCGAGCTCTTGGCCGGCTGCCTCGCCCTGCCCTTCGACGGGCTCGACGCCCTCGAGGAGACCGCGCCGTCCCTGCGCGAGCC
Organism: Actinomycetota bacterium; assembly: GCA_947478745.1. Classification (GTDB taxonomy): domain Bacteria; phylum Actinomycetota; class Thermoleophilia; order Gaiellales; family F1-60-MAGs149; genus F1-60-MAGs149. The sequence goes on from CANJXE010000108.1 coordinate 2,708, forward strand.
GGCGCATCAGGCGCTGGTTCCCTGGGTGCGCGAGCGCCTCGCCGGCGGCGCCCCGGAGACGCCGCCCGGCTCGGAGGAGATCGTCGCCGAGCTCTACGCCCTGGTCGGCCGCTGGGACCCCGCGGCCGGCATCATCCCCGACGACGACGCGGGGCGCGTGGCACTGCGCGAACTCGTCCTGCAGGTGCAGTTGCGCGCCGCCGACGACGAGATCGGGCCGCTACGGGTGAAGGTGGAGGAGACCTCCGCGAGCGGCGAGGACATGCGCCGGCTGGCCGAGCTGCAGCGCAGCACCGAGGCCCTCCGCGTGGAGCTGCGCTCCATGAACGTCCCCGGCCGCTAACGCGCCACCCGCCCGCACGTTGGGGGTATGCTTCCGCCGCATTCCTCGGTAGCTCAACGGCAGAGCATCCGACTGTTAATCGGAGGGTTGTTGGTTCGAATCCAACCCGAGGAGCTTGCACCTACGCCTCGCTCACGGGTTCCGGCACTGCAGAGTGGGCAAGGAGGGAGCATGTTGGCATCAGCTGAGGTTTGTGGAAGGAACACCAAGCTGGCGGTTAGGGTGGCGAAGATCGGTTGCCCGTTTCTGCACAACTAGTGAGCCGCTCTGGAGTTGCTCCTAGTGGTTTGCGTGGCACGCAGCCGAGCCTCGCAAACCACTAGGAGCGAAGCCCCGTGCGTCTCAGTTCACTACCAGCCCAGATCCACCACTACGATCACCACCGACCCCACGGCAGCCTCGGTAGACAGACACCGATCCCACGCCTGAAAGGCCTGCTTGGAACCTACCGCTAGCAGCCGATGCTGGTGACCGTATCGTGGGGGCAGGTGGTGTCGGATCAGATGGCGCCAGAGAGGGTCGCCTTTCCGGGGTCGGCGTTGCTGAGGTCCGCGCTCTTCATGATCGCGTTGGTGAAATTCACATTGCCGAGGTACGCCCAGACAGAGGACATCCCAACCAGCTTCGCGCCGGAAAGGTCTGCATAGGCGAGGTCCGCGCCGCGGGGACTGACCCGGGAGAGGTTCGCGTCGGCGTTATCGGCGCTCTGACAGTCGGAAGCACACGACGGCGTGCTGCCGCCGCGCACCGCAGGCGGCTCCGCGAAGGGCAGCGGACCGAACCACGCCCCCTTGAGCTGGGCGCCGCAGAAGTCCGCGGCCCACCGTCGGGCGCTCAGCGGATCGGCACCCTCACGGGGACCACCACGACGCCGCCGTATCCATCGGCCACTGTCACCCCGAACGTCTCGGAGTTCACAGCGCCCGTGGACGAATTCGCCGCAGTCGCCTGGCGAGCCGCAGCGGTAGGCGTGTAGGTGAAGGCACCGGAGTTTGCATCAATGGTCAGCGACGCGCCGCTGGGAGCGGTCTTCTTGGGCAGCGTGAACCTGAGCGGATCCCCGTCGGCGTCCGTCCCCGTGAGGATCCCGGTCACCTTGCCGGTCTTCGGCGAGACGGACCGTATCTTCGCCGCTTTGATCCTGGGATGACTGTTGGTCGGGGAGATCGGCACGCTCACGCGGATCGGCATCACGACGCCCTGCGGGTCGGTGGCCGTCACCGTGAACGAGTCTCTCTGCGCGCTGCGCGGGGCGCTCGTTGCGGCGGCCGCGTGCCGAGCCGTTGCGGTGGGCGTGTAGGTGAAGGCGCCGTCGGCGCTCACGTTGACCGACCCGTTGGCGGGCGCGCCGGGCGTCAAGGCGTAGGTCAGCGGACTCGCAGACGAGGGGCAGTTGAGTCCCGTGACGGTCCCGGTCGCCGGATCCGGCGTGCCCACCATGATCGTCCTTGAGGTGCCGTCCCTCGGCACGGCCGCACTCGCAACGCCGCCCCCGACCGCGACGAACACGAGCGCCACGAGCACCACAGCAAGTAACGTTAGACGACGCATGCGACGAGGGTACAGCATCCCACGGGCGGGCGCAGTGAAGCC
>CANJXE010000109.1 GCA_947478745.1 Actinomycetota bacterium
CAAGGACCACCTGGGCACGCTGCGCGGTCGCCGGGTCGCGCTGCTCGGCCTCGCCTTCAAGCCGCATACCGATGACATGCGCGAGGCCTCGAGCATCGTGCTCGCCGCGCGTCTGATCGCCGAGGGCGCGAGCGTCTGCGCCTTCGACCCCGTCGCAGCCGAGCGCGCCCGTGGTCTGCTGCCCGCCAGCGTCGAGCTCGCCGGTTCGATGTTGGAGGCGATCACCGACGCCGATGCCGTCGTGATCGTCACGGAGTGGCCGGAGTTCCGCGCGGTGCTCGACACCGACGCCCGCGCTGCGATGCGCCAGCCGCTGATCGTCGACGGACGCAACCTGCTGGATCCGTCGGAGGCCGCCGCGGCGGGCTTCAGGTACGTCCCCATCGGTCGTGCCGAGCGCGACCCGGAACGCGAGCTGCACCAGGCATGATCGCGGTCGTCCTGGTCGGCGGCGAGGGCACCCGCCTGCGCCCGCTCACGCTCGATGAGCCCAAGCCCGTGCTGCCGATCGGCGGCGTGCCGTTCGTATCGCTGCTGCTCGACCGTCTCGCCGCCGCAGGCGTCACCAAGGTGATCCTGTCCTGCGGCTACCTGCCCGACCGCCTGCGCGCGGCCGTGGTCTCGGCGCCTGCGGGTATCGAAGTGGAAGTGGTCGTCGAGGACGAGCCGCTCGGCACGGCCGGCGCAATTCGCTTCGCGGCCGTGGGCCGCGTTGACGGACCGTTTCTCGCGCTCAACGGCGATGTGCTCGGCGACGCCGATTTCGGTGCCCTCGTGGCCGCGCATCACGCGGCCGGTGCCGTGGCCTCGATCGGGCTCACGCCCGTCGACGACCCCACGCGCTTCGGCGTCGTCGTCCACGACGCGCAGGGCAACGTCGAGCGCTTCGTCGAGAAGCCGCCGAATGCCGACGGCCTCGGTCCTGCGCCATGGTGGGTCAACGCCGGGGCCTACGTGCTCGATCCGTCGGTGCTGGATCTGATTCCCGCCGACCGCATGGTCTCGATCGAGCGCGAGATCTTCCCGGAGCTCGTCGGCCGCGGCCTCATCTGCGTTCACTCCGATGGCTACTGGCGGGATATCGGCACGCTCGAGAGCTTTCTCACCGCCAATGCCGACGCCGTCGCCGGCCGCGTCCACACGCGTCTCGGCGGAGCCGATGCGGCCATTCTGGTGGACGGCAGCGCGCGGGTCGATGCGGACGCGGTTCTGATCGCCCCCGTGCTGATCGCCGCCGGGGCCGTGGTCGGTGCCGGTGCGCGCGTCGGTCCCGATACGGTGATCGGCGAGGGCGCCACCGTCGGCCCCAACGCCACGGTGCAGGGTTCCGTGCTGCTGGCCGGGGCTCAGGTGGCAGCGGACGCCCACGTCGAGCGCAGCGCGATCGGCCGCAACGCCCTGGTCGGCGAGCGCGCCCACGTCCTCGACTCCGCGCTCGGAACGGATCAAGCCGCCAGCGCGGGCGAGCACCTCACGGGCGAGCGGAGGCCGGCATGACCGTCCCCGCCACGATGCTCGAGCAGGCGCTCGACTTCCCGCGCCAGCTGCGCTCGGGCCTCGCGGCCGGAGATGCCGCCGGCATGGCCGATCGTCGCCCTGCGGCCGTTGCGCTCTGCGGGCTCGGCGGCTCGGCCGCGGGCGGTCGCCTGCTGACCGCGCTGTTCGCCGAGCTGCTCGCCGTCCCCGTGGTCTCCGTGGACACGACATCGCTGCCCGCCTGGGTCGGCGAGGACACGCTCGTGGTCTGCATCTCATACTCGGGCCAGACGGCGGAGACGCTCTGGCTGTGGGACGAGGCTGGCGATCGCGGGGCGCTGCGCGCGGCGATCACCGCCGGTGGCACCCTCGCCGCCAACGCCGAGGCGATCGGCGCGCCCTGCGCGCTCGTCGAGCCCGGCTTCCAGCCGCGCGGTGCGCTTGGGCTCCTGCTCGGCGCGCTGGTGGGCCTGCTCGATCTCGCCGGTGCCGTCCCGGGTGCCGCGGCGCTGCTGGCGGCCGCTGTGCCGTCGGTCGAGGCCGTCGTTGCCGAGGAGCGCGCACACCCGGCCGTCGCTCGCGCCGAGGCCGAGCGCCTGGCGGGTCACGCCGTCGTCTTCTACGGCTCGGGGGCCCGCGCCGCCGCAGCCGTGCGCCTCAAAAATCAGGTCAACGAGAACGCCAAGGCGGCGGCCTGGGCCGGCGCGATGCCGGAGATGGCCCACAACGAGATCCTCGGCTGGCTCGGCTGCCAGCGCCACGACCTGCGTGCGGCGGCGATCTTCCTGCGCGACGTGGACGAGCCGCCGGCGCCCCGCGACCTGCACGACCGCATCACGGCGATCGTCGCTGGCGACGTCCCGACGGTGATCGAGTGGCGTGGCACGGGGGAGACCGAGCTGGAGCGCACGCTCGCGCTGCTCGTCCACGGCGACGTGGTGTCCTGCCACCTCGCCGATGTCGAGGGCGTCGACGCGCTCGACATCACACGGCTGACCGGCCTCAAGGCCGCGTCCGTGAGCGAGTAGTCTCCGCTGGTGGCCGACACCGCCTCCGACATCAAGGATCCGTCCCTGGCCGCCGCAGGCGTGCGTCGCATCGAGTGGGCTGACCGCGACATGCCGGTGCTGCGCGGGATCCGCGAGCGCTTCGCGATTGAGCGGCCGCTCGAGAACATCCGCATCAGCGCCTGTCTGCACGTCACGAGCGAGACGGCGAACCTGATGCGCACGCTCCGCGCGGGCGGCGCCGAGGTTGCGCTGTGCGCATCCAACCCGTTGTCGACCCAGGACGACGCTGCGGCTGCGCTGGTCGCCGAGTACGGCGTCGCCGTGTACGCGATCTGCGGCGAGGACGACGATACCTACTACCGGCACATCAACGCGGTGGCGGATCATCGTCCGCACATCACGATGGATGACGGCGCCGACGTGATCGGCGTCATCCACGCCACGCGCCGCGACCTGCTCGACTCGGTCATCGCGGGCCTGGAGGAGACGACCACCGGCGTGATCCGTCTGCGCGCGATGCAGGCCGATGGCGTCCTTGGCTTCCCGGTCATCGCCGTCAACGAGGCGCAGACGAAGCACCTCTTCGACAATCGCTACGGCACGGGGCAGTCCGCCGTCGACGGGATCATCCGGGCGACGAACGTCCTGCTCGCCGGGCGCACCTTCGTGGTCGCCGGCTACGGCTGGTGCGGACGGGGGTTGGCGGAGCGCGCCCGGGGCATGGGCGCGCACGTCGTCGTGCTCGAGGTCGATCCGCTGCGCGCGCTGCAGGCTGCCATGGATGGCTTCCGGGTCTCGACCATGGCCGAGGCTGCGCCGGTCGGCGACATCTTCTGCACCGCGACGGGCGACAAGGCGGTCATCCGCGGCGAGCACTTCGACACGATGAAGGACGGCGCGATCGTCGCCAATGCGGGGCACTTCAACGTGGAGATCGACATTCCGGCCCTGCGTCAGCGCGCGACGGCGTCGAGCATGCCGCGCCCGTTCGTCGAGCAGTTCACCCTTGCCGACGGCCGCACGATCAACCTGCTCGCCGACGGTCGCCTGGTCAACCTGACGGCGGCCGAGGGGCATCCGGCGTCGGTCATGGACATGAGCTTCGCCAATCAGGCGCTCTCCACCGAGTACGCGGTCCGCAACGCCGACACGCTCGAGAATCGCGTCTACGTCGTGCCGCCCGAGATCGACGAGGAGATCGCACGCCTGAAGCTGGCTGCGATGGGCATCCAGATCGATGTGCTCAGCGACGACCAGCGGCGCTACCTCGAGAGCTGGACCGAGGGGACGTAGGGCCGGCGCACGTGACCCTGGCTCCCGCCGAGATCATCCGGCTCGAACCCGGGGCGATCGTGATCCTCGATCAGACGCTGCTGCCGTTGCAGCGCACCGAGCGCCGCTGCACGAGCGTGCCCGAGCTCGTGGACGCCATCTGCGTGCTGGCCATCCGCGGGGCACCCGCACTCGGCGTGGCCGGCGCGATGGGCGTGGCGCTGGCCGCCGGCCTCGCACCGGATCAGCCCGACGCGTTCCGCCGCAGCGTCACGGCGGCTGCGGCGGTGATCGCCGCCGCGCGGCCGACCGCCGTCAACCTCGCCGTCGGGGTCCGTCACGCCCTCGCTGCGGCAGCAGGGACGTGGGACGACCCGGTGCGGGCGCGAGCTGCAGTGGCCGCGGCCGCGCGCGACTTCCACGCGGATGAGGTGCGGCGGTGCGAGGCGATCGGCGCTTACGGCGCCGAGCTGTTCGGCCCCGGAGCCCGCATCTGCACGATCTGCAACGCCGGCGCCCTGGCCACCGGGGGCTACGGCACGGCCCTGGGCGTGATCCGCTCCGTGCACGCAGCGGGTCGGCTGGCCCTCGTCTGGGTCCCCGAGACGCGTCCGCTCCTGCAGGGCGCACGTCTCACTGCGTGGGAGCTCGGGGAAGACGGGATCCCGCACCGCGTGCTGCCGGACGGCGCGGTGGCGGGGCTGTTCGCCCGGGGCGAGGTCGACGGCGTCGTCGTCGGCGCGGATCGCA
>CANJXE010000110.1 GCA_947478745.1 Actinomycetota bacterium
ACGCCGGGGTGCATCAGCTCCTCGAGCGCGGCGAGGATCGACTCGCAGACCGCGAGGGCCTCGGCCAGCTGCGAGTTGGGAGCGCCGCGGAAGAACGTCCGCGTGGCATCGGCGAGATAGCCCTCCCAGCCGCCGACGAGGTCGACGGTCACGGCATCGCCGTCCCGCAGCTCCCAGCCGGCCGGCCCCTTGCCGACGGCGGCGCTCGGCCCCGGACCACCGAGCGGCGTGTCGGCCCACGGTGCGATCGCGGCGTCGGGCCCGCCCAGCACGGCGCCGTAGAACATCTGGCCGTTGAGGCCACGGAAGCGCAGCGGCCCCTGATGCCCCGCCTTGCGCATGAGGTGCTCGAGCTCGATCTGGATCGCGCGGTCGGTCGGCAGCTCCGCGACGAGGGCGGGCGCAGCGGCGAAGGCAGCGGCGACCTGCTCGGCGGCCCGGCCGATCATCTTCAGCTCCCACGTGCTCTTGACGGACCGCACATCGGCGAGCACCGCAGCCGCATCGACGAGCTCGACGTCGGGCAGCAGGTCGCGGTAGCGGAGGTAGCGCGCGGCGGGCAGGACGTCGAGCTCCAGCCCCACGCGCTGCGCACCGAGCTCTGCGATCAGCGGCGGCAGGTCCTTGAACGAGCGGAAGGGCCGCACGTCCTCGATCGGCGATTCGGCCTGCACGCGCTCGAGGCTGCGGCGCACGAGCAGGACCGGGTCGGCCTCGGCCGGCACCAGCAGGTGCGCGTCGGCCATCACACCCGTCAGATAGACGAGGTCGCTCGCCTCGACGAGCAGGGCGCAGTCGATCCCGGCTGCGCGCAGGCCCTGCTGGAAATGGACAACACGACGCTCGATCTCGGCGGGAACCAGTGGCATGGGCGAACGGTAGCGGGAGGCCGCTACGCTCCAACCCGTGATCCTCGAGGGCGGCACCATCCACACGGCCGATCCAGCGCTGCCGCGCGTCCGCGCGCTGCCGATCGACGACCGGGGCCGTATCACCCGCGGCGTCGAGGCGTGGGAGGGCGAGACCTCCGCGGTCTCGACCGAGCGCATCAACCTCGACGGCCGCACGATCATCCCCGGCTTCGTCGATGCCCACGTGCACTTCCTATCCTGGGCGCTGGACCGCCTGCGCGTCGATGTCCGCGACGCACCGACCGGCGCCGCGGCGCTGGAGCTGATCGCCGAGCGCGCAGCCGCCGACCGGGCGGCAGGGACCGACGGCACCTGGCTGATCGCCGCCGGCTGGACCGAGGCGATGCTCGCCGAGCTCAACGACCCGGCCGCGGCGCTCGACGCGGCCACCGGCGGCCGTCCTGCCGCGGTCTGGGCCCGCGACCGCCATGCCCTCTGGCTCGGCGGCGCGGCACTCGCGCAGCTTGGTGGCGACGCCATCCGCCGCGAGGATGCCGCCTGGGCGACGCCGCTGCCCGAGCCGACGCGCGCCGAACGCCAGCGCGCCGTGGCGCTCGGCCAGCAGGAGGCGCACCGCCTCGGCCTGACCGGCATCCACGACTTCGAGCGCCGCGGCGGGCGCCGCACCTGGCAGGAGCTCGACGAGCAGGATCGCGTCACGCTCCGCGTCGCCAGCGCGCTGTCTGCCGAGCATCTCGATGCGATCGACCAGCTCGAGATGATCGCCGGCTTCGGCTCCGAGCACGTGCGCATCGCCGCGGTCAAGGGCTTCCTCGATGGCACCGTCGGCGCCCGCACCGCGCACATGCTGGAGCCCTACGACGACGGTGGCCTCGGCATGGACCTGCTGCCGACCGACGACCTCATCGAGGTGATCCGCCGCTCCGCCGCGCTCGGGCTGCCCGTCGCCCTGCACGCGATCGGCGACGCCGCCGTGCGCTCGGCCCTCGACGCCCTCGAGCGCACCCGCGCGAACTGGGCGGACCTCGCGGAGACGCACGGGCGCCCGCCGCGCATCGAGCACGCGCAGCTGATCCACCCCGCCGACCTCGGGCGCTTCGCGGAGCTCGGCGTGATCGCCTCCATGCAGCCCGTGCACGCCGCCGAGGACCGCGCCGCCGCGCAGGCCGCCTGGGGCACCCGCTGCAGCGGCGCCTACGCCTGGCGCCCGCTCGTCGAGAGCGGGGCCACGCTCGCCTTCGGCACCGATGCGCCGATCTCGCCGCTCGATCCGATCGCCACGCTCGCCGCCGCCGTCGCCGTGCCGCTCCTGCCCGGCCACGAGGTCGACGTGGCGACCGCGCTGACGGCGATGACCGTCACGCCGTCGTCGATCGTCGGTCTCGACCGGCGCGTCGGCCGTCTCGCCCCCGGGCACTTCGCGGATCTCGTGGTCCTCGATCGCGACCCGTTCGAGACGCCGCCCGAGGAGCTCGCTGCGATCCAGGTCGTCGCCACGATGGTCGGCGGACGCTGGGTCCACGGGCACCCTCCCTGGTGAGGCTGTCCCCGGCCTACCGGGAGCTGCTGGCACCAGAACGCCGCTGGCTGCTCATCGCAGCGGGCGGCGCCTCGTTCGTCGCCGCCTCCGACGTCCTGCTCGTCGCGACCGCGCTGCCGAGTGCCGCCCGCGACCTCAGCGGCCTCGACCGCTACGCGCTCGTCGTCGGCTGCTACGCGGCCGCCCTCGCGATCGGCCTGCCGATCAGCGGCGCGATCATCGATCGCTACGGCGCCTGGCACTCGCTCGTGTTCGGCTGCGTGCTGTTCGCAGTCGCCGGCGTCTGCGCGCCCTTCTCCCCGACGATGGAGGCGATCGCCGGCCTGCGCCTGCTGCAGGGCTTCGCCGCCGGCTTCCTGCTCGCCGTGCCGCTCTCGGTCGTGGTGCAGCGGATTCCCGCGCACCTGCAGAAGGCGGCCTATGCCCTCAGCAACTCCGTCTGGGCGCTCGCCGCGCTGGCCGGCCCGGTCCTCGGCGCGGTCCTGACGGATCTGTTCTCGTGGCGCGCCGCGTTCCTCGTGCCCGTGCTGATGACCGGTGCCGTCGCCTACGCCGGCTACCGGGGGCTGCGCGACCCGTCCGTCCGGCCAGCCGATCCGCACGCCCGCATCCACCCGCTGGGTCCGCTGCTCCTGGGCGGCACGGTCGCCACCCTGCTGCTCGAGCCGCGCTACGCGATCATCCCCGCGATCGCGTTCCTGCTCTCGGAGTGGCGCGCCACGGAGCCCGTCTTCCCGCGGACGCGTGCCGGGCGCGGCATCGCCATCCTCTGCGGCACTGCGGGCATCGCCTTCACCGGCGCCGACGGGCTCGTCCCGCTGGGGCTGCAGGTCGGGCTCGGCTGGCCGATCCTGGTCGCGGCGCTGCCCCTGATCGGCACGACCGCCGCCTGGGCCTCCGGCTCGTTCTTCAGCTCCCGCCTGCCGTTCACCCACCGGGCCCAGATGCTGCTCGCCGGCAGCATCGTCGTGTGCGGCATCCTCGTCATGGGCATCCCGGTGCTCGGGGGCGGCACGATCGCGATCGGCATCGTCATCGCCGCCTTCGGGATGGGCATCCAGAGCCCGGTCGCGCTGCTCAGCGCCGCGGCCGAGCGCCCGAGCGGCGAGGGCCGGGCCACGGCGTCGGTGCCGCTCGCGCGCAGCATCGGCGGCGGCATCGGCATCGCGGCGGCCGGCGCGATCGTCGTCGGCCGCGTCGGCCAGAGCTCGCTATCCGCGGCGAGCGACATCCAGACGGGCGTGCCCGCGATTGCGAGCGCGGTCCAGCACGCCAACCTCGTGCTGGCGCTGATCAGCCTCGCGTGCCTGCCTGCCGTGCTGCTCCTGCGCCGCGACTAGCGGAGACGCTGCCGCAGGATCCGAACGCGTGCTCGGATCCTGCGGCGCGTGCGTCCCTCAGCGGGACGCGGCGGGCTATGCCGCCTTCATCCCCTGAGCCACGGCCATCGCCTGCAGCTTGCGCAGGCTCTGGTTCTCAATCTGGCGGATTCGCTCGCGCGTGACGTTGAAGGCGCGGCCGACCTCGTCGAGCGTGCGCGGGTCGTGGCCGTCGAGGCCGTAGCGCAGCTCGAGCACGCGACGCTCGCGGTACGAGAGCATGCCGAGGATGCCCTGCAGCGCCTCGCGCTGCAGCACGATCTCCGCGGCCTCGTCCGGACGCGGGCTGACCGTGTCCTGGATGAAGTCGCCGAAGCTCGACTCGTCTTCCTCGCCCACCGGCTTCTCCAACGAGATCGGAGCCTGCGCCGAGCGACGGATGTACTCGATGTCGGCAACCGGGACCTCGGACGCGATCGAGAGCTCCTCGATCGTGGGGTCGCGGCCGAGCTCGGCGAGCAGGCGGCGCTCGATGCGCGCGACCTTGTTGAGCTTCTCCACCACGTGGACGGGCATGCGGATCGTGCGGCCCTTGTCGGCGAGCGCGCGCGCCACGGCTTGGCGGATCCACCACGTCGCGTACGTCGAGAACTTGTAGCCCTTGCGGTAGTCGAACTTCTCCGACGCGCGGACCAGGCCGATCGTGCCCTCCTGGATCAGGTCGAGGAAGGGCAGGCCCTGATTGCGA
>CANJXE010000111.1 GCA_947478745.1 Actinomycetota bacterium
CAGGATGCGCAGCGGCGTCGTGCCTGCGCTGCGGGCGGCGACGCCCAGCAGCGCCTGGCTGAGCCCGTAGCGCAGGCCCGTGTGCAGCGAACGTTCCTCCAGCGTCAGTCCCTCGAGCAAGGCGCACGCGCCGACGAAGTCCAGCGGGCCCGCAGCCTGCAGCGCTGCGGCGGCGCAGTCGACCTGCGCTGCCAGCCGGCTCGGATCGATCGGCAGATCGCGACCGCCGACGCCGGCGTACTGCGGCGCGACCGCATCCCCCCAGGCCACCGAGCCATCCGTGGCCTGAACCCGCAGGAGGATCGCCCGCGCCGGGCTGCGGACGCGGTCGTGCCCCGGCGTGATGGCCGCGCCGCGGTAGAGCACGCCATCGGACTCCGCTCCCGCGCGGATCGCCATCAGGTCGTCGGCGTAGTACGCCGCCTCGCCCTCCGTCCAATCGATGCGTTCGACGACGAACGTCATGCTCACCCCGCGAGCGCGAGCTCGAGCATCCGCTCCATCTCGTCCAGCCCCTTCGACCACGTGGCGGCGTCGGCGAGATCGATGCCGAAGGCGCCGAGCTGGTCGCCGGGCGACGCCGATCCGCCGGTGGCGAGGAAGTCGAGGTACGGCCCGATGAACGCCTCGCCCTGCTCGCGATAGAGCGAGAAGAGCGTGAGGCTCGCGAGGTGCGCGAAGGCGTAGGCGTACGTGTAGAAGCGGGTGTTGATGAAGTGCGGGATGTAGCTCCAGCCCCGCCGATACCCCTCGGGCAGCTCCATCGAATCGCCGTAGTAGCTCTGGTTGCGGGCAAGCCAGAACTCGGCCAGCCGGTCCTTGGTGAGCGCCTGGCCGCCAGCGCGCGCGCCGTAGGCGTCCTGCTCGTAGCGGGCCATCATCGTCTGGCGAAATACCGTGGCGAAGCCCGACTCGAGCTCCTGGCGGATCAGCGCCGTGCGCGTGGCGGCATCCGGCTCGGTCTGGAGCATGCGGTCGAACACGATCAGCTCGGCGAAGGTGCTCGGCACCTCGCACAGGGCCAGCGGCGCGTGCATCGACAGGGCGGACTGGCGCTCGCTCGACAGGGCGAAGTGCATGCCGTGGCCGAGCTCGTGCGCGACGGTCATCAGGTCGCGCAGCGTGTCGGTGTGGTTGAGCATGATGAACGGCTGGCTGTCCTGGGAGACCGAGGCGCAGAAGGCGCCGCCGCGCTTGCCCTGCCGCGGCTCGGCGTCGACCCGGCGCTCGTCGAAGACGCCGCGCGTGACGCGGGTGATCTCGGGCGAGAAGCGACCGAACGCGTCGTCGACGATGCCGAGCGCCTCCGCGTAGGGCATCGACCTGCCCTCGCCGAGCGGCGCGTACTGATCGGCGAGGTGCAGGCGCTCGACGCCCATCAGCTCGGCCTTGCGGCGGAACCAGCGCTGGGCCATCCCGTAGCGCGACTCGATCGCCTCCATCATCGCGTCGACCCACGCGGGCTCGAGCTCGTTCGACAGGTGGCGCGACGCCATCGGCGCGTCGTAGTTGCGCAGCCGGTCCATCGTCAGCCGGTCGGCGACGATGCTGTCGTAGCAGGACGCGAGCACGTCGCCGTGCGGCTCGAGCGCGATGTAGAGCGTCTCGAGCGCGGCCATGCGCACCTCGCGCTTGGGCGTGTGCACGTAGGAGAGGAGCTCGTCGACCGTCTTCTCCACCTCGCCGCTGCCGTCATCGAAGGGCGCGCGGATGTTGGATACCGTCTGGGCGAAGAGGCTCTGCCAGGCCGAGACCACCGGCTCGCGCTCGGCCAGCATGCGCTCCTGGTCGTCGGGCAGGACGTGCGGGCGGAAGCGGCGCTCCGACGCCAGATGGTGCCGATCACGGGCCACCTCGGGCGACTCCAGGAGCGTCTGGGCGAGAGCGTCGTCGAGGGCGATCCACTCGAGATCGAAGAAGCGCAGCGCGTTCTCCGCACGGACCATGCCCTGGTCCACCACGGTCTCGAGGTCGCGCGCCTCGTCGTCGTTGACGTCCACGCTGCGGCGCAGGCCGACGTACGAGCCGACGCGGTGCAGGGCGTTCGAGATGCGGGACAGCTCGGCCAGCGCCTCGCCGAGACCGGCGGCATCCAGCTCGACGACCCGGCCGCGATAGCGGGCGTCGAATGCCTCGGCGGCGGCGATCGACTCGTCGAGGAGCAGGTGGGCAGAGGCGACGTCGGCGCAGATCGCGGAGAGGTCCCAGCGGACGCCTGCGGCGTTGGGGCCGGTCGGGGTGATGGCGGTCATGGCCGAAGTATCACCCCACTCCCTCGAGGAGACGACGTTGGGCCAGCAGCAGGGCCAACGAGCTGGTGGCAGCCAGCAGCTCGCCGCCGATCAGCGCGATCGCCTCGTCGAGGGGCAGGTGGACCGGCAGCGTCGGCTCGTCCGGCACCGCCGTCGGATCGCTGCGGCAGTCGCGAGCCAGAAACACGTAGCCGCGCTCGTCCATGCGCCCCGGGCTCGTCATGAACTCGCCGAGGAACTCGATCCGATCGCTGGTCACGAGCGCCTCCTCCGACAGCTCGCGCAGAGCGGCAGCGATCGGCTCCTCCCCCGGATTGATCGTGCCCGCGGGCACCTCGAGGGTCTCGCCGCCGATGGCGTAGCGGTACTGCCGCACGAGGACGACATCGCCGTTGGGCAGCAGCGGCACGACCTTGGCGAAGCCGGGCGAGATGATGATCGGGAACGCGAAGCGGTCGCCGCTCGGCGTCTCCACGTCGTGCTCCTCGATCCGGACGACATCGTCATGGAGAACGCGCCGAGCATGCACCTGCCACTCGGGAATCCGCGGATCGATCACGAGGCCACTGTAGTGGAGGCGACCCGCCGAGTAGTGTTCGCCCTGCATGCGTCCCGCGCTCGCCGTCCTGATCCTGCTCGCCGTCCTCGTCGTCGGCACCTCCGTCGGCCTGCACGTGGCCGCGGGGCCGTCCGCTGCCGACGCCGCGACCGGCGGAAAGGCCGTTGAGAGAGCCGCCGCCGCGGGCGTCAAGCCCGTCAAGGAGGTACCGCTGCTGGAGCTGCCGGACCCGCTGCCGGAGCGCACGCTGCAGGTGCCGATCCTGATGTACCACCGCATCGCCGTGCTCAACGGCGACGAGCCCGCCGTGACCACGGGCCTGACCGTCGACCCGGGCGAGTTTCAGCTGCAGATGGCCTGGCTCCACGATCACGGGTACAACACGATCTCGCAGCTCGAGCTGTTCCAGGCGCTCGAGGAGGGCAAGCCGTTGCCGGACAAGCCGATCATGCTCACCTTCGACGACGGCTACCGAGGGATCGCCACCATCGCCGCGCCGATCATGACCCAGTTTGGGTACAGCGGGACCGCCTACGTGATCACCGACCGGATCGCTGCGAAGAAGACGGCAGCGCCCACCTGGCTGACGTGGTCGCAGCTGCGGATCCTCGAGCAGCGCGGCTGGGACATCGGCTCGCACACGGTCTCGCACACGGAGATCCCCCACATGTCGCCCGAGGCTGCGATGAAGACGCTGCGACAGTCGCGCTTCGCGCTCGAGCGCCATCTCGGCCATCCCGTGCAGTGGTTCTGCTACCCGGCCGGCTCCGTCGACCAGAAGTCCGTCGATGCCGTGCACAAGGCCGGCTACGTGCTGGCCACGACCACGAAGTCCGGCGACACCCTCTCTGCGCAGGATCCGCTGCGGCTCGAGCGCATCCGCGTGTCGAACACCACGGGCGTGCGCGGCCTCGCCGCCGCGCTCTCCTAGCCCGCAGCGGTCAGCAGGTCGATCGACGTCGCGCCGACGCGCGATGCGCCCGCGGCCAGCAGGACGGCGACCTCGTCCAGCCCGCGCACGCCGCGCACGGCCTTGACGCCGAGCCCGGCGCCAACCTCCTCGCGCATCAGCTCCACATCGAGCGCGTCGTTGGGTTCCGGCGACAGGCCCGATGAGGTGACGAGCATGTCGACCTCGGCTGCGGCCACCGCCCGGGCCAGCAGGCGCAGCGTTCGGTCGTCAAAGACGCCCGTCTCGATCACGCCACGCACCAGCGTCTCGGAATCGACCTCGCGTGCTGCAGCCCGACACAGGCGCAGCTCATCACGGACGCGGTTGGGATCACCACCGGCGAACTGGGCCAGGTCCACGACGATCTCGACCTCCTGCGCGCCATCGGCAACTGCGCGGGCGCAGGCCCGCGCCTTGATCTCCGGCTGGTCCCCCCCGAACGGGTGGGAGATCAGCGCCACGAGCTTGACGTCGGTACCCCGCAGCAGGGCAGCGGCCGTCGGCACATGGGTGGGCGGAACGCAGATCGCGGCAACGTGGTGCTCGAGACCGACGCGGCAGAGCGCCTCGCAATCCGCGGACGTGGCCCGGGGCCGCAGCAGCATCAGCTCGATCGATTTGGCGATGTCGCCGGTGCGCCGTGTCATGGCTTCAGCCTACTCGTGCGGGGTGATCC
>CANJXE010000112.1 GCA_947478745.1 Actinomycetota bacterium
GTCGGCGGGCAGCCGCTTCTGGAAGGTGATGCCGATCAGCACGCCGACCACGGCCGGGATGCCGATCACGAGCGCGGCGAGCCAGTCGATGTGGCCGCTGCCGGCGTAGCGCGCGGCGCCGATCATCGACGTCAGGAGCAGCGTGGCCAGCGACGTCGCCGCGGCGATGCGCGGCGGCATGCGCGTGATCAGGATCAGCAGCGGCACGATCACCACGCCGCCGCCGATGCCGAACATGGCGGCGAACAGCCCCGAGACGATGCCGATCCCGACGAGCGGGTAGACGCTCACCTTCGGCAGGGTGCTGGCGTTGTCCACGCCTCTATCCTATCCAGCGATGGGGGCCGATCCGCTGACACGAATCCGCACGGCGCCGGAGATCTCCGCGATCCTGCTGGACGTCGACGGCACGCTCGCGCCGATCGTGCCCCATCCCGACCTCAGCGCGGTGCCGCAGGACACGCTCGATGTGCTGGGCCGGCTGGTCGAGCGCTACGCGCTGGTCGGCTGCGTGTCGGGCCGCTCGGCGCTCGACGCGGCTCGGCTCGTGCCGGTGCCGGGCATCCACTTCGCCGGCAACCACGGGCTCGAGCTGCTGATCGACGGCACGGTGCAGCTGGCGGGCGGGGTGGAGGAGTGGCTGGGCGATCTGCGCACCGCCGGTGCGGCGATCGAGCCGATCGTGGCCGAGGCCGGCGGCTGGGTTGAGGACAAGGGCGCGAGCCTGACGGTCCACTTCCGCGAGGCACCCGACCCGGTCGCGGCGCGTGCGCTGCTCGAGCTGCGCGCCGTCCCCCTGCTCGAGGCCGCGGGCCTCGTCTCGCGCTGGGGGCGGATGTCGCTCGAGGCGCGCCCGCCCCTGCCGATCGACAAGGGCTCGGCGATCGAGGAGCTGCTGCGGGAGCGCCGCGACGTCCGCCGCTCGCTCTACGCCGGCGACGACCGCACCGACATCGACGGCTTCGCCGTGGTGGACGTCAAGGTGGCGGTGCGCTCCGACGAGACGCCCGTGGAGCTGATCAAGGCCGCGGACGTCGTGGTGGACGGCACCGAAGGCCTCGTTGCGCTGCTCGCCACGCTGCTCGATTGAGCTGCCGTTCTCAGAATCCGCTCAGAAAGAAGGCGAGCACCCAGACCATTGGGATGGCGCCGCCTCGCCCCTACACTCTGCTGCATGGATGAGTCCGACAACCTGCCCGCCCGTCGCGGCGAACGGCAGCCCGTGTCCAAGGGCGAGCAGGGGCTGGCGACCGACCCGCTGCCCCGTGGCCTCGATTTGCTGGCGCCCGGCACGAACCGCCTGCAGACGATCTGCCTCGCCCTGGCCGTCGCGCTGGTGCTGAGCGACTCCTCGATCGTCGTCCTCGCGCTGCCCGACATCCTGGCGCGCTTCAGCCTGACGATCGGCCAGGTCTCGTGGGTGCTGACGGGCTTCAACATCGTGCTGGCGGTCGTCGCGGTGCCGGTCGCGCACCTCGTGCGCCGTCGTGCTCCCGGCGTCCTCTTGATGCTCGGTCTGGCCGTGTTTGCGGCCGCATCGCTCACCTGTGCGCTCGCGCCGTCCTTCGAGGTGCTGCTCCTCAGCCGCGGCGTGCAGGCCATCGGCGGCGCCATCGCCGTCACCGCCGCGCTGGAGATCCTGCCCATCACGACAGGGTCGGAGCGCCGCGCCGCCGTCATCTGGGCGACTGCCGGCGCGCTCGGCGCCGCCTTCGGCCCGGCGCTCGGTGGGCTGCTGACGCAGCTGATCTCGTGGGAGGCGATCTTCTTCATCCAGGTGCCCGCGATCCTGCTGGCGATCCCCACGCTGCGCGTCAAGACGCACGCCAAGCGCGAGCCGGCCGGCCGTCCGCACCTCGCCGCCAACCTGGCGCTCGTGCTGATCAGCGCGGGCCTCACGGCCGCGCTCTTCCTGATCGTCCTGCTGCTGATCGAGGGCTGGCAGATGACCCCGATTGCCACCGCGCTGGTCGTGACGGTGATGCCGATCGCGGCCATCGTCGGCGCGAAGCTGCTCGGGCGCTTCGGCTCTCTGCCCGCCCGCGCCGCGGCCGGTGCGATCCTGATGGCCGCGGGTCTCGCGGGTCTGGCCCTGCTGCCGCAGCCCGAGTGGTGGTGGACCCTGCCGAGCCAGATCGCGATCGGCTTCGGCATCGGCCTGACGATCGAGGCCCTGACGGACGCCGCGCTGCGCGGTCGCTCGCCGCAGGCCGTCCACGGCGGCTGGACGCTGACCGCCCGCCACGTCGGCCTCGTGATCGGCATCGTCGCGCTGACGCCCATCTTCACCCACCAGCTCGGCGTGCAGCAGGAGCAGGTGCAGCAGCAGGGCATGCGGCTCCTGCTCGACTCGCCGCTGCCGATCTCGACGCGTATCGGCCTCGGCGGCGAGCTCAGCGGCGTCGTCCAGAGCGCCAACGGCCGCATCCCGAACATCAGCGCGGTCTTCGCCAACGCCCCGACCGACCCGCAGGAGCTCGCGGCCTGGAACGCCCTCGAGGGCGAGCTCGACCACGCGATCCGCGAGGCCGGTACGGCCGCAGCTGCCTGGCCGTTCCTCGCCGCGGCGGGTCTCGTGCTGCTGGCGCTCGTGCCGATTGGCATCGGCCGCCGGCACCTCGACCTGTAGCGCGCGGCTGCCCTGCCGCGCTGGAGCAGGAGGCAGGTGACGCCAGCACTTCGCGGCATCTGCGGTGACCTGGTCGGAGGTGCCCACGGGAGCACAGCTGGTGCACGGCAGCGACCGAGCGGTTCGCGCATTCGCGGACGACGCCCGACGGGTGATCCTCGCTACCGGGGCGGCGCATCCGGACTTCAGCCGAATTGTCGCTGCCGAGGGACAGTGGGCGAAGATCCGCATCGCGGGCAGCAAGGTTGGTGTCATCCGAGCGAGCGGCACCTGATACGACAGCGGCCCCGGATCGGCAAGCGCAGCTCCGGGGCCGTCTTCGTTCGTGACTCGCTGACGAGGACGACGGGGCTCGGGGGCTCCTCGCCGCGCAGGATCGCGACCGTGTTGGTGGCCGTGAGCAAACCCAGCTCGGTGCGGGCCTGGCTTGCGGCGAAAGTCTGACATGGACGTGGTCCCCTCATGTGCAGGTAGCGGGACAGCTTGAAGATTGATTGTGTGCGGACGGTTTTTGTGCAGATAATGCGCGGATGATCACTTCGTCTCTGCCGCGTCTTGCCGCGCGTTTTCGGCTTGTGGGCGTTCTTCTTGTCGCGTTGGCTGCGGTGTTGTGTGTGTGCGGTTCGGCGTTGGCTGACACGTCGGATGCTGCCGCGCGTGCGGGTACGCCGAGGAACCTCGCGGTGCAGGCCTTCACGGGTCCGTTCCGATACGTGGTGGGTGGCACGGTGACGGTGACGGACCCGGTGTCGGGCGAGACGATGGGCACGGGTCGGACGTCGCGTCATGGTCAGGCGCTGATGCGTGTGGCGGGTGAGCCGTCGCGGACGGCGCCGTTTGTGGTGTCGGTGACGGGTGGTCGTGTGCAGGGTCGCGCGTTTGTGGGGACGTTGACGACGGTCGTGTCGGAGTTGTCGCTGTCGTTGCACCGTATTGATCCGTCGACGACGGCGGCGTCGAAGATGCCGCTGGCGCGCACGGGTGGATTTGCGAAGAATTTTGCGTCGGTGCGTCGATCGCTCGGATTTACCGGGGCCAATAGCAATCAGGGCCTGTGGCTCTACTCGTATGTGGTCGGTGATCAGCAGCTGCTGCGTGCGGTCACGCGGGCGGGTGGGTACGACGCGTTCTCCTCGCTGCTGGCGCGTACTGCGCGGGCGGGTAAGCGTGTGCAGGGTTTGCGCACGCGCGTGTTGCAGATGCCGCATCGTCAGTACTACCGGGCGTACAAGCAGCGGATGAAGCCGAAGCAGAAGAAGCCGGCCAAGGCGACGAAGAGTGTCCCGTCGACGCGGCAGTCGTCGAGCAGCACCACGCTGGCGGCCGCTGCGGGCGCGCCGTGCACGTCGACGTTCGCTCCGCCGGCGACTCCTGGCTCGTCGCAGAGCGATCTGACGGCGGTGGCGGACTTCAGTGTTGAGACGACGTCGGCGCTGATCACGCTCTATGCCACGGGGCTGGGGATTGGCGGGGTGCCGGAGTTGGCAAAGGGCGTGACGGGCTTCGCGCTTGATGAGGTCAACAGCGCGATCGATCCGACGACGGGTGACACGGAGACGACCGAGGGGTTGAGCGCGATTTCTGATCAGCTCGATTGCATCTCGAACCAGATTCATGCGTTGCAGACGAGCGTGGACATGCTTTCGTTGCAGGTCTCGACGTCGTCGGTGTCGCAGTGTGAGGGTGCTATCGGCACGGCGTGGAATGACTACTACCTGCCGACGATCTACGGCTTGGCGGACGGCAGCATCACGGCGACGTCA
>CANJXE010000113.1 GCA_947478745.1 Actinomycetota bacterium
AATCCAATCAATCTGGACCCGGATCCAAATCTGCACGAAACCGGTCAATCTGGACCCGGGTCCAAACCTGCACAAACCCGGTCAACCCAGACCCGGGTCCAGATCTGCACAAACCCGGTCAACCCAGACCCGGGTCCAGATCGGTACTAGTCGCGCTCGAGCAGCACGACGGCCTGGGCCGCGATGCCCTCGCCGCGGCCGGTGAAGCCGAGCCCGTCGGTGCCTGTGGCGCGGATCGAGACCCGGTCGGCCGTCGATTGCAGCGCCGCGGCGCAGTTGGCGCGCATGGCGTCGACGTGGGGTGCGATGCGCGGCTGCATCGTCACGACCATGCAGTCGGCGTTGACCAGGCGCCACCCGTCGGCCGCGATCCGCTCGCAGGCGAGGCGCAGCAGGTCGATCGAGGCGGCGTCCTTCCACTGCGCGTCGGACGGGAACATGCGGCCGATGTCGCCGCTGCCGGTGGCGCCGAGCAGGGCGTCGGTCAGCACGTGACAGACGACGTCGGCGTCGGAGTGGCCCTCGAGGCCGCGGTCGTGGGGGATCGTGACGCCGCCCAGCACGAGCGGGCGGCCCTCGACGAGGCGGTGGGCGTCCACCGCGGTGCCGACGCGGAGGTCAGCCAATGGGCACCGCCCGACGGTCGCGGCCCTTGATCTCCATGACCTCGGAGTAGCCGGCGTCGAGGGCGGCCTGCACGGCCTGGTCGAAGGCGAAGCCGATGGTCTCCGGCTCGTGAGCATCGGAGGACAGCACGACGGGGACGTCGCGCGCGCAGACGCGCTCGAGCAGCGACGGGCCCGGATAGATCTCCTTGGCCGCCTTGCGGATGCCGGCGGTCGAGATCTCCAGGCAGCACCCCGCCTGCTGCAGGGCATCGGCGATGCGCTCGAAGGCCCAGTCGAGCGTCTCGGGCGACGGCAGCGGCCCGAACGACTTCGGCAGATCGGCGTGCGTCATGACGTCGAACTGGCCGCTCAGCGCGGCGCGCGTGTAGCGGTCGACGTAGCCGCGCCAGAGCGCGTCGGGATCGAGCACGTCGAAGGCGGAGTAGAGGTCGTAGTCGACCGCGCCCTCATCCACCCAGTGGATGCTGCCGAGGATCAGATCCCAGGGACGACCACGCAGCGCGTCGACGAGGACCTGCTGCCCCTCGGGCAGCCAGTCGCACTCGATGCCGATCAGCAGCGGAAAGCCCGCCGCCTTGGCCTCGCTGAGCGCATCCCAGTACGCATCGAGATCCCACTGCGTCTGGGTGTCCCAGTAGGGATGCGCCCACGCGGGCTTGGCGACGCGGAAGCGGTAGATGTGCTCCGTGATGGCGACGTGCGACAGGCCACGATCCATCGCCGCCGCGACGTGCGGGACGATCGTCTCGATCGACAGCGCCTCCTCGTCGAGGGGTGCGTCGTCGGGGCGCAGGTGGGTGTGATGGTCGGTCAGCACGCGCGCAGCTCCTCGGCACGGGCGAGGTCGGCGCGCGTGGTGATCTTGATCGCGCGGGGATCGCCGGCCACGGTCACCACCAGGCCACCGGCCCGCTCCACCAGGCTCGCGCAGTCGGTGCCGGTCGAGCGATCAGCGGCGGCCACCGCGCGGCGGAGGACGTCGGCGAGGAACGCCTGCGGGGTCTGCACGGCGCGCAGCTCCGAGCGGTCGAGCGTCTCGATGACGCGCCCGGCGGCATCGACGCGCTTGACGGTGTCGTCGATCGGAAGGACGGGAATGACGCCATCGGCGCCATCGGCGAAGCCACCGATGATGCGGTCGATCAGGTCGGCAGGCACGAGCGGGCGCGCGGCGTCGTGCACGAGGATGATGGCTGCGTCGGTGGGCACCTCGGCGACTCCGGCCGCCACGGAGTCCGAGCGGGTCGCCCCGCCGGCCACGGCGATCGATGCCTTGCCCGCGCCGATGTCGTCGGCCATGAACGTCGCGCGCTCCTCCCACCCCTGCGGCACCACGAGGACGATGCCGTCGATCGCGGGGTGGTCGTCGAGCGCGGCCACGGAGGCAGCGATCAGCGGGTCGTCGCCAAAGCGCACGAAGGCCTTCGGATGCTCGGCGCCCAGCCGCTCACCGGAGCCGGCGGCGACGACGACCGCCCACACGGCGACCGCATCGGACACGATGACCTAGGCGCGCGCGGCGCGGGCCTCGGCACGCGCCTCCGCGAGATCCGAGAGCAGCTTGTCGAGGTGCGCGTTCGTCTCGTCCTCATCCTTGTCGAGCGACCAGCGGAGCTCGGAGGAGAGAATGCGCTTGGCCTGGGCCAGGAGCTGGCGCTCGCCGGACGAGAGTGGGCGCTCGGCGTCACGCAGCGAGAGATCGCGGATGACCTCGGCGATCTCGCGGACGTCGCCGGAGCGGATCTTGTCCTTGTTCATGCGGAAGCGGCGGCTCCAGGAGCCGGTGTCCTCCGTGATGTCCTCGGCGAGGACGGCGAGGACGGCGTTCGCGCCCTTCACGTCCATGACGCGGCGCAGGCCGAGCTCGTCGACGCGGTTGACGGGAATGCGGACCACGAGGTCGTCGGAGATGATGCGGATCTTCAGGTACTCGACGTCCTCGCCCAGCACCGTCCGTGTCTCGATGCAGTCGATGATGCCAGCGCCGTGCTGGGGATAGACGATCCGATCTCCGACTTTGAACACGTGCGCTCCTCCGGACAGGGACGAGCAGGATAACCGCAATCCGCCACGAATGGGGGAGGTTTCAGCCGCCGGCGCGAAGATGGCGATCGTGCAGGCGGCGGAGTCCCTGCTGGACCTCCGCTGCGTCCGTCGAGGAGATCCCCTCGACTGCCTGCAGTTCGCGAAGCGTGGCCCGCATCAGCGCCGCGTAGGACGGGAACGACGTGATGATGCGCTCCGTCTCCTCCTCCGTGAGGCTCGCCACCTGGGCCAGCGCACGGTAGCCGCGGGGCCGCAGCTCGACCGATGCGCGGTCGCCGAAGCCCATCGAACGGGCCACGCACGAGAGCTCGACCAGCTCGCCATAGCGCAGTGCCGCGAGCCGCTCGAGGACCATCGCGTTGTCCTCCGTGGCGTCGGGATTGCGGTAGTCGCAGATGATCGCGAGGCGCTCTTCCTCCACGCCCTCGGACAGCTCGACCAGCTGCATGGCGACGAGGCGGCCGTCCAGTCCGAGCTCGGTGACGTTGCGCTCGATCTCGCCGATCATCCGCGCAGCCATCTCGGCGCGCTGGAGGACGTTGAGGACGTCGTCGAGGGCGACGTCGCCACGCAGCTCCTGCGTGGTCAGCTCATCGGCGCCCTTGTCGAGCTGCGCTCGATGCCCCTGCAGCGTCGCGAGCCCCTGCGTGGCCTTGGCCAGCAGCTCGCCGATCGAATCCAGCTGGTAGCGGGAGCCGCCGGTGTAGACGTTGACGGTGTCGCGCTCCTGCGAGATGGCGACGACGATCGCCTCGGTCTGCCGGGCGACGCGCTCGGCCGTGCGATGGCGGGTGCCCGTCTCCGAGGTCGGCATGCGGGCATCGGGCATCAGGTGGACGTTGGCGCGCAGGATGGTGGACAGATCGGCGTCGACCACGATCGCCCCGTCCATCTTCGCGACCTCGTAGAGCATCTGGGAGGAGAACGGGATGTTGAGCGCGAGGCCGCCCGAGCAGAGCGGCTCGATCTCGGCGGGCGTGGCGATGACCAGCAGCGCACCGAGGTGGCCCTTGATGATGTCGTTGATGCCGAGGCGCAGGTCGGTGCCGGGCGCGAGCAGCCTCAGCGCGTTGGCGAGCTTCGGGTTGCGTCGCGGATCGAGCACCATCGGACAGGTATCGTAGCCGGGTGGCGCCCTCCAAGCCCCTGCTCATCGTCGACGGCGACGCTCTCGCCCATCGCGCCTACTACGCCCTCGGCGGCGTCACCGCCCCGGACGGTCGGCCGATCGGACTGCTGCAGGGCACGATCTCGATGCTCGTGGGCGCGTGGGACGCGTTCGAGCCCCGCGCCATCGCGGTGGCGATCGACAGTCGCGAGGAGTCCGAGCGCCATGCGCTCGTGCCGGCGTACCAGGCCCAGCGCGTCGGCGAGGTGGATGACGACCTCGTCGATCAGCTCGATGCGCTGCCCGAGCTGATCCGCGCCTTCGGCATCCCGGCGATCATCGTGCAGCCGTGGGAGGCCGATGACGTCTGCGCCACGCTGGTGGCGCTGGAGGAGGCTGCCGGCGGCACGTCGCTCGTGCTCACCCACGATCGCGATGCCTACCAGCTGGCGTCGGCGCGAACCACGATCGTCCGCCCCGTCTCCGGCATCAGCGAGGTGGAGCACGTCGACCCCGCTGGCGTCGTCGAGCGCTACGGCGTGCGCCCGGACCAGGTGACGGATCTGATCAGCCTGCGCGGCGACCCGTCGGACAACATCCCCGG
>CANJXE010000114.1 GCA_947478745.1 Actinomycetota bacterium
CCGGCCTGGATGATCGAGCCGGGGTATGCGGGCCGCATGTACGCCCTCGGCACGGACGGCACGCTGCACCTCTTCGCGGTGTCCGCCTGTGCGAGCCCGTCCACGCCAGCACTGAGCCCGGCCTCGGTGACGTCGTGTGCCACGTCACCTGCATCGCTGCCGCAGCCGATCGCAGGCTGATCAACGCCACGGACCGTGTGGACGGGGCGCTGCCTCCACACGCTCCGCGCGGCGGTGACGCCAGCGGCAGGCGCGCTACGGCAGCGGGCGGCTCCACGGGCCGTAGGTGCGTCCGCGCCCGATCGTGCCGACCGTGCGCTGCCACGACAGCTGGATGGGCTCGGCCGCGTCGGCGTGCTGCCGCAGGATCCGGGCGACGGGCAGCACGGCGAAGTCGTCCTCGCTGATGAACACGGGCACGTAGTCCACGCGCCGCAGATGGTCGCGCCCGTGGCGGTCGATGCGGATGCGCAGCAGCGAGACGATCCCGTCGCGCGAGTCGGGCGACAGGTCGGCGTAGTCGCCTTGGTTGGCGATCAGGTTGCCCTGCCCGAAGACGATCAGCTTGCCGCCGACGCGCCGGATCGGCTGGACGACATGCGCGTGCTCGCCGACGATCGCAGTGATCGCCGGCGATCGCGCCAGCCGCTCGGCGAGGTCGATCTGCTCGCCGGTCGGCTCGCGTGCGAACTCGATGCCCCAGTGCACGTTGACGATGACCACCTGCGCACCCTGGCGTCGGGCGCGCTTGGCGTCGGCGATGATCTCGTCCGCGTTGGCCCAGTCCATGCTCCACGGATGCGGGATCTCCTGACCGTTGATCACCTGCGTGTAGCCGAGGAAGGCCACCTTCACGCCCTTCGCCTCGAGCATCGCGATGCGCCGCGCCTCCCCCGCGTTGCGCGCCGAGCCCGCGTGGAGCACGTCGCTGTGCCGGAGCGCGGCGATCGTGCTGTCAACGCCCGCCTGCCCCTGATCGAGGGTGTGGTTGGACGCCGTGGTGCAGACGTCCCACCCGGTCGCCTTGATCGCGCGCGCCAGCTGCGGCGGCGTCCGGAAGACCGGGAATCCGGTTGGCGTGCCGAGCTGAAGCGGCGTCTCGAGATGACACAGCGCGAGGTCGGCCCCCTCGATGTACGGCCGCACCTCGCGAAACAGCGGACGGAAGTTGTACGTCGCACCGCCGCCGTAGTCACGGGCCCGTTCCCAGAGGGCCTCGTGGATCAGGATGTCGCCGCTCGTGGAGATCGTCAGGTCGACGACGGCACTCGGAGCCCGACGGGCGGAGCGCGGCGATGTGAGGTCATCCGAACGCGAGCTCCCGGATGCGGTCCCGGCGCTCAAGGCAGCAAGGGCGCCGAACAGGAGGATTCCCATGATGCGGCGCATGATTGATGCTACTGCGCGGGCCCCGGCGGGGCCGGGCTTCGACGTCCGCGGGTCTCACCGAGGGTGGTTGCTCGTACGATCCCGGCCATGCGCGGCAACCAGCACGGAGTTCCAATTCCTCAACACGGGACAATTCTCCTGCGCCGGGGCCACTGCGCTTCCCGCCCGCGCACCGGACCCGAGCGAAGGACGACGGCATGAGCGACCCGTTCCACAGACTGCGCCGCAGCGCCAGACTGGCCACCGGCCGGATGACCCCAGACCGCGCGAAGGTCGCCGACCGGGTCCGCGAGTTCACCATGACCTCCGACGCACGCGTCGCCGCCCTCGACCGGTCGGTGGAGCACTGCGTCTCGCGAGGCGTGCCCGGCGCCTTCGTCGAGTGCGGCGTGTGGAAGGGCGGCAGCGTCATGGCGATGGCACTCGTCCTCCAGCGACTCGACGCGAGGAGGCAGATCCATCTCTTCGACACGTTCACCGGCATGGTCGCCCCCAACGCCGAGGAGGCGGACCCGCAGGGTCTCCCGGCGCTCGAGCAATGGTCCGAGGGCTGGTTCGCCGTCGGGCTTGCCGAGGTCCGGAGCAACGTGCTCTCGACCGGCTACGACCCGACGCAATTCACGTTCGTGGCCGGCCCCGTGGAGGAGACGCTGCCCGCCCGCGCACCCGAGACCATCGCGCTCCTGCGCCTCGACACGGACTGGTACGAGTCCACGTACCACGAGCTCGTGCACCTCTATCCGCGTCTCGAGCGCGGCGGCGTCCTGATCATCGACGACTACGGCCACTGGTCGGGCGCTCGAGCGGCGGTTGATGACTACTTCGCGGGCCTCGAGCGGCCGCCCAGACTCGAGGAGATCGACTACACCGCTCAGCTGTGCATCAAGCCCTGATCTGACCCCGGTTCGACGGCACGGATGGCGATCAGGCCCCAGCGCTCGCCGTCGGGCACTGCGAACCATTTGGGACCCGGCCATGCCTCCAGCCACGCCTCATAATCGGGGAACTGCTCGAGCAGCACGTCCTCGATGACGTACCAGCCGGTCGGGGCGAGCCGGTGGATGGATCCCTCGAAGAGCGATCGGGCGGCGTCCGAGGTGTGCAGCCCGTCGTCGATCATCAGATCGAACTGGCCGGGCCCGACCGCTTCCCACAGTTGCTCGACGGAGACCGGCGAGCACTGGTCGACGAGGTAGGTGGAGATGCGCTCCTCCTGAAACAGGATGTTGGGGTCGATGTCGGCTCCCACGATCTGAGCCCGCGGAAAGAAGTCGCGCCACATCCGCAGGGAGGCGCCGGGTTGTCCCTTCGGCCCCATGTTGCTCAGGACGTTCTCGTCCGCAGACCCGATCCCACACTCGAAGACACGCTGGACCGAATCGCGAGCGGTCGGGAACAGGAACTCGTACAGGGCGTCGTAGGTGTGGGCGATCCACGGGTAGCAGGTCTCCTCATCGGGGAGGCGGCTCGCCTTATCCGAGCCGTACGTGTCCGCCAGCGTGGCCAGGTCGGCGTGCGCCTGTAGCGCGGTCAGCATCAGGGGCGAGCCAGTCCTATGGGCCTGCAACTGGTCCGGGGAGGGATCGGGTGCGGGTGCCAACGGCGGTACCGGATCGGCGACGGGGCGGGCGCCGTCGCCGCGCGCCGTGGAGCGTAAACCCCACAGTGAGGAAATGTTCGGCCAAGCCATGTCGAGAAGGTATCGCAGGTACCCGACGACACTCCTCGTCGTCACCCACAACGCCTGAGGAGGAGCCCCTAGCTGATCGAGTCGGTCATGACGAGCGCGAGAATCGCCAGGCCGAAGACGATGCGGTAGACGCCGAAGAGCCTCAGCGTGTGGCGCGCGAGGTAGCGCAGCAGGAAGGCGATCGCGGCGTAGCCGAAGATGAAGGCGAAGATCGTGGCGATGATCGTCGCGGCGATCGGCGCGTTGTTGCTGCCGTCCCCGACGTCCTTCAGCTCGAATAGGCCGCTCAGGACGACGGCGGGGATGCTCAGCAGGAACGAGAAGCGCGCGGCCGACTCGCGATCGAAGCCGAGCACGAGGCCACCGACGATCGTGGCACCCGAGCGCGACACGCCGGGGATCAGCGAGAGCGCCTGGCAGAGGCCGATGATGATGGCGTCGGTCCGACCGACGGTCGTGATGTCGCGCTGGCGCGTGGCGACGCGGTCGACGCCGAGCATGATCACGCCGCCGATGACGAGCACGACGGAGATCAGCGCCAGCGAGCGCGCACCGCCGGTGATCTGGTGCCGGAAGGCGTAGCCGAAGATGACCACGGGCACGGTGCCGAGAGCGATGTACCAGCCCATGATGCTGTCGCGCGTGCGGCGCAGCTCGGCGTTGAAGATCCCGCGCACCCAGGCCACGGTGATGTGCGCGACGTCCTTGCGGAAGTAGATGAGCACGGCGGCCATCGTGCCGAGCTGGATGACGGCGCTGAAGGCCGCGCCCGGGTCCTCCCAGCCGAACAGCGCGGGTACGACGCGCACGTGCCCCGTCGAGGAGATCGGCAGGAACTCGGTGAGTCCCTGCACGATGCCGAGGAGAATCGCTTCGAACCAGCCCACGCATGGACTATGGCAGACAGGTCACGTGGCGGAACGGCCGCGCCGGCGAGCCTACGCCGGGCGCTGCGGCCGATAGCGCGAGCGGATCGCGCCGGCGAGCAGGGCCACGAACGCGATCATCAGCGCAGCGGCAGCGCCGATGCCGATCGTCGCCGAGACGCCGGCTCCACCGGTGCCACCGAGCGCCTCGCGGATGAGCTCGGCCACGACGAACGCGCCGAGCGGGACGACCGAGGCGACCGCTCCGCGCAAGGCTCCGTAGCGCCAGCCGAGCACCGCGGCGATCACGAACACCAGCAGCGGCCCGAACGCGGTCGGGTTGCCGAGCAGCATCAGCACGCCGGCGAGGAGGCCCTCAGCGAGCAGGCCGATCAGGATCGCCTCGATCCAGAGTCGGCGCGACGA
>CANJXE010000115.1 GCA_947478745.1 Actinomycetota bacterium
ACCAGGGGGCGCACCGCCTCGGCCGCCGCCTCGATGTCGAAGGCCTTCGTCGCGACGATCACGAGGTCGCAGACGCCGACCTCGCGCGGATCGGTCGTGGCGCGCATCTGCACCGTGCGGGCGCCGCTCGCGCCCTCGAGGCGCAGGCCGTTGGCCTGGATCGCGGCGACGTGGTCTGCCCAGCTGTCGATCGCCCAGACCTCGTTGCCCGCGTCACCGAGCAGGGCCGCGTACACGGATCCCATTGCACCGGTGCCGACAATCGCGATCTTCACGGCGACAGTCTAGAGGCGCAGATGCACACGCAGAACACCTAGTTCGCGTAGACCCGTTCGGTCGCCGCGGCGATCGCATCCCAGCTGAAGGGCCCGTCGGCGGCCGCGCGGCTGGCAGCCGCCATCGCCTCGCGGCGCACGGGATCGCGCAGCACCTCGATCAGCGCCCCGGCGAGCGCCGCCGGGTCGTCCGGCGGGACGACGAGGCCGGCGCCGTGCTGCTCGACCACCTCGGCGAAGCCGCCGACGCGCGTCGCCACGATCGGGCGGCCGAGGGCGAGGGCGGCGAAGAGCACGCCCGACTGGTCGATCCTGCGGTACGGCAGCACGACGACATCGGCACGCAGCAGGGCGCCGACGAACTCCTCGGTCGGGGTGAAGCGCAGATCGGCCGTCACGCCGGACGACGCCTCGGCGGCCAGGCGCTCGAGACGCGCCGCTCCGTCGGGATCGCCAAGCACGCGGCCGGCCACCAGCAGGCGGGCGTCGGGCAGCGCCGCGCGGACCACGGGCCAGGCGTCGAGCAGGAGGTCGAGCCCCTTGTACGGACGCAGCAGCCCGAGCATCGCGACGAGCGGCGCTCCGGCCGGCACGTCGGGGGCGACGGGCGCGACCGCGCGATACGCGGTCAGCGCGCCGTGCGGGATCACGTGCACCTTGGACGGATCGACGCCGAGCTGATCGACGAGCGCGTCGCGGCCGTGGACCGAGTGGACGATCACGCGTCCGAAGGCGCAGGCGTTCCTCGCCGCCCGGCGCAGGCGCTTGGGCGTCGGGTTGTTCGGCAGCGCGTCGTGGGCGGTGTAGGTGACGGGGACGCCGAGCAGCGCCTCCACCCCGCGCCACCAGACGCGATCGACCGCCCCCAGCGGCAGCCACTGGACGTGCACGGCGTCCGGGCGCTGACGGAGCAGCGACGGGGCCAAGCAGAGCAGGTCGAAGGGGTGCTCCAGGCCGCGTGCCACCTTGCGCGCCCCGCCGGGCACGCGATCGGCCAGCCGGTAGAAGGCGTGCCGCACGGCAACGTCGGCGGGCGCGGGCGGCTGTGCCACGCGCGGCGCGCTCGTTACGAGCTCGACGTCGTCGCCCCGCGCGGCCAGCGCCGCGGCCAGCGCGTCGTCGTACGGGCGCGTCTCGCCACGCGGATCCACGATGACGACCCTCATCGCACGGCTTCCGTCGGGGCGGGCATCCGACCGATCCTACCGGCGGCGTCCTCCCAGAGCGGCGTCGCGTACCATGAGGGCGTGGCGGACGCGCAGGGAACCGAGCAGGAGATCGACCTGCGCAACTACGCCGATCGCGTGCTCAAGCGC
This sequence comes from Actinomycetota bacterium, assembly GCA_947478745.1. Taxonomy (GTDB): domain Bacteria; phylum Actinomycetota; class Thermoleophilia; order Gaiellales; family F1-60-MAGs149; genus F1-60-MAGs149. Next base: position 1,592 of record CANJXE010000115.1, read on the forward strand.
TGGTGGATCGTCGCGATCTGCGTCGTCATCGCCGTCGTCGCGTCCTTCACGATCTCGCGCACGTCCAACAAGAACCTCACGCAGGGCACCGCGACCGTCTATCTGGGCCAGCCGATCAGCCCGAACGGCTCGCTCGTGCCCAACCCGCTCTCGTCGAACCCGCTCTACGCGACCGCGCTCGCCAAGCAGCGCCAGTACCAGGAGGTCGCCGAGAAGGCGGCTGGCCTCGAGCCCGGCGAGCTGCAGGGCCACGTCTCCGTCGCGCTCATCTCCACCGCCGTCGGCGTCAAGGGCATCGCCGTCCCGCTGGCGCAGCTGACGGTGCAGGGCCCCTTCACCCCCGCCCAGTCCGCAGCTGCCGCGAACTCGATGGCGGAGCAGATCGTCGCCAAGTCGAACACGTACACGACGGCCAAGCAGGCCGCCGTCGTCGCGGCGCGCGACAGCCTGCAGACGCGCATCGACGGGCTCGCCGCCGATGCCGACGGCATCAGGTCGCAGCTCGACAAGCTGCAGAAGGCGAGCCTCGGCGCTGCCGAGCGCGCATCGCTCACCGCGCCGCTGCTCGGCATCCTCCAGTACGACTCGAACACCGAGGCGCTCCTGCAGGAGCAGCTGCCCGATCTCCAGGCCCAAGTCGACTACATCGAGAACGTCGAGGGCGGCAGCGTCATCACGCCGGCGCGCGGCGCGAAGGTCGCGCCGACCTCGAAGCAGTTCTCCCTGTTGATCGCGATCGTGCTCGGCCTGATCGTCGGCATCCTGCTCGCCGTCCTGTCGACGGTCTTCTGGCCGCTGCGTCCCGTCATCGAGACTGAGGCGACGGGCACCCCGTAGGGGTACCCTGTCCGCATGCCAGTCACTGTCGTCACGGGTGGAGCGGGATTCCTCGGATCCCATCTCTGCGAGCGCCTGCTCGCCGCGGGCCACAAGGTGTGGTGCCTCGATAACCTCGACACGGGCTCGCTGACGAACATCGCGCACCTGCGCGACGCGAACTTCACCTTCGTCCAGCATGACGTCACCGAGTACATCGACATCCCCGGCGACGTCGACTACGTGCTGCACTTCGCATCGCCCGCCAGCCCGATCGACTACCTCCGCCTGCCGCTGCAGACGCTGAAGGTCGGCTCGTACGGCACGCACAACGCCCTCGGGCTCGCGAAGGCCAAGCGCGCGCGCTTCCTGACCGCCTCGACCAGCGAGGTGTACGGCGATCCGCTGATCCACCCGCAGCCCGAGTCCTACTGGGGCAACGTCAATCCGATCGGCCCGCGCGGCGTCTACGACGAGGCCAAGCGCTACGCCGAGGCGATGACGATGGCGTACCACCGCCAGCAGGGCGTCGACACGGCGATCGTCCGCATCTTCAACACGTACGGTCCGCGCATGCGCGCCTTCGACGGCCGCGCCATCCCCACCTTCGTGCGCCAGGCGCTCGAGGACAAGCCGATCACCGTCTTCGGCACGGGTGCCCAGACGCGGTCCTTCTGCTACGTGGACGATCTCGTCACCGGCATCCTCGCGCTGCTCTTCTCGTCGGAGCACGAGCCCGTCAACATCGGCAACCCGGGCGAGTTCACGCTGCTCGAGCTGGCCGAGCTGGTCGTCGAGATGACCGGCTCGAAGGGCGAGATCGTGTTCGAGGCGCTGCCGGTCAACGACCCGCAGCAGCGCCGCCCCGACATCACGCGCGCGCAGGAGCTGCTCGGCTGGGGGCCGACGGTCGATCTGCGCGAGGGCCTGCAGCGGCTGCTCGACCAGTCCAGCCGCGCCGAGCTGACCGGCCGCGTCGTCGGCGCCTGAGCCACGCTGCGTTCGCCCGACCGATTCCCGCATAACGATGCGGCGTCAGACCCCTGTCGGCAGGTAGGAACTCGTCTCGTTGCGCGGTAGACTCAGCGACGTGTCCGCTCCCGTTTCCCCGGATCCGGGCGACACCGCTGAGACCCCTGCAGCGGCGCCGCCTCGGGCGATCAGAGACCCCCGGTCCGAGACCGGCGTCTCGACACGCCGGCTGCGGCACCTGATCGGGCGCGGGCTCGACGTCCTCGTCCTGCTCGCGATCGACCTCTTCGGCATCACCGCCGCCATCTACTCCGGCCTCGTCCTGCGCGAGCTGCTCAACAACCGTCCCGTCTACTGGGACCAGCTGTGGAGTGCAGAGCGCGAGTGGCTGCCGTTCGTCCTGCTGGTCTCCGTGCTGATCTTCGCGCGCAACGGCCTCTACCGCCCGCGGGAGATGCGGCCGGGCGGCGCGCAGATCGTCGCCGGCCTGTTCGTCGCCGTCGTGGTGATCGCCATCTTCTCCGTCGTCACCAACAACGAGCGCTTCACGACGTACCTGATCTTCCCGTACACCTTCGTGCTCTCCGCGCTGCTGATCCCCTTCCTGCGCGGCCTGTACACGTGGATGATCGATTCCACGGCGGCGCTGATCGGCATCGAGCGCCGCGTGCTGGTGGTCGGTGAGCCGGACGCCACTCGCAGCGTCGAGGCCGCCCTGCGCGCCGCCGCGCCCGGTGCCGGGCTGCGGATGGTCGCCCACGTCGACGACGTCGAGCATCTCTCCGCCGCGATCTCCGAGCACCACCCCCACGACGTCGTCCTGGCCCGCCCGCCGGACGACGAGACGATGCTGATCGCGCTCGAGGCCTGCCGTGAGCGCCGGATCCGCCTTCGCGTCGTGCCGACGGCCGCGGGCGTGCTGGCCCACCACGCCGATTACGTGCCCGGGC
>CANJXE010000116.1 GCA_947478745.1 Actinomycetota bacterium
CTCCTCGCGCAGGTCGGTGCCGATGAGGCGCACCGGACGCTCGCCGTTGTGCTTCAGCGCGCGCAGCAGCGCAGCCGAACCGGGCGAGCCGACGGCGGTCACGAGGATGGTCAGCGGCTCGGTGCTCACAGGTCCAGATTGTCCTCGCGCAGGTGCTCGAGGCGCCGAGCGCGGTCGCGGTCGAGGAAGGCGTCGACGGTCGCGGGCATGCCGGACGTGCCGCCCATCCAGAGCACGGGGTGGATCAGCAGCTGCAGCCACGGGAAACGCCCGGCCGCCAGCTCCTCGACGGGATCGCCACGGCGCCAGGACTGGTTGGAGTCGGAGCGGTAGGTCCACGCGAAGTCGCCTGTGAAGCGCGGCTCCATCACGTTGACCCAGCCGGGCACGGCATCGGCCATGTACGCGGGATCGGGGTTGTGCCACGCCATCACGGGGTCGAAGCCCACATCGACGACCGGATCGACGTGCGGATGCAGCGCGTGGTGGCCGACCCAGTGGCCGAGCTCGCGCAGGCGCGCAACGGCCTCGAGCCCGGCGGGCGAGGCGAGGTTGTAGAAGATGCTGCGCGTCATCAGCAGGTAGGTCGCCTTGATGCCGTGGGCGTGCTCGAGCTCGGCCATCGCGACGGCGTCCTCGAGCGACAGGTCGATGTCGTGGCGCAGGAACAGCATCTGCTCGGCAGGCCCCGTCACGTCGAAGCCGCGCAGGCGGTAGCGCCCCGCCTTGATCGCCTCGAGCAGCTCGACGTAGCGGGCGGGCGAGAACTCGCTCATGCGAGGCCCTCGCGCTCGCGCGCGATCTGCTCGTGCCACGCGGCGGCTGCGGCGGTGGGCTCCATCGGCTCGATGATGACGTCCAGGGCGGCGAGCGCCTGCGCCGTGCGCTCGTCGAGCTCGGCGTCGGAGGCCGCGGTCATCAGCAGCACGCCGAGGCGGCCGGAGGCCGACCACAGCGGCGGTGCAATCTGACCGGCGTGGTGGAAGAAGCCGACGTCGTGCACGCCGGGCAGCGTGCGAGCTGCTCCCTCCTCGGCACGGACGATGCGGCCCGGGGCGGCCGGGATCACGAAGCGCGAGTGGCCGTACGGCTCGGGGGTGCTGCGCGGGGCGAGGTTCTCGCCGTCGAGCAGGCCGAGGGCCGCGTCGAGCACGGTCTCCATCAGGTCGACGCCCACGACGAGCTGCGCCAGCTGGGCGTCGCTGCCGCCGCCCAGGCGCGCGCCGCACTCGATCATGCGCGGGCCATCGGCGCCGAAGCGCACCTGCGCGTAGACGGGCGCGGCGTCGATGCCGATCGCCAGCGCCGCCTGGCGGACGACATCGATGATCAGCGCCACGTCCGGGCCGGAGCGGCCACAGGGGTGGCGGTGCGCCACGCAGATGCCGACGGCCGGCTCGGGCGCGAGCTCGCGCAGGGTGACGGTGACGGGGTGGAAGGCGCCGCCCAGCACGAAGGCGTTGACGGTGTACTCGAGGCCCGACAGGTGCTCCTCGACGATCAGCTCGCCCGAGCGCGACTCGCGCAGCGCGTGCTCCACGGCGACGGCCACGTCGTCGCGTGACTGGACGTCGCTGACGCCGCGCTGGGCCGCACCATCGGTGGGCTTGATGATCACGCGCGGGCCGAGCACGTCGTACGCGGCCAGTGCATCAGCGAGCGACCGGGCGGGGGCGAAGCCCGCCGACGGCACGCCGTGGTCGCGGTAGAGCCCGCGCTGGACGACCTTGTCGGTGGCTGCCAGGGCCGCCGCGACCGGCAGGCCCGGCAGGCCGAGTGCCTCGGCGAGCCGCGCGCCCGGCACGACCGCCTGCTCCGAGCCCATCGAGCACACGCCGAGCGCCTCGACGCCCGCGGCCGCCAGCGCCGCGATCGTGCCCGGCACGTCGGAGAAGTCCTGATGGACGAAGATGTCGGCGTCCGCTGCGGCGGGCCGGTCGGTGCGGCCGTCGACGACGCAGGTCGTCAGGCCGCGCTCCCTGGCGCGTCGAATCAGCGGTCGCTGCGAGAGCCCGGCGCCGAGGACGACGAGGGCGGGCGCGGTCACTTCGCGGCGGAGCCGCTCTCCGCGCGATACCACTCGATGGTGCGCAGCAGGCCCTCGTCGAGGTCGACCTTCGGCTCCCACTTGAGCACCTCGCGCGAGCGCGTGATGTCGGGGATGCGGATCTCGACGTCGGTGTACTCGAGCGGCTTGAAGACGATCGGCGACTCGGAGTTGGCCAGGCGCTTGATGCGCAGCGCGAGGTCGTAGGTGGTGCAGACGCTGCGCGGGTTGCCGATGTTGAAAGACTGGCCGATCGCGGCGTCGTTCTCGAGGATCTCGAGCACGGCATCGGCGATGTCGTCCATGTAGCACCAGGCGCGGATCTGGGCACCGTCGTTGTGGACGGTGATCTCCTCGTTGGCGATCGCGTGGCGCACGAAGTGGTGGATCGCGCCGACGCCGATCTGGTTCGGGCCGTAGATGTTGAAGGGGCGCACGACGGAGACGGGCACGCCGTACTCCTCGAAGTACGCGTGCAGGAAGAACTCGCCGGCGAGCTTCGAGACGGCGTACGACCAGCGGGCCTCGCCGACCTGGCCGCCGGACATCTCGTGCGTCTCCTCGACCTTGTACGCGTGCCGGCCGAAGACCTCGCTCGTCGAGAAGTCGACGAGGCGCTCCAGCTGGCTGCCGAGTCCCTGCGCGACCTCCGCGACGTTGGCGGTGCCCATCAGGTTGACGCGCATCGTGCGGACCGGGCTCTTCAGCACCGTCGCCACGCCTGCGATCGCAGCCATGTGGATGATGTGCGTCGCGTTGGCCGCGGCACCGCGCAACAGCTCGAGATCGAGGATGTCGCCCTGCACGAGCGTGATGTTCGGGTGCTGACCGAGGTCGGTGTGCTGCAGCGCGTTGTTGTGGAGGTTGTCGTAGAGCACGACCTCGTTGTCATCGGCGAGCAGCCGCGCGATGGTGGTGCCGATGAAGCCGGCGCCGCCGGTGAGGAAGAATCGCTTGCCCTTGAGCATCCGTGGAGTCTATCGGGTTGCCGGTCGCGGAGGCTCTAGGCGGCGCGCCAGTCCTCGACGATCAGGCCGGGCACGCACGAGAAGTGGCGAACGTCGGACGTGACGATGATGGCGTCGTGCTCCAGCGCGGCGGCGGCGATGAGACGGTCGGACGTGCCGATGGGCGTGCCGGCCCGATGCAGCATGACGTTGAGGAGCCCGGCGCGGCGTGCCGTCCGGGCGTCGATCGGAAGCTCGGCCAACGGCCGCAGCAGAAGGTCGACGGAGAACAGCTCCTCGTGGGTGTTGCGGGCCCGTGCGGCACCGGTCATCAGCTCGCCCGTCGAGATCGAGCTCACGGCCAGCTCCTTGCGCACTGCGGCGCGGAACCGCTCCGAGACGACGGGGTGCCCGCGCAGGATGTCGACCAGCGTCGACGTGTCGAGCAGGCGCGTTACGCCCACGGTTCCATCAGCGGTTCCGGCGGATCGTCGGGGACCTGGAAGTCGGGGCAGCTGCCGCAGACGGTGTCGAAGTACCCGGGGGGCCACTGGGACTCGGTCGATTCGACCGCGAGCTTCGCAAGGTAGCGACTCGTTGTGAGCGATTCGCGTTCGGCCTGCTCGCGAATGCGCTCTGCAACGTCGTCGGAGACGTAGAGATGCAGTTGCGGCATGCCCCGAACATACCACATAGTCCACATACTCTTGTTGGACGCGAGGAATTCCGCGCCTCTCCCGGCGCTGCCCTACGCCAGTCCGCGGCGGCGATAGACGTCGAGCATCCGCTCGGCCACGGCGACGTGGCCGTGGACCTGCTCGACGTAGGCGCGCGAGGCGCGGCCGATCTCCGTCAGCCGCTCGGGCTCGCGCACGAGGCCGCGGATCGTCTCCGTCAGCGTCTCGCGGTCGGCGTTGACGAGCGGGATGCGCGTGCCGAAGGCGTCCTCGGTCCGTGCGGCCGCCTCGGCGTCGAGCCGGACGATGCACGGCTTGCCGAGGGCCATCGACTCGATCGAGAAGAGGCCGTACCAGCCCACGTTGAGCTGGTCGATCACGAGGTCGGCCGCCGCGTAGCGCAGCCGGGCCTGGTCGTTCGGCGTGTTCTCGACGAGGTCGAGCTCGATCGGCGCACCCTCGGCCTTCAGCGTCTCGACCGCCTCGAGCACGGCGTCGGTGCCCTTCGAGCGGCGGCGCGACGGCGCGTGGACGATGCGGATGACCTTGCCGGGCTGCGGCACGGCGGGCTGCCAGGTCTCGAGGTCGATGCCGGGCGGCACGACGTCGTACTCGGGCCAGCCA
>CANJXE010000117.1 GCA_947478745.1 Actinomycetota bacterium
CCGCCACTGAGCCCCCACCCTCCGGCGACCAAGACCTTGTCGCCCGGCAGAATCGATGCCGACATGTAGCCCACGTACGAGCGGAGCGATCCCGTCGTCGACCAACCGCCAACGGCAGCCAGCGCAGATGACACAGGGAGCAGAAGACACATCGCCGCTACCGCACTGGAAAACAACCGGATGTGAATCTTCATTCGTCAACTCTATTACATCGGTCGCGACTGAGGCCTGACGGGTGTGTATGTGGGAGGAGGACCAACTTACCGAGGTCAGAAGCCAGAGATCCCAATCCCCATAGGCGACCGTATAATGACGCCATGCGTATGCCATCCCCCGCGCTCGTCGTCGCCTCGCTCGCCCTCTTCGTTGCGCTTGGGGGAACGGGATATGCCGTCACCGCCCTCCCACGCGACAGCGTGACTTCCACCCAAGTTAAAGATGGCAGCCTCGAAGCAACTGACCTCAGCGCGAGTCTTCGAGGTGATATCAGCACCCGAGCAAAGGCACCAGGTGGCCCGAAAGGAGCACGAGGACCGAAGGGCGACAAAGGCGCTAGAGGCGCCGTTGGCGCGCAGGGCCAAACTGGCGCGCAAGGTCTCATTGGTCCACGAGGCGAAAAAGGCGACACGGGCGAAACTGGAGCCGCAGGACTAAGTTCTCCGAGGTTTGTCTACGACGGCAACGGAAACCGCATCGGCGACTTCATTGAATTCAGATACTTATCAGCAAGTGGTGGCTCAGCACGTACCCGTATCGACGGATCGTTCTGGGATCTTGACTTGTGGTCGGGGCGAGCATGGGCATCAGGCGACTATGCCTCCTACCGGTCGAACGACTGCTCAGGCCCCCCAGTCCTCCGCGCCTCGAACACTCCTCGGCCGGCAGGCGCCCTTGACGGACTGATTGGACTAACAATGGCTGATGGGTCGCAACAGGTCTACCGATCTCCGAATTGGCACACAAGCACCGCGGCGAGCGGAACCTATTTCTCTGTGCGCCAGGTTGCGGTTGCTGGTGGGCCAGGCGTGTGCACCGCGCTTGGGGGAGCAAATCCCACCACACAAACTTCATGGTATGTGGATGACTTGGTCGAAGTTCCCGTCCCGTCCTTCATACCTCCACTGACGATCGGCTGATGCTTGCCTCACGACTCCCCGGTCCTAGTAACCGGTTGGCTTTGAGGCCTGGCGCCGAGTCTGTCTGACCGAACTCGAGGGCATCGCCAGCTCGGGACCATCGTCAATCCATAAGCAATTTGGTCCGTAAACGCATCCCTTTGGACGCATTTGGCCAGAACCGCCCTGTGGATTTGGCTCTATTCCACAGGGCCGGCAGGACTTGAACCTGCAACCCCCGGTTTTGGAGACCGGTGCTCTACCAATTGAGCTACGACCCTACTGCGCGGCAGGATACCCGTACCGGGGCAGTCGGCGCAGCGGTCGGGGTGGGACCGGTCGGCGGAGTACGGTCGGACTCATGCAATGGCTTCTCCTGTCGATCGCGATTGGCGCGGAGGTCTGCGGTACGCAGGCCCTCAAGTACTCGAACGGCTTCACCAAGCCGCTGCCGATCGCGATCGTGATCGCGGGATTCGCCGTCGCGTTCGTGTGCATGGCGCAGGTGGTCAAGCGGATGGACGTCGGACTCGCGTATGCCCTCTGGGCCGGTAGCGGCATCGCGATCGTCACGATCGTCGCCTGGATCCTGTTCGGGCAGCGGCCCACGCCGCTGTCATTGCTCGGGCTGGCCGCGATCATCGGCGGTGCGGCCGTGATCTGCCTCAGCGGCTCGCGACCCGAGTAGCCTCAGGCGTTCGCGCCGAGCAGGAGCGTGCGCAGCGCCGCGGTGTCCGGAATGCGACCGGCGGGCTCGTCGGTGAGCAGTGCGCGGAACCAGATCGCATCGCCCATCACGTCGAGCAGCTCGCCGAAGTCGTCGACCTCGGCCTTGCCCTCTCGTGCCACCAGGAGCACGCCGCTCTCGGCCTCGATCTGGGACTCCCCCGCACCGCGATCGACCAGCGCCATCAGGACTGCCGGCGTGAAGCGCATGCGGATCGCGAGCTCGTCGGCCTCGTCGGCAACCATCAGGCGGTAGGCGTCGTTGAAGGCCGCGCTCTCCAGCGGGACGGGGCGCAGATCGCTGAAGACGCCGCTCAGCTTCGAGAACAGCCCGCCCGTGGAGCCGCGGCTGATCGCGACCTTCTGGAGGTCGGGCAGCGGCGCCGTCACCAGCGCGATCGTGAACGGGAAGGTCTGCGTCTCCGTGTGGTGCGAGGTGTTGCCCTCGGAGTCGGTCGATGCGACCTCGCGGTCCACCTCGTACTCGTAGGCGCCGACGGCGAAGCCCGTAGCGGCATCGAGGGAGCCCGTGATGCCCCAACCCGTCGCGCGCCGATCGCCCTGGCGCAGGAGCGGCGTGGTGTTGGCGAGCGGAAGCTCCTGCACCATCGTCCAGCCGCGCTCGGTGGCGTAGCCGCCGACGACCTCGCGCTCGGCCGTGGACTTGAGGCCGCGCTCGTGCAGCCAGCGTGCGATGCGCCCGGCAAGGAAGATCGCGACGACGAGGAGGACGACGAGCGCGATCAGGCCGATTACGCCGAGCAGCGCGACCAGGATGCCGCCGACGACCAGCGCGGCGACGATGCCGCCGATCCGCGCACCCCACGTCGCACCGCCGCTCGGCGTCGGCTGGGCGAGCAGCAGCTGCTGGTAGCGATCGCTGCTGCCGCTGACCATCGCGGCATTGACCTTGGCGCGGTCGTCCGCGGTGAAGAGATCATGCATCCGGTGAGAGTACATCGCCGACGGGCTCCGCCCGGAACGAAGGGAGGACAGCCCCCTCGTCGCCGACGGACTCCGGCTGCGTGCGGTGGAGCGCACAGCGCGAGGACAGGCACACGTGTGCGGCGATGCAGGAGTACCTTCGCGGTGGGGGAACGCAGTACATCCCGCCCGTCACCCATCTCAGGAGGCACCATGAAGATCCTTTCCACCCGCCGCATCGCGGCAACCCTCGGCGTCACCGCCGTCCTCGCCATCGGCGCCACCGCGGCCATCGCCGGCACCGCCGCGATGAACCTCATCTCCAACAACAACACGGCGACGCTGCCGACCAAGAACCCGACCGACCTGAAGGCGTCGCAGGGCAAGGCCTTCGCCTGGGGCATCCCGGGCTCGGCACTCCAGCCCGACGCCGCCGAGACCGTCACGTGGGGCAACGCCACCACCACCGGCGGCGGCAACGTCACCATCGGCAAGATGACGCAGGACAACGCCGACAACGGCTACGTCACCGTCGTCGTCAAGTCGATGGACACCGGTCTCATCCTGACCGATGCGATGGCCACCATCTCCGGCGGCCAGACCGGCGCCGTGCAGATCACCAGCACCATGCTGAGCAAGAGCGGCACGACCTACACGGTCAAGCTCAAGTTCCCCGGCATGGAGGGCACGATCGGCTCGCTCAACCTGAAGTGGTACACCGAGCAGCTCGCCCTCTAGGCAGCTCGTGGCACGCGGGGCCGTCGTTTACTTCGGTGAGCGGCGGCCCCATTTTCGTTCTCGGGAAGGCGCATACTGGGCAGGTACGACGGGCACCTCAGCGAATCCGTCGGAACCGTCCACCAAGGAGATCCACGCATGCGCACCCCCAAGCTCCGCCGCCTCGTCGTCACTGGCGCCGCAATCGCCGCCCTCGCCGCCGTCGGCGTCGGTTCCGCCTCGGCCGCCAGCAGCACGATGCCGGCCACGAATCCGTCCGACTACGCCGGCCTCAACAAGACGGCGTCCGCGCAGGTGTTCACCACGAGCATCAAGGGCTCGCTTCTGGGCGACCAGCCCTTCACGAAGACCATCAACAACGGACTGATGGGCGGCATGGGCGCGACGATCACGGTCAACCGCGCGCAGGTCAGCAACATGACCATGACGCAGACGGTCACGATCAAGCCGACCACCGTCGGTCAGGTCACGTCGACGATCACCAACGCGTTCGCGACGCTGTCGGGCGGCAACTACGGCTCCGGCGTGCTCCGCAGCACGGCGCTCAGCCCCAACGGCAAGACCTACACCGTCAAGCTCTGGTTCGACGAGCAGGGCACAAACCCGAACCTGAACCTCAAGTTCTACCTGTACCACTCGTAGCGCACTGAGAACGACGAAGGGCCCCGGCCCTGCTCCGCGAGGAGTGGGAACCGGGGCCCTTCTGCGTGCTGCGACTTAGAGCGCGGCTGCGTACTTCGCGGCCACGGCGTCCCA
>CANJXE010000118.1 GCA_947478745.1 Actinomycetota bacterium
AGCGGCGCGAGCTCCTGCAGCTGCGTGATGCCGGTCGGGTCGGACTCGTCGCCGAGCGGCTGGATGGCGACCTGGTCGGCACCCGCGTCGAGATGCTCGCGGAGCTTCGCGACGACGGTCTCGGCGTCGCCGTGCGCGACGAGCGCGTCGATCAGGCGATCCGAGCCGCCGTTGGCGATGTCGTCCTCGGTGAAGCCCATCCAGATCAGGTTCTTCTTGTAGTTCTCGATCTGGAGGTACCAACCGATCGCGCCGCGGGCGCGCTCGCGCGCCTTGTCGGCGTCGGTCTCGATGATCACCTTGTGCTCGGGGATCAGGAGCGGATCGGGGCCCATGATCTCGCGGGCGCGAGCCGTGTGCTCGACGGGGACGAGGTACGGATGCGCGCCGAGCGACAGGTCGCGGGCGACCTCGAGCATCGGCTTGCGCAGCGCCGCGATGATCGTCTGCACCGGCTCGGGTGCGGACTGGCCGATATCCGGCGAGCTGAACTCGGACGCGTTCATCTGCTCGAGGTACTCGCGCATCTTCGCGACGGGCTTGAGGTACGTCGTCCCGCGCGGATCGACCTGCGGCGGGTGGCTGACGCCGAGGCCGAGCAGGAAGCGGTCGTCGAAGGAGTCGTTGAGCGTGCGGGACGCGCTGGCCGAGGCGAGGGCGTCACGGGCCCAGACGTTCGTGATGCCGCTGGCGACCATGATCTTGTCGGTCGCGCCGAGCAGGACCGCGCCGTTCGAGAAGGACTCGCGCACGCCCATGCCCTCGGGGTACCAGAGGCACGTGTACCCGGCTGCCTCGACGGCGGCGGCGGTCGGTCGGCCGAGCGCCGCCGGAACTGCCGTCAATGCGCCGATCCATGCGCCCCACGTGCCGAGCCTGCTGCGCATTGCCGCGCGGTCTTCGCTGAGTCCCATCGTTTCCCCCTGATCGTTCCGGTCTGACGGCATCATGCCGCGGGCGCCGCCGCTGCGTTGCGCCGTCCTGATCTTCGCGGTCGGAGCCGAGCCGGACGGGCGCCGTTACCATCGCCGCATGGCAGCGCCGTCGCCCGCCTCGAGCTCGCACCACGCCTTGCCGCCGCTTCGGAAGGTCATGCCCTTCGCGCTGGTGGTGCTCCTCATAGGCGGGACCCCGATCGTGCTCTCCAACCTGGTCGTCGGTACCGACTACGTCATCGCCGCCATCGCGGGCGTGACCCTGGCGCTGATGGGCGTCGCGCTGGTCGGGGGCGTGCGCGGAGGGCTGTTCGTCATCGGCGTCACCGCCGTGGCCGCGACGGTGTCGGTCGCCGTCGCGCCCTGGCCGATCGCCGGCGCAGTCTGGCTCGGCGCGTGCGGCGCTGCCGTCGGGCTCTCCGGGTTGCGCGGGTGGATCGGGTGGACGCCGCAGCTCGCGATCTGGTGCGCGTACCTCGTGATCACACCGCCGCAGGTGGGCTTCGCCTCGATGTTCGAGGGCGAGAAGATCCCCTTCAGCCTGCATGCGTGTGTGGTGACGGCGCTCGTCGTTCTCGCGTGCGGACTGCCGATGGTCTTCGTGACCCCCCACCTGCTGCGCCGCATGCCGCCGGTACCGAAGGTGCCATCGCTGCCGAAGGACGCCGCGCTCCTGATGGCAATCTGCCTCGGACTGCTGCTGCTTGTGGAGGCGGCGGCGGTGCTGACCGAGTACCGGGTGCCCGCGGCGCACTGGCTCCTCCTCACGACGCTCGTCGTCGCGCAGCCCTCCACGGGCAGGACGCTGCGCCGCGGCATCCATCGCGCGATCGGCACGGTGGCCGGCGCCTGCATCGCCGCCGCCGTCGTGCTCGCGGGCACGCCACAGGAGTGGCGCATGGCGATCGCCTACGTGCTGGTCTACGGCGCGGGGATCCTGCTGCTCGGAGGCCGCCCCTACTGGATGTACGCGACGCTGCTCACGCCGGCCGTGGTCCTCTTCGCCGAGGGCGACGTCGGTGGCCTCGGCGTGACGGCCGCTCGCCTCGGCTTCACGTTGCTCGGCATCCTGCTCGCCTTCGGCGTGATGGTTCTGGTCTCGCTGGTCGAGCGCCGGAGCCCCACCAGGCGCACCGCCTCGGCATAGCGCCGGGTACCCTACGACGGTGATCGACGCCGCCACCACCCAGCGCATCCGCCGCGTGCTCGCGGAGCGGCCCGACAAGCCGCTCGGCATCGTCCTCGACGTCGGCTTCACCAACGGACTCGCCTCGGCGCGTGCGCTGCGCGATGCCGGTGCGCCCGTGATCGTCGTCGATCACCGCAAGGGCGCGCTCGGCTTCAAGTCGCGCGGCGTCGCCCCCGTGCTCGCGCCCGACCCCGCCGTCGACGAGGAGGGCTTCATCGACGTCCTCGCCGAGCTCGCCGCCCTGACCGGCCGCAGCGGCTTCCTCTTCCCCACCCACGACGCGCACCTCGTCGCGGTCTCCAAGCACGCCGACCGCATCAAGCCGCTCGTGCTGCCCGGCTCGGGCTGGGACATCATCGAGCCGCTGATGGCGAAGATCCCGCAGATCGAGCTGGCCGAGCGCGCCGGCGTGCCGGTGCCGCGCTCGTTCATGCCGACCACGCGCGCCGAGGCCGAGGCGGCCGCCGCGCAGATCCCGTACCCGGCGATCGCCAAGCCGAGCATCGGCATCGAGTTCAAGCACGCCGAGAAGGTCCAGGTGATCCTCGCCAACACGCCGGCCGAGCTCGTCGACGGCTACGAGCGCATCGCGGCGACGGGTGACCGCGCGATCTTCCAGGAGGTCATCCCGGGTGGCGACGACGCCCTCTGGACCGTCGGCTCGTTCAGCATGGACGGCGGCCAGGCGGTCGGCACGTTCTGCGGCCGCAAGCTCGTCCAGCGCCCGCCGATCTTCGGCACCTGCCGCGTCGGCGAGGCCCGCTGGGCCGATGAGCCCGTCGCGTACGCCGACGCGCTGCTGCGCGCCAGCGGCTTCGACGGCATCACGCAGATCGAGTTCAAGCGCGATCCGCGCGATGGCTCCTACCGCCTGATCGAGATTAACCTGCGCAGCTGGCAGTGGCACTCGCTCGCCCGCCGCTGCGGCGTCGACCTCGTCGGCCTCTGCTATCGCGCCGCCTGCGGCGAGCCGGTGGCTCGCGTCGCCACGACCCCGCGCTCCGACGGTCGCCGCTGGGTGGCCGCCGTGCCGCACCTCAAGGCCGGCTTCGGCGGACGCGAGAGCATCGGCAGCATCATCCGACCGCTGGCGGGCATCATCGAGGAGCCCGTCTTCAGCATCCGCGATCCCAAGCCGGGCGCAGTGCAGGTCGCCGGCCTCGTGGTCGGCCCGGTCAAGCGCCGCCTCAAGCGGGGGTAGCGCGCACGGTCTGTCGAATGAGGCCCGCGAGCGCCTCGGCCTGCGTCTGGCGCGAGATGCGGGTGCGGACCTCGGCGGGCAGCACCGGAGCCGGCAGCTCGCCAGCACGCCAGGCATCGACGTAGCGCTCGACCGCGGCACGCGCACCCGCGACGTCGCCGGGCGCGACGACCGCGGCGTCAACGGCCCGCAGCTCGCGCGCGGCGGCGCCCTCGGGCGGCACCAGTGCCAGCACGGGACGGCCACAGGCGAGCAGCTCCCAGACCTTGCCGGGCAGGAACTTCTCGCCTTGGCCGCCGCCGTCCTGCATGAAGATCAGCGCCACGTCGGCATCGGCCTGCGCCTGCAGCGCGGCGGCGTGCGGGGCGGGCGGCTCGATCACGACGAGCTCATCGAGGCCGAGGTCGATGGCGCGGCGGCGGTCGGCATCGGGGAAGCCGCCCATGAAGCGCAGGCGGATCACGCCGCGCAGCTCGGGCCGGTCGCGCACGAGGTCGGCGACGGCCTGCAGCAGGTGGCGCGGCGAGCGGTCGCCGAAGAACCAGCCGGTGAAGGCGAAGGTGCAGTGGTCGGGGTCGGGCCGGCGCTCGACGGCGGCAAGCTCCTCGACGTCGATGCCGTTGGGGATGACCGCGAGCGGCAGGTCGGGACGCAGGCCGCGCACCTCGTCCTCGGCGTGGTCGACGACCGACGCAGCATCCATGCCGCCGACGCACCAGCGGGCCAGCCGCGCGATCGCGGCCTGC
>CANJXE010000119.1 GCA_947478745.1 Actinomycetota bacterium
ATCAGCGAGCGCTGGGACGGCGCCATCGCCATCACGTGGACGCTTCCGGCGGAGCGGCCGGACGCCGCGGCGATGACCCGCATCGACAACGTGATCCAGGAGTGCCTCGCCAACGCGTCGATCCACGGCGCCGCGACCGAGGCGACGGTGCAGATCGCCGCGGACGCCGGGGACCTGATCGTCGAGATCACCGACAACGGCGGCGGTCTCGGCGACGGCAGGCCCGGGCTCGGCAGCGCCGTCCTGACCGAGGCGACGGGCGGGCGGTGGACGATCGCGTCCGTGCCGAGCGGTGGTGCGCAGGTGCGCGCCGTCGTGCCCGCGTGATGCGCCGACCCGCCGGCCGGGCGTCCGCGCTGCCCGTGCCCGCCAACAGGTAGCGTTCGGTCCATGGATCTCGATGCCGCGCTTGCCGTCCTCGCCGAGGAGGGCGCACCGAACTACCGCGCGGACCAGATCCGCCAGGCGATCAGCCGCGACTTCATCACGGCGTGGGATGAGGCCTCGACGCTGCCGAAGGCGCTGCGGACCGCGCTCGAGGAGCGCGCGCCGGTGCGCGAGCTCGTGCTCGAGGAGCAGCAGTACTCGCAGGACGGCACCGTCAAGGCGCGCTTCTCGACCCACGACGGCTTCCCCGCCGAGGCGGTCCTGATGCGCCACGGCGATCGCCACGCCGTGTGCCTCTCCTCGCAGTCGGGCTGCGCCCTCAAGTGCACGTTCTGCGCGACCGGCACGATGGGCCTCGGCCGCTCGCTGACCAAGGGCGAGATCTACGAGCAACTGCTGTGGGCCGCGCGCACGGCGCGCGATCGCAACGCGCGCATCCGCAACGTCGTGATGATGGGCATGGGCGAGCCGCTGCAGAACCTCGACAACGTGCTCGGCTTCTGCCGCCTGGCCAACGACCCCGACGGCTTCGGCCTCGGCGCCCGCTCGATCGCGATCTCGACGGCGGGCTGGCTGCCCGGCATCGAGGCGCTGATCGCCGAGCCGATGCAGGTCAAGCTCGCGGTCTCGCTGCACGCGCCCGACGACGTGCTGCGCACCGAGCTGATGCCCGTCAACAAGCGCTACCCGATTGCCGAGCTGATGGGCATGCTCGAGCGCTACCGCGAGGAGACCCGCCGGCGCGTCTACGTCGAGTACCTGCTGCTCGACCAGGTCAACGACCGCGTCGAGCAGGCCGACCGCCTCGCCGACCTGCTCTACAAGCACCTGCCCGGTGGGCACCACGTGAATCTCATCTGGTACAACCCGACCGGCTCCGGCCTGAACGCCTCCGCGCCCGAGCGCGTCGAGCGCTTCCAGGCCGTGCTCGACAAGCGGCGCATCCCGTACACGCTGCGCCGCTCCAAGGGCTCCGACATCGATGCAGCCTGCGGCCAGCTGGCGGTGAAGGGCGCCGCGGCAGCCGCACGCGCGGCCAAGCGCGCCGAGCGAGAGCCGGCGTGACCTGGGACCCGCTGGCCTGGGCCGGCACGACGGGTATTCCCGCCGGCACGCCCAACACCGTGCCGCCCCCGCCGCCGATGCCCGACGGCGGCGTGATCGCGATCGAGCGCGAGGCCTGGCTGGCCCGCGTGCAGCCGACGGCCGCCATCGGCACGATCGAGCTGGAGCTGCGCGCCGCCGGCTGGACGCTCGGCCCGCTGCCCGAGGACTCCGAGCGCACGCCCGTCGTCTCCGCGATCGCCACGGACCAGTCGTCGCTGGCCGGCTCCGGCGTCGGCTTCGCCGCACGCCGCTACGACGAGTCGTCCAACGGGCTGCGCCTGCGGGTGCGCCCGCTGCCCGCCGCCCAGGCCGGCTGCGCCGTCCTGCTCCCCGACTTCGACCGCGGCCTCGAGGCGCTGCGCCGCCTTGCGCAGCGCAATCACCTGCCCGCCGAGGCGATCGTGCTCGATCGCTCTGCCATCGACCTGTGGCTGGCGGCGGCGGAGATCGCAGACTCGACCGCCTCGCTGCTGCGCCCGCAGGACGCCCTGCTCTTGATGATCGGCACCGGCGCCGCGGGCACGGCCGCCGAGGCGATGGCCCGCACGGCCGCCACGCTGACCGACCTCGGCGCCGAGACGCTCGGCCAGGATGTCGCCCAAGCGTGGGCCGCCACGCGCGACCGCGTCGTGGCCGCCGCACCCACGCTGCTCGGCGCTGGCTGGGACTTCGAGCGCCGCGAGGCGCGCCGCACGTGGAGCGAGCCCGTCATCGACCCGCGCCAGGAGGGCTCGTGGGTCGGCCTCGAGGCGACGGGCGCCGACGCCCACTCGGTGCTCTTGCGCGCGCGCCGGCTGTCAGCCGCCAGCTGATTCTCGGCGATACTCCGAGCATGCCCACCTTTGAGCGCTCCATCGAGATCGACGCCCCGATCCAGTCCGTCTACGAGTTCCACCTCGACACGCGCAACGCCGCGCGCATCGCGTCGGACGGTCAGGAGTTCGTCTCCATCATCGGCGACTTCCCGCTGGTCGTCGGCGGCGAGGTCGAGCTGAACGTCAAGATGAAGCCCCTGCCGGGCGTCCAGAACTGGCGGGTCCGCGTGACCGAGCTGGCCGAGCCCACCCTCGTCGTCGACGAGCTGCTGAAGGGCCCCTTCTCGAAGTTCCGCCACGAGCACCGCTTCGCCCCCACGGCGAGCGGCGGCACGCTGCTGACCGACCACATCGAGTGGGCGCTGCCCGGCGGCCCCGCCGGACGACTCGTCGCGCCCATCGCCGCGAAGCTGATGGAGAAGTCGTTTGTCGAGCGGCAGGTGACCACGAAGCGCATCCTCGAGGCCGATGCGGCGGCTCCGCAGTAGGACACCGCAAGGCTGCTCCATACTCTGCCGATGCCACTCTTCGAACGTTCCATCGATATCGACGCGGCGCTGGAGACCGTCTTCGCGTTTCATCTCGACACGCGCAACGTGCCGCGGATCACGCCGCCGACGCAGCAGGTGACGCAAATCGAGGGCACGTTCCCGCTGGTCCTTGGTGCCGAGGTGCAGATGCTGCTTCGCCAAGATCCGATTCCAACGGCCCAGCCGTGGAAGATCCGTGTGACGGCACTCGAAGAGCCCACGCTGATCGTCGACGAGTTGGTCGACAACCCGAACTTCGTCCACTTCGTGCATTCGCACCGCTTTGCGCCCTCTCCCACGGGCGGCACGACATTGACGGATCAGATCGATTGGGAGATGCCGAACACGATGTTCGGTCGCATGGCAACGCCGATCGCCAAGGGCATCCTCGAGCAGGCCTTTTCAGCTCGTCAGGAGCGCACGAAGGCGTTGCTGGAGGCGGACATGACATCCGCGCGGTTGTGATGTCCGCCTAGCCCGGGAAGTCGAGCTGCACGGGACCTCTACGCCGGGGTACGCGCTCGACGGACGTAGTCGTTCGTCGAGCGCCAGGCCGCCACGAAGGCGATCCTCGAAGCCGACGCGCGGCGCGACGGGTAGTCCCGCCGCGCCGCTGGTCGGATCGGGCTAGCCGACCTTGATCTTGATCGTGCGGATGACGATCGTGCCGTTCTTCCTCTTGACCTTCATCTGCACCTTGTACGTGCCGGGCTTGGTCGCCACGAGCTTGCCATTGACGAGCTTCAATCCCTTCGGCAGCGTGCTCGCGACGTACGTGACCTTCGAGCTCGGATTGACCCAGATATTCGCGCCACGCAGCAGATCCGTGCTCGCCGCCGGCACCGCGGCAGCCAGCACCGCCTCGCCCCGCGTCTCACCGAGCGTGATGCCCGGCGCCGGCGAGAACACCGGCGGCGGCGTCACCACCGGCGGGACGACCGGCGCGGCCGGCGATGGCACACGAACCGACACAACGCTCGCACTGTCGAGCGAACCCTTCCGATTCGCCCCCGTCACCCGGACCCGCACGTACCGACCCGCATCCGCCGCGGCGATCGTGTAGCTGCTCGTCGCAGCACCCGCACCCGGCGCGGTCTCCCACGTCAAGCCATCCGCCGACGACTGCCACACGTACGCATACTCCGTCGCGAAATCCCACGTCCCCGACGACGCCGTCAACGTCGAGAGATCGGA
>CANJXE010000120.1 GCA_947478745.1 Actinomycetota bacterium
AGCAGGCCGATCACGGCGTCCGGATGCTGCTCATCGAAGGCCAGGGCGAGCGCATCGACCATGCGCGTCTGGCCCGTCAGCTGGACGAAGCCGCCGTGCGCTGCAGCGCGGGCGGCGTGCAGGAGCGTCGCGTCGGGCGCGGCAGCGAGACGCACGGCGTAGCGCGCGGCGCGCATGAGCCGCGTGGCGTCCTCCTCGAAGGCGTTGGGGCGAAGCAGCTGGAGGGACTTCGCGGCGACCGCGGCGACGCCGTCGTAGGGGTCGAGCAGCGCGCCGGCGTGGGGGCCGGCAACCACGGCGGCGATCGCGTTGACGGTGAAGTCGCGGCGACGCAGATCCTCCTCGAGCGTGGCGGGTGCCACAACCGGCAACGCGCCGGGCTCGGCGTACGTCTCCGTGCGCGCCGTCACGACATCGACCGGCGGGCGCGAGCGGACCGTCGCGGTGCCGAACGCCGGGTAGGAGCGCACCTCAGACGACGTCAACGCGCCAAGGCGCTGGGCGAAGGCGATGCCGTCGCCCTCGACGACGACGTCCACCTCGTGCGGCTCCTCGCCGCGCAGCAGATCACGCACCACGCCGCCCACCAGCGCCACGCGCTGGCCGGGCTCAGCGGCCTCGGCAATCAGCGGCACCGCCTCGCGAATACGGGGCGAGCCGGCCAGCAGGGCGCGCGCGTCGGATCCTCCTGCGCGCGCGCCCATTGCGCTAGACCTCCGCGACGACTTCGATCTCGACGCGCGCGCCCGCGGGCAGCGCCGCGACCTGGAACGTCGAGCGGGCCGGGTACGGCTCGGCCATGCGCTCGGCGTAGACCGCGTTCATCTCGCCGAACTCGGCGAGGTCGATCATGTAGACCTGCGCGCGCAGGACCTTCGACAGGTCCGAGCCGGCGGCCTCGAGGATCGCGGCGACGTTGTCGAAGCACTTGTGCGTCTGCTCCGTCACGCCACCCTCGACGAGGGCGCCGGTGACGGCGTCCATCGGGATCTGGCCGGCCAGGAAGACGAGATTCCCCGACTTGACGGCCTGGTTGTACGGCGCGCCACCCAGCGGGGCGGGCGCGTTCTCGGTGCGGATGATCTCCTTGGACACGTCGTTCTCCTGATCGCAGTCGTGTGCAGGACGATCGTACCGCCCGCAACCGGTCGTCCACGCGGATATCCAGATATAGTGAGGGCATGCGGAAGAAGGTCCTCCTCTCGCTCGATGAAGCACAGCTCGCGCGCATCGACGCGGCGGCCAGCGCCGCGGGCATGACGCGCAGCGCCTGGATCGGAGGGCTGGTCGATGAGGCCCTCGAGCCCGAACTCGATGCCCGTCTCCGCCGCAGTCGCGAGGCGATTGCAGAGATCCGCCAGATCTTCCTCGATGCCGACCCGCAGCAGGAGCAGTTCGACGCTGTCGAGGAGATCCGCCGTGGACGCGCGGAGCACGATGCCAAGCTCGATCGGATTCTCGACGAGCAAGCGCGAGCACACGCTCCACGGAAGTCCGCATGAGTCGCCGCCCGTTCATCGTCGACGCCTCCGTGCTGGTGCCCGCGCTCATGCCCGCCGCCCAGGATGGAGATGCCGCCAACGCGCTTGCAGCACTCGATGATCGAGCGCTCGACGTCATCGCTCCCACGCTGATCGATCTCGAGGTCATCAATGCGGCCGCGCGGCGCCGCGGCATGACAGAGCGCGAGATCCTCGGCGTCGCCCACCGCCTTGAGTCCATCGCCGTCACGCGGATCGACCCGAAGCTCGAGGACGTCGCGCGCTGGTGCGCCCGCGGCCTGTCGGCCTACGACGCCTCCTACGCAGCGCTCGCGGAGGAGCTCGACGCGGAGCTCCTCTCGCGCGTGGCGCAGCTCCACGAACTGCTGCCGGAGCGTGCGGTCGCCGAGTACACGCCAGCGCCCTAGCCGCTGATGCGCTCGATGCGAGCGCCGAGCCCGCGCAGGCGCTCGTCGATGCGCTCGTAGCCGCGATCGATCTGCCCCACGTTGCCGATCGTCGTCGTGCCCTCGGCCGCCAGCGCCGCGATCAGCATCGCCATGCCCGCGCGGATGTCGGGGCTGTCGACGCGCTCGCCGACGAGCTGCGCCGGGCCGGTGACGATCGCGCGATGCGGGTCGCACAGCACGATGCGGGCGCCCATTGAGACCAGCTTGTCGGTGAAGACCAGACGGTTCTCGAACATCTTCTCGTAGATCAGGATCGTGCCCTTGGCCTGCGTGGCGACGGCAACGGCAATCGACGTGAGGTCGGCCGGGAACTGCGGCCACGGACCGTCCTCGAGCTTGGGTACCTGCCCGCCGAAGTCGTCGCGAATCGTCAGGTCCTGATCGTCGGGGACGGTGAGCGTACGCCCGTCGAGCTCGATGCGCACGCCGAGGCGCTCGAACCCGTGCAGCACGGGGTGCAGATCCTCGGGCTCGACGTCGTCGATGATCAGCTCGCCGCGCGTGACGGCGGCGAGGCCGATGAAGGACGCGACCTCGATGTGGTCGGGGCCGACGCGGTGGCGCGCCCCGCCGAGGCTGGCGCGACCATGGATGCAGAGGACGTTGGAGCCGATGCCGTCGATCTCGGCGCCCATCGCCACGAGAAAGCGGCAGAGGTCCTGGACGTGCGGCTCGCACGCCGCGTTGATCAGCGTGGTGTCGCCCTTCGCGAGGACGGCGGCCATGACCGCGTTCTCCGTAGCCGTCACCGACGGCTCGTCCATGAAGAAGCGGGTGCCCGTGAGCCCCTCGGGTGCGCGCAGCATGAAGTCGCGATCGACGTCGACGTCGGCGCCGAGCGCGGCGAAGGCGTGCAGGTGCGTGTCGATGCGGCGCCGACCGATGACGTCGCCGCCCGGCGGCGGGACGAGGACCTCGCCGCAGCGCGCCAGCAGCGGACCGGCCAGCAGGATCGAGGCGCGGATGCGCACGCTGAGCGCGCGATCGATGGCGGGCTTGATGTCGCCGACGGCGCGCACGCGCAGCGTGTTGCGCTCCAGCCACTCGACCTCGGCACCGGTCGAGCCGACCAGCTCGGCCATCACCTCGACGTCGCGGATGCGCGGCACGTTCTCGATCACGCACTCCTGCTCGGTCAGCAGGCAGGCGGCGATGATCGGCAACGCGCCGTTCTTGTTGCCGCCGACCTGGATGCGACCGGACAGCGGCGCGCCGCCCTCGATCACGAGGAGGTCGCCGAGCGTATTGCGGGGAGTCGTGGGCGTCACGCGCTGCATGGTACCGGCCACCCCCGCAGGTCCAGCCGAACTTTGTACGCTTGCTGCCATGAGCACCGACCCCATCCACGACCTCGTCCACGACCGCGACGCCGCCTGGGCGATCGTCTGCGAGTTCATCCAGTCCGAGGCGCTGCGCCGGCACGCCCTCGCCGTCGAGGCCTCCGTCCGCAGCTATGCGCGTGCCACAGGCGAGGACGAGGAGGCGTGGGGCAACGTCGCGCTGCTGCACGACTTCGACTGGGAGATCCACCCCACGCTCGAGGAGCATCCGCAGGCCGGCGAGGCGATCCTCGCCGCGCGCGGCTACCCCGACTGGTTCCGGCGGGCGATCCTCGCGCACGCCCAGCACACGGGCGTCGTGCCCGAGACGCAGCTCGAGAAGACGCTGTTCGCCTGCGACGAGCTGAGCGGGTTCGTCCACGCCTGCGGCCTGATCCGCCCGACCGGCCTCGTGGGCCTCGAGCCGAAGAGCGTCAAGAAGAAGCTGCGGACCCTGACCTTCGCCGCCGGCGTCAGCCGCGCCGACGTCTACGAGGGCGCCGACCTGCTGGGCGTCGATCTCGACGTCCACATCAGCAACGTCGTGGCCGCCCTGCTGCCGATCAGCGCGGAGCTCGGCCTGCCGACCTGATCGGCAATCAGCTTTGCTTTGGGGTCAGACCCCTACGCAAAGTCGATTGCCAGCGGACATGAAGCAGCGAACCTGGACTTTGTGAAGGGGTCTGACCCCAAAGCAAAGCTGATCACCGGCGGACACAAAGAAGCGAACCGGAACTTTGCGAAGGGGCCTGAC
>CANJXE010000121.1 GCA_947478745.1 Actinomycetota bacterium
AAGCCCGCCGGACGAATTCATTGCACGATCCACACACCTCGGGTGGCGACGGGGTGTCGCGAATTGCCCTCCGGCGCGGGTTGGCCGTCGATCGGCCGTCACGAGCACTGATCCGAATGGAATGGCTATAGGCTGAGAAACGTTGAGTCTTTCACACGCAGATATTCCCTTTCCCAATCCGCCCGTCCCGCCGAGGAGCCGTAATGCCTGACACCCCTGACACCCACGAATTCGCTCCACTTACCCTACCCCTGATCCCGCTCGAGGACGCCCTCGTGCTGCCCGGCATGGCGCTCAGCGTCGATCTCGCCTCCCCTGAGGCCAACGCCGCCGTCGATGAGGCCGGCGACGATCGCAAGGTCGTGCTGGTGCCCCGCGTCGACGGCCGCTTCGCGCGCATCGGCGTCATCGCCGTCCTCGAGGGCGAGCCGGCGATGCTGCCGGGCGGCAACCGTGGCGTCACGCTGCGCGCGCTCCACCGCGCCGAGCTCGGCCGGGCCGAGGCCGCCGGCGGCGCGCTGCGCATCGAGGTGACTGAGCGCCCCGACCCAGACAATCCGGGCGAGGAGGTCCAGGCGCTGGCGCGCGAGTACCGCGCCGTCGTCGAGGAGATCCTCGAGGCGCGCGGCAACCGCCCCGTCATCGCCATGCTCCGTCAGGTCGACGAGCCCGGCGCGCTGGCCGATACCGCCGGCTTCTCGCCCGACCTGTCCTACGAGCGCAAGCTCGAGCTGCTCGAGACGATCGACGTCGCCGAGCGCCTGACGAAGGTGACCACGTGGCTGCGCGACGTGCTCGCGGAGATCGCCGTGCGCGAGCGCATCCGCGAGGACGTCAACGAGAACATGGAGAAGTCGCAGCGCGAGTTCCTCCTGCGCCGCCAGCTCGACGCGATCCGCAAGGAGCTCGGCGAGCTTGAGGGCGAGGACGGCGACGAGCTCGACCGCTACCGGAACCGCATCGAGGAATCCGGCATGCCCGACGACGCCCGCAAGGAGGCGCTGCGCGAGATCGATCGCCTCGAGGCCGGCGCCCAGGGCCCCGAGTCCTCGACCATCCGCACGTACCTCGACACGCTGCTCGAGGTGCCGTGGGGCACGTACTCCGACGAGTCCGGCGACGTCAAGGGCGCCCGCGCGATCCTCGACGCCGACCACGCCGGGCTCGATGACGTCAAGGAGCGCATCGTCGAGTACCTGGCCGTTCGCACGTTCCGCAAGGAACGCAACATCGAGGACGGCAAGAGCGGCGTGATCCTCGCGCTCGTCGGCCCGCCCGGCGTCGGCAAGACCTCGCTTGGCGAGTCGGTCGCCCATGCCCTCGGCCGCGAGTTCGTGCGCGTCTCGCTCGGCGGCGTCCGCGACGAGGCCGAGATCCGCGGCCACCGCCGCACCTACGTCGGCGCGATGCCGGGCCGCTTCGTGCGCGCCCTGCGCGACGCCGGAACGATGAACCCGGTGATCCTGCTCGACGAGGTCGACAAGCTCGGCGCCGACTTCCGCGGCGACCCGGCGGCGGCGCTGCTCGAGGTGCTCGACCCCGCGCAGAACTCGACGTTCCGCGACCACTACCTCGACGTCGAGGTCGATCTGTCGCAGGTGCTGTTCATCGCCACGGCCAACATGGCCGACCAGATCCCGTACGCCCTCTACGACCGCCTCGAGGTGCTGACGCTCGACGGCTACACCGACGACGAGAAGGTCGCGATCGCGACCGGCTACCTCGTCCCGCGCCAGCTCACCAAGAACGGGCTGCTCGAGGGCGAGGCCACCATCTCCGAGGAGGCGATCCGCCGGGTCATCCGCGACTACACCCGGGAGGCCGGCGTCCGCACGCTCGAGCGCACGCTCGGGACGCTGCTGCGCAAGGCCGCCACGCGGCTGGCCGCAGGCGAGACCGAGGCGCCGATGCCGATCGGCATCACCGAGGTCGAGCGCGATCTGGGCCGTGCCAAGTTCCACGACGAGGTCGCGGAGCGCACCGGCGTGGCCGGCGTCGCGACGGGCCTGGCCGTGACGAGCGTCGGCGGCGACGTCCTCTTCGTCGAGGCATCGAGCCATCCCGGTTCGGGCGGCCCCACGTTGACGGGACAGCTCGGCGACGTCATGCGCGAGTCGGCGACGATCGCCCTCAGCCACGTGCGGTCGAGCGCCGGCCACTACGGCATCGACAGCCGCGTCTTCGACAACCGGCACTTCCACCTGCACGTCCCCGCCGGCGCGGTGCCCAAGGACGGCCCGTCCGCGGGCGTCACGATGAGCACCGCGGTCGTCTCGCTCCTGACCGGGCGCCACATCCGGCCGAACGTCGCGATGACCGGGGAGGTCACGCTGCGCGGGCGCGTGCTGCCCGTCGGCGGCATCAAGCAGAAGATCCTGGCCGCGCACCGCGCGGGCATCACCGACGTGATCATCCCCAAGCGCAACGAGGGCGATCTCGAGGACGTGCCCGCCGAGGTCCTGGCCGAGCTGACGATCCACCCCGTGGCCACGCTTGAGGAGGCACTCGACGTATCCCTCGAGCCGAGCGTGCACTGGGAAGAGGTGGCGGTCTCCTAGCCCGCGCTCGTGGGTGGGGGAGCCGGGGCCCGCGTCCCGGCTCCCCCACCCACGCTGCGGGCCGTCCGGGCACCTCCGCGGCACCTCATCGACTAGCCTGCGCTCGTCCGCGTACGAGGAGATTGCACGATGCTCGAGCCGCTCGCCGCCTTCGGCAACCACCTTCCGATCCGCATCCGCTTCGGCGATGGTGAGATCGGACGCCTGCCCGCGATCCTCACAGAGGAGGGCGTGCAGAGCACCGTCGTGATCATCGACCGGGCCGTCGCGGAGCACCCCGCCATCGTCGCGGCGCTGGCCGCCGCCCCGGGCACCGTCACAACCTGGATCAAGGAGCCGGGCGAGCCCACCACGGACGACGTCGCGGCCAGCGCAGCCGTCCTCGCCGACGTCGAGGCCGACGCGCTGATCGCGATCGGCGGTGGCTCCGCGATGGACACCGCCAAGGCCGCGCGCCTCGTCTACGGCAGCGGCATCCCGTACGCCGAGTGGACCGCCGGCACCGCGACGTACGCCGAGTCGCCGGTGCTCTTCGTGACCGTCCCGACGACGTCCGGCACGGGCTCCGAGGTGTCGGGCGGCATCGTCGTGACCGACTCGGCGACCCACCGCAAGACCGGCATCGCGCACCCGACGGTGCGCGCCAAGTACGCGATCGTCGATCCCGAGCTGACCCACGGCCTGCCTGCCGCGCCGACCATGTTCGCCGGCATCGACGCGATCGCCCAGGCCATCGCCGCCGTCGCCGTCAAGGCCCGCACGCCGATCGGCAACGGCATCGCCTTCGAGTCGATCCGCTACGGCGTCGAGGCCCTGCCGACCGCCATCGCCAACGGCTCCGATGCCGGCGCCCGCTCGCGCATGGCGGCCTGTTCCCTGCTCGG
This sequence comes from Actinomycetota bacterium, assembly GCA_947478745.1. GTDB lineage: Bacteria > Actinomycetota > Thermoleophilia > Gaiellales > F1-60-MAGs149 > F1-60-MAGs149. Next base: position 3,443 of record CANJXE010000121.1, read on the forward strand.
CGGCATGTGCATGAACATCGCCGACTGCGGCTCCGAGCACTCCATCGCCCAGGCGATCGGCGGCCGCTACGGCTTGCCGCACGGCCTCACCATCGGCCTCGTGATGGCCGAGACGATGGACATCGACCGCACCGCCGAGCCCGAGCTCTTCGAGCGCATCGCCGACGCGATGGGCGCTCCCGAGGACGGCACGAAGGATGGCTCCCGGGCCGTCCGGGCCGCCCGCGCGCTGCTCAAGGAGATCGACTTCCCGACGCTCCGCTCGACGGGCGTCGAGGAGGCGGACCTCCCCGCCCTGGCCGAGGCCGCGATGCAGGATTACTTCATCACCGTCGCCCCGCACACCTGGACCGTCGACGACGTGCTGCGCTGCTATCAGGCGGCGTGGGCGATCGAGAGCCGCTAGCCACGACCATGGGACAAGGGGGCCTGGC
>CANJXE010000122.1 GCA_947478745.1 Actinomycetota bacterium
CCAGCAGCGCGCCTCGACGAAGCCCGCGGCGCGCAGCAGCTGCTCGGTCTCTGGGGCGTCGGCGAAGCGGTGCGGATCCGTGTAGTCCTCGAAGTGCGCGCTCCAGGCGGGCTCGGCCATGACGGCGTAGGCCTGGCGCATGACGTTGGCGATGTTGCCCTTGCCGCCGCACTGCGCGACGAGCTGGCCGCCGGGGCGCAGCACCGCGTGGAGCCCTGCGAACAGGCGGGCGTGGTCGGTGATCCAGTGGAAGGTCGCCGTGGAGATGACGCCATCGACCTGGCGGCCGTCGAGATCGAGGGCCAGCAGGTCCATCACGGCGAACTCGACGTTCGCGTGGGCGCCGAGGCGCTCGCGGGCCGCCTCGATCATCGAGGTCGAGCCGTCGAGCGCGATCACGTGCCCCTGCGGCAGGCGCTCCAGCAGCAGCTCGGTGACACGCCCCGAGCCGCAGCCGGCGTCGATCACGGTCTCGTCGCCGCGCAGTGCCATGCGGTCGAGGACGGCCTTCCCCCACTCCGCCTGCGGCGTGCCGATGCGGTCGTACGTCTTCCCGTCCCAGGCGCGCTTGGTCATGCGGCGGCGATCGCGCGCTCCCAGATCAGCCGTAGGCCGGTCAGGGTCAGGTAGGGATCGATGCTCGTCACCGTGGCGCAGTGCTCGGCGATCAGCACCGACAGTCCGCCCGTGGCGACGACCGGGCAGTCGGGGGCGCCGAGCTCGGCGCGCAGGCGGCCGACGATGCCATCGACGAGGCCGGCGAAGCCGTAGACCGCCCCCGACTGGAGGGAGTCGATCGTGGCCGTGCCGATCGCCGTCGGCGGTGCGATCAGCTCGACCTTGCCGAGCCGCGCGGCCCGGGCGAAGAGGGCCTCCATGGAGACCTCGAGGCCGGGCGCGATCGAGCCGCCGATGAAGGCGCCGTCGGCGGCGATGACGTCGAAGTTGGTGGCGGTGCCGAAGTCGACGACGATCGACGGCGCTCCGACCGTTGCGGCAGCCGCGGCCGCGTTGGCGATGCGGTCCGGGCCGACCTCGCGCGGGTTCTGCACGCGCACTGCGACGCCCGTCCGGGTGCCCGGCTCGATCGTCACCGGCGCGAAGCCGGCGACGCGCTCGAGCACGTCCTCCCACGGCTGCTGCACCGGCGGCACCGTGGTCGAGAGGATGCCCGCGGTGATCGCATCGGTGGCGATGCCGCGCGACGCCAGCAGGCCGCGCAGCGTCACGTCAAGCTCGTCGGAGGTGCGGAAGCGCGTGGCGATGCGCCACTCGGCGGCGAGCCGCTCGCCGTCGAACAGGCCGATCACGCTCGAGGTGTTGCCGACATCGACGGCGAGCAGCACTCGGCTACTCCTCGACGGGCGGCGTGAAGTCCGGCGGCAGCGTCGTGAAGATGTCGTCCTCCGGCTTGAGCTCCTCGACCGTCACGTCCTGCGTGGTGTGGACCTCGGCGCGCGGGATGATCCGGCTCGGCCGGTTCTTGTCCCACACCCAGACGTCCTCCATCTTGAGGTGGACGAGCGGGTACGAAGGCTGGTGCTCGATTTTCATCTCGAGCTTGTTGCAGAGGTACGTCGCCTCCTGCGTCAGCACGCAGTAGCGGAACAGCCCGAAGACCGTTGCGTATTCGCGCTTGAGCGTGAGCTCGAGCTCTGCGTCGTACTCCTCGAGGTCCTCAAGATGCGACACGTGCGCCTCCCTGGCAGCCGATGGATCAGGTCGGATCGTAGACGAGCCGCGCATCGCCGACGACGATGACGCCGGCGACCGGCAGCATCGCGAGAATCTCCCCGTACGGCCTGCCGTCGGCGTCGGTTGCAAAGGGCGCGACCTCGACCAGCGGCTGCAGCGCGAAGCGCCGCTCGTGCAGGCGCGGGTGCGGGAGGATCAGCCCCGGCGCGGCGAGCGCGACGCCCTCGTACCAGAGCAGATCGAGGTCGAGGGTGCGGGGGCCCCAGTGGACCTCGCGGGTGCGTGCATGCCCGCTCTCCGTGTCGAGCAGGAGGCGCAGCAGCTGCTGCGGAGCGAGCGTCGTGGCGACCAGCGCCGCGGCGTTGAGGAAGTCGTCCTGCTCGACCCCGCCGACCGGCTCCGTGCGGTACAGCGACGACGCGGCGACGATCTGCACGCCGTGCGCGCGGTCGAGCTCGCCGAGCGCGTCGCGAAACGCCTGCGCGACGTCGCCGACGTTGCCGCCGATGCCGACGACCGCGCGGTTCACGCCGTGCGGGTGACGGACACGACGACGTCGCCGAACGGCGCCGAGATCGGTGCGTGCGGCTTGTGCACCGCGACGGTGACGCGCTCGATCGGGAACGCCGCGAGCAGGTCCACGGCGATCAGGTCGGCGAGCCGCTCGATCAGGTCGACCGGGTCGCCCGTCGCGATCGCGACGACGCGCTGGGTGACGGCGCCGTAGTCGACGGCGTCGGCGATCGCGTCCGTGTCGCAGGCGCGGTCGGAGAACGGCACGAGATCGACGTCGATGCGGAAGTCCTGCCCCTGCGCGCGCTCTGCGGGCAGCACGCCGTGGAAGGCGAAGACCTCAATGCCCACGAGCTGAATGCCGAGATGACGTGTCATGGCTGCACCGTCGCAGATGCGATCACCGGCCGCAGCACCGCCAGCGCCTCGACGTGCGGCGCGACGTCGTGCACGCGCAGCATCCAGGCGCCGCGCTCGACCGCCGCCAGGCCCGCGGCGAGGGTCGCGATCCCGCGATCGCGGTCGGCGTCGCCCAGCAGCGCTCCGAGGAAGCGCTTGCGCGAGACGCCGACGAGCACCGGGCAGCCGGCCACCTCGCCGAGCTGACGCGTGGCGGCCAGCAGCGCCACGTTGTGCGCGACCGTCTTGCCGAAGCCGATGCCGGGATCGACGGCGATGCGGGCCGGATCGACACCGGCCGCCACGAGCGCGTCAACGCGGCCCCGCAGGTACTCGCCCACCTCGCGCACGACGTCGTCGTAGACCGGGGCGTCCTGCATCGTGCGCGGCTCGCCCTGCATGTGCATGACGCAGACGTCGACCTGCGCGTCGCGCACGACATCGACGATGCGGGGATCGAACGTGCAGGCCGTGACGTCGTTGACCATCGTCGCGCCCACGGCGATCGCGGCCTCGGCCACGTCGCTCTTCATCGTGTCGATCGAGATCGGCGTCGTGCTGGCTGCGCGCAGGCCGGCCACCACGTCCACCACGCGGCGCAGCTCCTCGGCCGCGCTCACCGCATCGCTGCCCGGCCGAGTCGACTCGCCGCCGACGTCGACGATCGCAGCGCCCTGGGCGACCAGCTCGAGACCGTGCGCGATCGCCGCGTCGCGCTCGACGAACTGCCCGCCATCCGAGAACGAGTCGGGCGTGACGTTGACGATGCCCATCAGCGCGGGGCCGGGCAGCCGGGTGGTGAGCGCCTCCATGGACGGAAGCCTACGCCGACGGCGTCACCGGCGGGAGGCGAGCGCCGCGGCGATGGCGAGCAGCGCCGTCTCGAGCAGCATGGGCAGCGCGACCGCCGCCGACGAGCCGAGATGGAACGTGCTGCGGAACTCGGGCAGCAGCCCCGCACCCGCGACGATCCCCATCAGCAGAGCCGCCTGCCAGCGGCGATAGCGCCAGATGATGGCGAGCGGGGCCATCGTGATGAACGAGCCGATCGCGGAGATCGGCCCATACTGGTCCTCGAAGTCGCGCATGGAGAGCGGATCGATCAGCTGCCAGATCCCG
>CANJXE010000123.1 GCA_947478745.1 Actinomycetota bacterium
GCACCACGCGCCATGCCTGGTTCTGGTCGCGCTCGCGGCAGGAGCTGTGGGAGAAGGGCGCCACGAGCGGCAACGTGCTGACCGTCCAGGAGCTCCACCTCGACTGCGATCAGGATGCCCTGCTGCTGCTGGTCTCCCCCGCCGGACCCGCCTGCCATACCGGCGCGCGCACCTGCTGGGGCGACGCACCCGGACCGCTGCTGACCCGCCTGGCGCGCACGCTCGAGTCGCGGCGCGGTGGCGACCCCGAGACGTCGTACGGCGCCCGCCTGCTCGGCGCGGATCGCTCGTTCGCCGCGGGCAAGGTGGCTGAGGAGAGCGCCGAGGTGCTCGAAGCGGCGCCCGGCTCCGACCATCAGGTCGAGGAGGCCGCCGACGTGCTCTTCCACCTGTTCGCCCTGCTGGCCCGCGACGGCGTCGATCCGCTGCGCGTGCTCGACGTCCTGGCCCAGCGCGAGGGCCTGCCGCCGCGCTGGCTGCGGGAGACGACGTGACCGAGCGCACCGACGAGTACGCCTCGATCGTCGATATCTACGACGCGTGGTGCCTCGAGGTCGAGGAGGACATCGACTTCTACGTGGGCATGGCGCTCGGCACGGCCACCAAGGTGGTCGAGCTCGCCGCGGGCACCGGGCGCATCTCGATCCCCCTGGCGCTGCACGGCTACGACGTGATCGCCGTCGACCGCTCCGAGCCGATGCTCGAGCAGCTGCGGATCAAGGCCGCTGCTGCCGGTGTCGCCGAGCAGATCGAGGTTCGCGTCGGCGACCTGACCGCGCCGGGCATCTCCGACCGCCACGACCGCGTGCTGATCCCCTTCCGCAGCCTCCTGCATCTGCGTGACGATGCCGAGCGCCTCGCCGCGCTGCGCGCCGCCCACGCGCTGCTGACGCCCGACGGCTACCTCGCCTTCGACGTCTTCTCCCCGACCCCCGCCGACGTCCAGGCCACGCAGGGCATCTGGTACCACCGCGACTCGGGTGCCAAGGAGCGGGCCGACTGGAATCGCCCCGACGGCACCACGCAGGTCGAGGTCGAGATGCGCGGCCGCTCCACCACCCTCCTGCTCCACCCTCTGCCCGCCGCACGCTGGCTCGAGCTCGTCGAGGAGGCCGGCTTCGAGGTCATCAGCACGTGGGGCGGCTTCGACGGCGAGGACGTCCGGGGCGATGGCACCGGCGACCTCGTGGTGATCGCGCAGCCGACCTAGCTGTTCTGCCCATGCGCCTGTGAGACGATTTCGGCGAGAACGCAGCTGTGTGGATGCGACTAAGGGGTCAGACCCGACCGGCACCTCAACGCGCAGACGCCGAGACCATCTCGCAGGCCCGTAGGCAGAACACCTAGCCCGTCACGACGGACGGGGTATCCGGATGCCCGCCGTCGTTGGTGCCGGGCAGGTACCGGATCAGCGCGCGACACGCCTTCGGCAGCTTCTGCGCCGCGCCGCTCGACGCGGTCAGCGTCGCCGTGTTCGAGAACGGCTTGATCTGGCCGAATTCGGGCTGCAGCTTCTTGCCCGTGCCCGTGACGCCGACGAGGCCGATCGCGTCGAAGGGCATCATCAGGCTGTCGCCCGAGAGCGTGCCATGCAGTTTGGCGCCGGCGCCGGTGCCGCCGAGGATCAGCGTGCTCTGGATCGGGCCGGGCGACGTGACCGCGAGGCACAGCAGGTCCTTCGCGCCCGCTCCCCGCAGGAGCATGGTGCCGGAGCCGACGCCGACCTCGTTCGCCGCACCGCCGACGACCGTCATCTTCCCGGCACGCGCGGCGTACGCGCCATTCGCGAACGCGCCGAGGGCGCCCGGGCGCGACACGCCGTTGCCGCGCAGCGGGGTCGTCCAGCGGTAGCGCCCACCGAACACCGAGCCGTCGAGACGCATCGTCTTCGGTGCCTTGCTCGAGGCCTGCAGCGTCTTGCCCTTGGACAGCTTCATGCTCGTCACGGCCGAGTAGCCGCTCGCACGAACCGAGCTTCCAGACAGGCGCCGAGCGCCGGACGCCGAGGAGATATAGACGGCACGGAAGACGCTAGCCGGGCTGGATGCACAGTGGGCCACGCTGTCGGCAAAGGCGGTCGTGATGACATGCGGGCCGGCGGTGAGTGCGGTGAATGTCGCAGTCTTCGACTCGGTGGTGGAGTGGTCCGCAAATGCGATGGTCGATTCATACATGCCGTCACCGTCGTAATCGACGCAGGCTGTATTGACGTAAAGTGAATACGCGGTCTTCGTGAAGGTCGCGGTTACCACGTCGCCGGCGGCCGGCGTCTCCGTTGAAAGCGAGACCGTATTGAACTTGCTGTCTGTGCTGTAGTCCGCTGCGACGGGTGTGAGCACCGTCGTTGCCGTGCTCGACTGCCCCGTGGCGTTGGTGACCTTGACGCCGACCGTCACCGAAGAGGAGGTGGGCTCGAGAGGCTCCAGCACGCTCTCGGGCACGATCGCGACACCGGCGGGCAGGGTCACCGATGCATCGGCAGCAGCAGGTTGGTCGCCATAGACTCCATCGCCGTTGAGATCCCAGCTGTAGGTGAGCGCCGAACCGGCTGGATCCGTCGACGTGCGCGCATCGATCTCGCGCAAAAGATAGGTGTTGGTGGGCCCGACTTGCACGGGCTGGAAATTGCCCGTCAGCGGCGGCGTCGCTCGGGCGATAAGGCGTGCCGTCGGCGGCGCCACGGGCGCGACCGGCTCTGCCTTCTTGAGGTTCACCCGCATCCACGAGGTGGCCTGGATCGGCATTCCGACCGCCGCGGGCGATTCGAACGTCGTTCCGTCCTGCAGGTGGAACGACCAGGGTTGCAGCGCACTCGTGGTGGTGCTCACGAAGAGCCACGTCACCCTGCTCGCCGACGTGGGCAGAGCCGGCGTATCGAGCGTGAGCTTGTTGCCATCGAACGCCTTGGCACACTGCAGGCCGTAGGTGAACGGCTTGGCTTGCGCCGGGCGCTGCTTCGTGATGGTGTCTACCCCTCCACCCGTGAGAGCGATGAGGTCGCTGAGCGGTGCCAAGAGCACGTCTGCCGACTCGAACCATGCCCAGGTGCCACTCGGGCACGCCCATTCGGGCTTCAACGCAGCGGGACTCCATCCCCCGCCCGCGGTCTGGTTGAAGCGGAGCGGCGTCCATACGAGCCACGACCCGGTCAAGTCGATCGTGGTCTTGCTGCTGGCGGTGAGATCGATGGTCTTCGTCGTCGTCTCGATGCCGGCGGCAGCCGCGGTGGAGGGTGTGACCGCGCCCGAGGCGGCCGTGGCGGTGACCGACTTGTCGTCGGCAAGCGGAGCCGCGGCGCGGTTGACGGACAGGTAGGCCAGCGGCGACACGAAACTGCACGCGCTGGCAGTCAGCGCAGCGGCGACGATCAAGGCGAAGAGGATGGGGAGACGGCGCATGGTGACTCGTGACGTTCGTCACGCCGAACGTACGCTAGTCGAACTCGTGCCGATTCCAAGCCGCCGGGGCGTTCGTCGGCCGCACGGTCAGGCAGATGCGATGTCGGCGATCAGGGCATCAACGTCGGCCGACGTCGTGTCCCAGGCTGTCATCAGACGTGCCACGGTGCGCGGCGCGTCCCAGATGTAGAAGCGATGCCGCTCCGCCAGCGCCTGGATGCGGTCGGCCGGCAGGACGGCGAAGACCGCGTTGGCCTCGACCGGGTACTCGATCGAGACGCCCGGCAGATCGCCGA
>CANJXE010000124.1 GCA_947478745.1 Actinomycetota bacterium
GTGATCTCGCCCGTGGGCAGCGTGCGATCGTCCATGCCCTTGGCACGCAGGACGACGTTGACCTTGACGGAGACCTCGGTGGCGTCGCCCGAGTTCTGCACGGTGACGGCGAGCGACATGTCGTTGGCGCTGTCGACCTCGTTGACGGAGGCCGGATCGAGCTGCGTGCCGCCGGGGTTGAACAACGTGCTGATCAGCGTCGTGCCATGCAGCGCGCCCGCCGCGGTGTCGCCGCCAGCCGAGTCGGTGCTGGTGATGACGTTGCCGCTGGCATCCGTGGTGGTCGCCGTGCCGCCGCCGTCGACGGGCACGCCGCCGAGCAGGGCGTTGAGGATCGACTGCATCCGCTGCGGAGCGGCGAACTCGATCAGCTTCGGATCGACGAACTGCGAATCCTCGACCGACGCGTTGACCGACTTCTGCGCGAGCACCTGCTTGACCGGGTCCTGATACGAGTCGGAGTAGACGACGTCCGAGGCGATCAGGCGCTGGAAGGTGGCGGCGACCGCGGCGGACTGCTCGAGCGGCACCTGACCGGTCGTGCCCGCCGAGTTGAACGCGTCGCCGAGCGCCTTCTGCAGTCCCTGCAGGCCGCTGACGCGGTACTGCATCGACTGCACCAGGAACGGCTTGTACGAGGAGACGCCATCGGGCGCGCCCAGATCGGCCGCGTTCTTGGCGATCTGCTGCTGCGACTGGATCTCGCGCGTCAGCGACTTGTCGAGCCCGTCGGGCGTCTGCCCGGCGGTCAGGATCGCGGCGGAGAACTCGGAGCCGACGGTGCTGGAGGCCTTGGCGACCTCGTTCGACTTGGACACGTAGCTCTGGTACGCGGAGACCTCACGGTCGCGCTGGCAGCGCTGCACGAGGAAGTAGCCGGCGACGAGGACGATGAGGATGCCGATGACGAGCACCAGCAGCCGCTGCGGTCCCTTGCCCTTGGGCGTGCTGGGCATGGAGGGGCGCTTGCGCGAGCCCCGGGCGGGCGGCGCCTCGTCGAGGTCGTAGTCGTCGTCGAAGAAGGAGAGGAATGCGGGCATGGATGGCGTACGGAGAGTCGTGCAGCCTCCGCATTTCGCCACATTATCACTCGCTCCTGCCGGAAACGCCGGACAGTGCCGGTGAACGTGCACCCGTTGAGGAGCACGTCGCGCTCCCGAGCGGTGCCGCCGCTGTACCCGGAGGGCATCGTCGCGGACCGCTATCGCATCATCGAGACGATCGGCGTGGGCGGCAGCGCGACGGTGTTCGAGGCCGAGGATCTGCAGACCGGGGAGATGGTTGCGCTCAAGGCGATCCCCGCCGAGGAGAAGCTGCGCAAGCGCGCGCGCCGCGAGATGCGGGCCGCCGGCTCGCTCGATCACGGCGCGATCGTGCGGATGCGCAGCAGCGCCGAGGATGACGATTACATCTACGTGGCCTTCGAGCTCGTGCGCGGCAACGACCTGTCCGACGTCCTCAAGGAGAAGCGCCTCGAGGAGTCCGAGATCCTGCGCGCCGTCGCGGCGGTCTGCGATGCGCTCGAGCACGCGCACGCGCGCTCCGTCATCCATCGCGACGTCAAGCCGGGCAACATCCTGCTGCGCGAGGACGGGATCCTCAAGCTGACGGACTTCGGCATCGCCCAGATCGATCAGCCCGACGCCACCGTGGACGAGAGCCTGCTCGGCACGCTCTCCTACATGTCCCCCGAGCAGGTGCGCGGCGACATGCTGACCGGCTCGACCGACGTGTGGTCGGCGGCGCTGGTGGCGTACGAGGCGCTGACCCGCCGCAATCCGTACCGCTCGAAGAATCCGGTCGAGCTGTCGGAGAAGCACAAGAAGCTGCGCCTCTCCCTCCACCGCGACCGGCCCGACCTGCCGTCGGTGGCGACCAAGATGATCGACCGCGCGCTCGACCTGGACAACCAGCGGCGTCCGCTGCCCGGCCAGCTGCGCGATGCGCTGCTGCGCGGCGCAATCGCGATGGAGCGGGGCCAGGCCGACATGGATCCGTCGATCGAGGTCCCGCGCCCCGATGCCCGCGTCCGGCTGCGCAAGCGCTGGCTGCGCGCCGTCCCGGATCTGATCGAGGACCTCGGCCACCGCGATGCGGATGCCCGTGTCGGCGGCGAGGGCACGGACGCCGGGCTGCGCGTCGCCGCGCTGCTGGAGCGCTGCCAGCCGTACTGGCCCTCGGCGCTGACGGGCGTCGGCGGTGCGGTGCTGCTCGGCGCCCTGCCGTTCTACCCCACCGGCTGGCCGATCGCGATCGGGATCCTGGCCGCGATCGTCGCGCTGCGCCTGCCCTGGCTTGGCGCTGGCCTGGTGCTCGCCGCCGGCCTGCCGCTGCTCGGCAACCTCGCCTTCGGCCTGGTCCCGCCCGCCGCCATCCTGCTCGCCGTCTGGATGACCCTGATGCTGCGCGACGGACGCCGGGCCCTGCTCCCGCTGGTCGCGCCGCTCGTCACGCTCTGCTTCGCCTGGGCGCTCTATCCGCTGATCGTCGGCGCCTCGCCGCGCGTGCTGGTGCGTGCGGTCCTGGGTGGTGCCGGTGCGCTGGCGATGACGGTCGCGCTCGGCCTCGCCGGCTACGGCTCGCCGCTGACCCCGACCGCCGATCTCGCCACGCTGGCGAACCGCGTCGCCGGCACGGACGACGTGATCGTCACCGCCGGCATGGTCGCGGCCTCGATCGGCTTCGGTCCGCTGCTGCTCGCCGTCGTCTGGGGCGCCCTGGCCGTGACCGCTCCGGCCGTCCTCGCCGCCCGTGGCACGGCCCTGCTGACCGCCGCTGGGCTCTGGCTCGGCATCGGCACCCTCGCCACGTTCGCGATCGGCGTCCTGCTCGCCGGCACCCTCGTCGCCCCGCTGGAGATCGTGATGGGCGCAGGGGCGGCGGGTATAGTGATCCTCATCCGCGCGCGGCGGCCCCTGACGGGTTCCGCGGCGGTTGAGAACGCCAACTGAGGGAAGTGCAATGGGGTTTCTGCGACGGATCGAGAGCAAGCTGGAGGGGGTCTTCGAAGGCGGCATCGGCCGTACCTTCAAGTCCAACGTCCAGCCCGTCGAGCTGGCGCGGAAGCTGGCCAAGGAGATGGATGACAACAAGGTCATCTCCGTGCAGACCGTCTACGTCCCCAACGCCTACACCGTCTACCTCGCCCCCGAGGACCGCGAGCAGTTCGTCGCCTACGAGGCGCGCCTGCGCACGGAGCTGGCCGGCTACCTGACCGAGCACGCCCGCCGCGAGGGGTACTCGCTGCCGAACCGGGCCCGCGTGATGATCGAGACCGCCGACGAGCTCGACGTCGGCACCTTCGGCATCGCCGCGGAGATGGAGGAGACGCCGCCGCCGATGGCAGCCGATGCCCCGCCGCCGGGCGTGCGCCTGCCCGAGGAGTTCTCCGGCCAGCCGGCCGCCCCGGTGGCCGCCACCCCGCCGCCCGTCGCACCCCCGGTCGCACCCCCCGTCGCACCCCCGGTCGCCGCTCCGGCGCCGATCGTCGCGGTGCCCGCGCCCACGATCGATCCCTTCGCAGTCGAGCCCGTTGCGCCCGCCGCCCCGGTCGCGCCCGTCGCGGCCGAGCCCGTCCCGACGGCGGCTGA
>CANJXE010000125.1 GCA_947478745.1 Actinomycetota bacterium
AGGATCGCCCAAGTACGCGCCGTCGCGCGTCACGGGGTAGGCAAGTCCCCCACGGACGGGGGAGCCTCGCTTTGGCGGGGCTAGGTTCGCGCGGCCACGAGGACGCTGACCCTCGGCGTATCGACGGACGCGCGGAGCGGGGTGGTGAGCGCCTCCTTCGTCAGGAGCTGCGTCGATGTGCCGGCCGGGTGGATGCTGATCGCCAGTTCAATGCCGAGGCTCGCGCTCAGTGTGATCAGCGTCTCCATCGATGGATTCACGTCGCCTGATTCGATGCGCGAGACCTGCGGTTGCGTCATGCCGAGGAGGTCGCCGAGGGCGCGCTGGGAGAGAGCGTTGTCCGTCCGGTAGCGCAGGACGATCAGGCTGACGGCGTGCGCGAGCGACGTGCGCTCGCGTTCGGCCCGGAATGCCGGGTCGGTGGCGGACCACTCTGCGACGACGTCGTCGTTGGTCTTCAGGTCGGTGATCTTCATCGGTGGAGACTGTTCGGAGGACGTTGTGATCATAACATGAGCGTTATAGTCCAGCAGGGGTTTCATATGCTCCTCCTCAGGTTTCGGTGACGCTCGACGGCGAGGTCGACGGCGCGACGAAACCCCCTCCGATTCATGCCAGCCTCGGGCGCGATCGCCAGAATCACGAACACCTCGCCGGTCCTGCCGTAGAGCAGACGCCAGCGGCTTCGGCCCCTTCGAGGGCGCAATTCCCGCAGGCCGTCTCGGTCGGCACTCACCACAGCGCTCGAGTGAGGAAATGGCAGACGAGGGCCAAGGGCCATCAGCTTCGCCAGGGCGTCGTCAAGAGCGGCTCGCTCAGACCCCGAGGCGGGCGTCTCGGCATCGCTCGCCGCCGCCGGATGCCAGCGCACGCACCACGGGGCAGGGACCGCTGCGGACGCGATGTCATCCTCTGAAGGCGAGCTCCGTTCGGGGGTGTCACTGCCGATGACCGCACGATGGCGCGGCCATGGCGTCGGGTGCTCGCATGCAGACGCGCGTACTCCGCGCAGTCATGCGCAGGCTCAGCGCGCGGTCTCCTCAGTTCGGACTGAAGCTCGACGCCACCTGATCGCACGCGCCGGGGATCGTGTCCTGCCCCGCGTCGTTCCACTGGCAGCGCAGGAAGTACTGCTGCTTGCCCTGGAAGGCGTAGACGAGGCGGGTGGTGAGCGACTTGCTCTGCGTCGAGAACTCGAACTGCGTGGCGGGCAGGTCGCCCATTTGCGTGCTCGAGCTCTTGGGGACCGTGCCGTCGAGGGCGCGGGACAGGGCGCGGGCGGAGCGCGCGACGGCGACGGCGAGGGCCGTCTTCTTCAGCTTCGAGACGTCCTTGGGCAGCTGGTAGTTGGCGACGACGACGACGTTGGTCTCGTCGGTGCCGAGGGCGACCTTGTACTTCGGCGGCAGGCCCTGGATCTCGCGGCCCGTGTTGGCGAAGACCTTGTGGAGCTCCTTCGGGTACTGGAAGGAGAAGGGCGCGCCGTCATCATCGAAGGTCGTGCCGTCGGATCCACCGCAGGCGGTGAGGCCCAGTCCAAGGCCGAGGGCGAGCACGAGAACGACGAGCAGCGACAGGCGACGGGGCATGCCCGCATGGTACTCCGCGCAGTCGAGGTCCCCTTCGTGTCTACACTTCACCCCCATGGAACGCCGTATGCGAGTCGTTATCGCCAAGCCGGGTCTCGACGGGCACGATCGGGGCGCGAAGGTCATCGCCCGTGCCCTGCGTGACGCGGGCATGGAGGTCATCTACACGGGGCTGCATCAGACCGCCGAGCAGATCGTCGAGACCGTCCTCGAGGAGGACGCCGACGCGCTCGGGATCTCCGTCCTGTCGGGTGCGCACATGACGCTCGTGCCGCGCATCCTCCAGCTGATGCGCGAGCGCGGCGTCGAGGATGTCTGCGTCGTCGTCGGCGGGACCATCCCGACCGATGATGCCGTCGTACTGAAGGAGCTGGGCGTCGCCGCGGTGTTCACACCCGGCTCGCCGACCAGCGCGATCGTCGAATTCCTGACCGCGCAGACCGCGGCATAGGGGAGAGGAACACCATGGCCATCGAGCTGCGTCACGAGGGTCGCGTCGCGATCCTCACCATCAATCGTCCGGAGGCGCTCAACGCGCTGTCGTCCGCGCTGCTCGAGGAGTTTCGCTCCGAGCTGGCCGCGATCGCCCGCGACACCAACGTCGGCTGCCTGATCCTGACCGGAGCGGGTGAGAAGGCCTTCATCGCCGGTGCCGACATCGCCGAGATGGCGACCAAGACGCCGCTCGAGGCCCGCGCCTACGCCGAGCTCGGCCAGGAGTGCGGCACGCTGCTCGAGACCATGCGCGCCCCCACGATCGCGGCCGTCAACGGCTACGCGCTCGGCGGCGGCTCGGAGATGGCGCTGGCCTGCGACATCCGCATCTGCTCGGAGAACGCCGTCTTCGGCCAGCCCGAGGTCGACTTCGGGATCATGCCCGGCTGGGGCGCCTCGCAGCGCCTCGCGCGCACGACCTCGATCGGGTTCGCCAAGGAGCTGATCTTCACCGGCCGCCGCGTCAAGGCCGACGAGGCCCTCGCCCGCGGCCTGGCCCAGCACGTCGTGCCGATCGCCGAGCTGATGCCCAAGGCCATGGCGATGGCGCAGCTGATCGCCTCCAAGAGCCCGGTGTCGATCGCCTACGCCAAGGAGGCGACGAACCGCGCCCTGGCCGGCGACCTCGCCACCAACTACATGGTCGAGGCCGACCTCTTCTCGATCCTCTTCTCCACGGAGGACGCGAAGGAGGGCCTGCGCGCCTTCACCGAGAAGCGCGCCCCGGACTTCAAGGGCCGTTGATCCCGGCGGGCCTCGAGCTCGTCGAGGTCGGCACCGATCGCGAGCTGCTCGGCTGCTTCAGCGACCTGCTGCTCGAGATCACGCCGCCACTGTCGCGCACGGTCGAGCAGATGCTCGCCACGCTCGTGCTCGACCCGACGCAGCTGCGCATCGTTGCCATGCTCGACGGCGAGCCCGTCGGCTTCGCGACGGTCGGCCGGATCTGGGCCCTGCCGATCGACGACCCCACGGCCTGGTGCGAGCTCGGCGTGCGGGCGTCCTTCCGCCGGCGCGGCATCGGTGCGGCGCTCCTGGCCTGGACGCAGCGCAGCGCGCCGACGATCGGGCGGACGCGCCTGCAGGTGCCGTGCAGCAGCAATCGCCCCGAGGGGGTCGCGTTCCTGACGGCGCGCGGGTTCACGGAGTACGACCGTATGGCCGGCGTCGAGCTCGACCTCGCGGCCCTGACACCACCCGCGGTGGTGCTGCCCGACGGCGTGCGCCTCACCTCGCTCGACGCCGAGCCCGA
>CANJXE010000126.1 GCA_947478745.1 Actinomycetota bacterium
GAAGGTCGGGCCGTATCAGGCGATGATTCCGATGGTCGACGTCGACACGATTGGCGCCGGCGGCGGCTCGATCGCGTACGTCGACTCGGGCGGCATCTTCCGCGTCGGCCCGCGCTCGGCTGGTGCAACCCCTGGCCCCGCGGCCTACGATCAGGGCGGCACGGAGCCGACGGCGACCGACGCGATCATTGCGCTCGGCTGGCTGCGCTCCGAGCTGTTCCTTGGCGGCAAGAAGGACCTGCGCGCCGACCTCGCCCGCAAGGCGATCGACGAGAAGATCGCCAAGCCGCTCAACCTCAGCACGGAGGAGGCCGCGCTCGGCATCTTCAAGGTGCTGGTGCACTCGATGGTCGACGCGATCGAGCAGTCGTCGGTCCGCAAGGGCTTCGACCCGCGCGAATTCGCGCTGGTCGCCGAGGGTGGCGGCGGTCCGCTGTTCGCCTCCCACATCGCTCCGGAGGCTGGCGTCAAGCACGTGCTGGTGCCGAACTACCCGGGCATCACCGCGGCGCTCGGCCTGCTGACGACCGACATGGTCTACGAGTACACGAAGACGTCCTACGTGATGGCATCGAACCTCGCCGTCGACGCGAAGGCCTGCGCCCTGCTCGAGCAGCAGTTCGGCGTGCTGGAGGCCGAGGCAATGGCGCAGTTCGCCATCGACGAGATCGACCAGTCGCGAATCCGCATCGAGCGCGTCGTCGATGCCCGCTACGAGGGCCAGGGCTACGAGCTTCGCGTCGACGCGAAGGGCGGCACGATTGACGCCGCCTGGGTCGCCCACGTCAAGGAGCAGTTCCACGACATTCACGAGCGCGAGTTTTCGCGGCGCTTCGAGGATGCGGACGTCCAGATCGCAAACATTCGCGTCCGCGCGATTGGCGAGATGCCGGGCCTCGAGCCGACGAAGATCGCTGCAGGCTCGGCGACTCCTCCGGAGGGCTCGCTGAAGATGACCGAGGACGCC
Organism: Actinomycetota bacterium; assembly: GCA_947478745.1. Lineage (GTDB taxonomy): Bacteria > Actinomycetota > Thermoleophilia > Gaiellales > F1-60-MAGs149 > F1-60-MAGs149. The sequence continues at coordinate 968 of CANJXE010000126.1, forward strand.
TGGTTCGAGGCGGATGGTAAGCCCGCCAAGTTCCAGACGAAGTTCTACGAGCGCACCGAGTTGCTCGCCGGCAACCACATCCCCGGACCGGCGATCATCACGCAGTTCGACTCGACGAGCGTGGTGCCTCCGGGCTACACGTGCGATGTCGATCCGCACGGCAACCTCATCATCAAGTACAGCGCCGCGATTGCAAAGGCGGCTGAGAGTGGTCACTGATCCCCGTCACCTGTTGAAGAAGGTAGGCACTCCCAATGGCTGATCTGCCCGAAGTCGGCATCAACCCCGGTCCGCCCACCCGCGCGCGGGTGCCGGTCGACCCCATCACGCTGCGCGTGCTCGGCGGCGCGTTCGACGCGATTGCGCAGGAGATGGCGGGCGTGCTGTTCCGCATGTCCTACTCGTCGATCATCCGCGAGTCCGAGGATCTCGGCGCGGGCCTGTTCGACGTCGACGGCCGCGAGCTCTGCGAGTCGGAGTCGACGCCGATGCACATCGGCTCGCTTCCGTGGTACATCCGCGGCTTCCTGCATCGCATCGATAAGGCGGCGCTGAAGGAAGACGACGTCATCATCCACAACCATCCGTATCTCGGTGCGTCGCACACGCCGGATATTGCGGTGGCCGTGCCGATCATCTGGAAGGGCGAGGTGCTCGGCTTTGCCGCCGTTACCGCGCACGTGCTGGACGTCGGCGGCTCGTACCCGGGCATCAACGCCGACGCGTTCGACATGTACGCCGAGTCGAAGATCTACAACGGCCTCAAGTGGTACGACGCTGGCAAGCTCAACGAGGACCTGGATCGCATGGTCTTCGACAACGTCCGCACGGAGACGATGAATCGCGGCGACATGGAGGCCATGAAGGCGGCCTGCATCCTCGGCCGCGACCGCTTCTACCGTCTGCTCGAGAAGTACTCGGCAGATACGTGCATGTCGGCGGCGTACGACTGGATGGACTACTCGGAGAAGCGTCTGCGCGACGAGATTCGCAAGCTGCCCGACGGCGAGTACGTGTCGCCGACGGCGTGGCTCGACGATGACGGCCGCAACCGCGACGTCCGGCTGCGGGTGGAGACGAAGATCATCGTCAAGGGTGATCACGTCACGATCGACCTGACCGGGTCGAACGCGGAGGTTCCGACGGGCTACAACGTGCCGTTCGAGGGCTCGCTGCTGGTGGCGGCGTACTTCGCGATCCGCACGATCCTGCTGGATCAGGATCGTCTGGACGAGCCGGTGCCGCAGAACGACGGCATCTTCCGCTGCGTGGACGTGATTGCACCGAAGGGCACTATTTTCAATCCGAACTTCCCGCGTGCCTGCTTCTCGCGCTTCAACCAGTGCCAGCGCGTCGTGGATAACACGATCGTCGCGCTGTCGTCGGTCGTGCCTGATCTGGTGACGGCGGGTAACTCTGCTGCGATCCACTTCTGCTCGTACGCTGGCTTTATCCCGGAGAAGGGCGAGTACTGGCTCTACCTCGAGGTCAACGAGGGCAGCTACGGTGGTCGCAAGGGCCGCGACGGCATGGACTCCGTCGACTGCCTGATGGCCAATACGCGTAACAACCCGATCGAGGAGCTGGACATGCGCTTCCCGATGCGGACGGAGCGCTACGAGCTGCGCGACGAGCCGGCTGCGCCGGGCCAGTGGCGCGGCGGCATCGGCGTCGTCCGGACGAACCGGTTCCTTGAGCCGGGCGCGTACTCGTGCGAGGGCGATCGCCATTCGGATCCCCCGCGCGGCATCTTCGGCGGCTACGACGGCCTGCCGGCGATGGTGCAGCACCACAAGGCCGACGGCTCTTTCGAGGAGATCCCTGCGAAGGTGACGGGCCTGATGTGCGAGCCGGGCGATGCGATTCAGCTGATCGAGCCAAACGGCGGTGGCTACGGCAATCCGCTTGAGCGCGATCCGAAGCTGGTCGTCGAGGACATCCTTGACGACTTCACGACGCTCGATCTGGCGCGCGACGCCTACGGCGTCGTGCTCGACCCGAAGACGCTCGTGATCGACGAGTCGAAGACGAAGAAGCTGCGTGAGCAGCTGGCCAAGAAGCAGGGCAAGGACTTCCACGGCGAGCTGCTGTCGCTCGTCAAGCTCCCGCATCGCATGGCCGTCTCGCCGCACTCCAAGGGCAAGGTCAAGGCGAAGAAGTAA
>CANJXE010000127.1 GCA_947478745.1 Actinomycetota bacterium
CCGCTGCTTCTCGGTGAGCGACAGGGGCGGGCATGCGACGAAAGGGTCTGACCCCTTTGTCGCATCCGGTCTGGATCCCGCCCGACCCTCCGTACAACCTTCGTCTTCCACGCCGCCGCGCTCAGCGCAGGGACCTACGCGGCCTCGTCCACCGCGAACATCCCCACGGCACCGGCACCAATCAGCACCGCGCCGCCAACCACGAGCGCCGCGGGCAGGGCGCCCGTGCCCGCCGCGCCGACCAGCGTCGCCAGGTCCGCGCCGCGCAGCAGGAAGATCAGCAGGCCGACCACCGCGACGGGACCCAGCGCCCAGATGACACGCGGCAGCGTCTCGAGCGGCCGCCGCAGCAGCGTCCAGACCCAGAGTGCCGGCACCGCGATCAGCACCGATGCGGGGCTGCCGGCCAGCAGCAGCACGGCCGCCATCAGGCCGATCGCCGGCGCGGCGATCAACGGCATCGGCGTCCTCCGGCGGCGCACGAGCAGGTAGCCCGCGAGGGCGAAGACGAGGATGGCGGCGAGCACGACCAGGGCTACGGCGAACAGACCGGCACGCGGCCAGCCCGAGCCCGGTGGCGTGTCGATGCCGCCGGCCGCATTCGCGGCCCGGGCGATCAGCACCGTCGCGACGCCGGGCACGGCGCCCACCACGGCCACCGTCAGCGCGGCGCTCCAGCCGGCACGCGACGGGGAGCCGCGCAGCAGCCGCCGACCGACCGCGAAGAGCGGGCCGACGAGCAGCGCGATCGCCAGCAGCGCGATCGCCCGGCCCGGGATGACCCGCCCCGAGACCGCGATGTACGCGCCGCTCGGCGGCGCCGGGCGCGGCTCCGCGTCGAGGCGCACCAGCAGGGTGCCGACCGCCGAGCCGACCGCGCCGAGCCGCGTGTCGTCGATCGCCTCGGTGCCGACGCCGCCGCTGCCGTCGCCGAGCTGGATGGCCGCGATACCGTCGTCGAGGAACGGCACCTGCGCACCTGACGAGGCCACCGGTGCGATCAGGTCGAGCACCTGCAGCACCGCGCTCTGCGGCGAGGCCGAGCCGGCGGCCGGCTGCGACTGGAGCGATTCCTCGAGGCCCTTCAGCAGCACCTCGGGCGTGCGCACACCGCCCGTGCCGGCGAAGAGGATCGGCAGCGTCGCGACGGGATCGGCAATCGCGTCGAGCGACACGACGGCGACCGGACGCACGCCCGACGCCCGCAACGAGGCGAGCAGGTGCTCGTTCCCGGCCTGGCCGACCGTGCCGCCGTCGGTCGAGGCGAGCACGAGATCGCGGGCGCGCTCGACGCCGGACAGATCGCGCGCCAGCTCGACCAGCGCGGCCGTCCCGCTGGCGTTGTCATTCAGTCCCGGCCCGGGTGCAACGTCATCGCGGTTGGCCAGCAGCACGACCGCCTCGTTCGACGAGCCCTGCTCGATCACCCAGAGGTTCTCCATGCGGACGTCCTCCCCCTCCGGCCCGGGGGCCTGGAAGACCGCGCGGTGCACCGACTCGCCGCTCGCCTCCGCAAGCGATCCGGCGAGCTGATCGGCGGCCTGCTGGGCCGTCACCGAGCCGGGTGAGCGGTCGGGGGTGCGCTCGGCCAGCTGGCGCGCATAGGCGGCCGCCTGCGGACCGTTGAAGCTGGGCGCCACGGCGATCGTGGCCGACGGCCCGAGCGGGGTGCGAACGCTGACCAGCAGGATCACGAGCGCCACGAGCGGCGGCGCGATGAAGGCAATGCGCAGCGCCCGCCCGGCGTTGCCGCGGGGCCCTGAAACCCTTTGCTGGCTGGCGCGCTGGCGATCCACAGGCCCGATGACGGTAGCATTGGCCCGTGCAGACACAGCCCGTGGTGCTGATCATCGACGATGAGGAATCGCTTCAGGAGCTGCTCCTCCACGCCCTCGAGCGCGACGGCTACCGCGTCATCGTCGCCGGGACCTGCGCGGACGGCCTGACCGCCTTTCGCGAGCAGGCGCCCCACGCGGTCCTGCTCGACGTGATGCTGCCCGACGGCTCCGGTCACGACGTCTGCCGCGAGATCCGCACCTCATCGACGGTGCCGATCATCATGCTGACCGCCCTCGACGACGAGGTCGACAAGGTGATCGGCCTCGAGCTCGGCGCCGACGATTACATCACCAAGCCCTTCGGCATGCGCGAGCTGCGGTCGCGGGTCAAGGCGATCCTGCGGCGCGCCGCGATGACCACACCGGTCGCCGACAGCGGCGAGGCCCCCGCCGAGGAGCGCGTGGAGCGCGACGGCGTCGTCGTCGATCGCGTGCGCCACAGCACCGAGGTCGACGGCAGCGTCGTCGATCTGACCTACGTGGAGTTCGAGATCCTGACCACGCTGATCTCCAGTCCCGGCCGCGTCTTCAGCCGCAACCAGCTGCTCGACGCCGTCTGGGGCTCCTCCGACTTCCGCGAGCCGCGCACCGTCGACGTCCACGTCCGGCACCTGCGCGAGAAGATCGAACGGGACCCGGCCCTTCCGACGCGCATCCAGACCGTGCGCGGCGTCGGCTACCGCTTCGACGGGTAGCGCATGGACTGGCTCGTCGATCGCGTCTTCCCGTTCCGTCGGCTGACGGTCTGGCTCTGCCTGCTGCTGCTCGTGGTGATCGTGCTGGCGCTGGCGCTGACGGCGCTGCTCGTGCTGCCCTCGCTCGAGGAGAGCCTCGTCGGCAACCGCATCGATACCGTCGCGAAGTCGGCAGAGCAGAGCGCGCCGACGTTCCAGTCCAACTTCGAGAATGCCCTCAACGGGGCCGCCGGCACGCCGGACACCGACGCCGTCACCGCCGCCTACGGCCAGCTGACCAACACCGATGCCGCCGTCTACCAGGCGCTGGGGCCGACGAATCTCGTGCCCGTGACCGCGATGGCCCCGCAGGACCCGAGCACCGTGGCCCTCGCCGCGGCGAGCGGCAGCGGCGTCCACGAGGGCGTCGTCGGGAGCGGCAGCAACCGTCGCGCCGAGGCCTCCTACGCCATGACGATTGGCGGCACGCAGTACGTGGTGGTGCTCTCCTCGAAGCTCGACGACGTGGACCAGAGCGTCACCCTGACGATCCGCCGCAGCATCCTCGGCGCGCTGATCGCGGTACCGCTGGCGGTGCTGATCGGCGCGTTCGCCGC
>CANJXE010000128.1 GCA_947478745.1 Actinomycetota bacterium
GAGGTTGAGGTCGGGAGAGCTGTGGATGAACCGCCCGGTCGGCAGCGGGCCGGCGCCGCGCGTGCGGCAGAACTCGTCGGCCTCCTCCCACAGCGGCCGCAGCAGGCGGTCCGACTCGACGAGGAAGTCGCCCCACGGCTCCTGGTCCCGCACGGAGTAGCCGGAGAACGCCGGGGGCACGAGCGAGTCGGGCAGCTCGGCCGGGTTGCACGAGACGATGCGCGCCCACTTCCGCGCATGGCTGATCAGCGCGGGGAAGGCGCAGACGTTGTCCTCGACGACGAGGTCGGGGTCGAGCTCGTCGATGATCTCGCGCAGGCGGTCGTCGACGTACATCGCGCCCTCCACGAGCGCGCGCATCGTCGGCTCGATGAAGGTCGAGAGCTGGTCGATCGTCGGCTTGCGGAACTCGGGCGCGGTCGCGGCGATGAAGTCCTTCCAGAACTGCCCCGGCGCCTCTTCGACCTCGGGCGCGGGACCGAGGCGCATCAGGCGCTCCTCGAAGCCGCGCGCCTCGAGCGTGCCCGCGAACGACTCCTCGAGGATGAACACCACGCGCACGCCGCGCTCCTGCAGCACCTGGCCGATGCCGATGCAGTTGTTGGTGGGGCCGTAGGCCCCCTCTGGGAAGAACACCACGGTGGGCTGGTCGCTCATCGAATCTCCTCGTCGAACTCCCACCGACGGTACGACCGGTCGGTCCGCCCGTCAAGACGTGGGCGCAGAAGCAGCACTCCCCCGCAGCCTGCCGTGCGCTCGGCGATGCCCGGAAACGACGAAGGGACCCTTGCGGGTCCCTTCGAAAGACGGGAACGACGGGACTTGAACCCGCGGCCTCCGGCGTGACAGGCCGGCGTTCTAACCAACTGAACTACGTCCCCAATCGAGGGCAGAGCATAGCCCAGATCCATCCGGGTGAGGGGCATATCCGGCAGGGGTCGCGGTAGGGTTCCCCTCGGGACGCACGGGGATATTTCCAGGGTGAGTGCGACCGACTCGGTCGCGTACGCGAAAGGCCATGCAGATGACTGCGAACAAGTCCGCCTCCACGACCGCTCAGCGGCCGACCCTGCTCGAGCTCGAGCAGGCGATGCCGTTCTCGAGCCGGCACATCGGTCCGCGCGAGGCCGACCAGAAGGCGATGCTGGAGGAGCTCGGCTACGACTCCCTCGATGCGCTCGAGGCCGCGGCCGTGCCGCAGGCGATCCGCATGCGCGAGGCGATCGACGTGCCGCCCGCCGCGACGGAGATCGAGGTGCTCGACGAGCTGCGCGAGATCGGCGAGCGCAACCGGGTGATGACGCAGATGATCGGCCTCGGCTACCACGGCACGCTCACCCCGCAGGTCGTGCTGCGCAAGGTCTTCGAGAACCCCGCCTGGTACACGGCCTACACGCCGTACCAGCCGGAGATCTCGCAGGGGCGCCTCGAGGCGCTGCTCAACTACCAGACGGTCATCGCCGACCTGACGGGCCTGCCGCGCGCCAACGCATCGCTGCTCGACGAGGCGACCGCCGCTGCCGAGGCGATGACGCTGTGCTTCCGTCACGCCAAGAAGGACGCGGGGATCTTCCTGATCGACGAGGACGCGCTGCCCCAGACGATCGCGGTCATCCAGACCCGGGCCGAGCCGCTCGGCATTGAGATCGTCGTCGCCAACCTCGAGGAGGGGCTGCCGGACGGCGAGATCGTCGGCGCGCTGCTGCAGCATCCGGGGGCCGACGGTCGCATTCGCGACTGGAGGCAGACGATCGAGCAGATCCATGCGCGCAATGCCCTCGTCGTGGTCGCGGCCGATCCGCTCGCGCTCGTCCTGCTGGCCTCCCCCGGCTCGATGGGGGCCGATATCGCCGTCGGATCGATGCAGCGCTTCGGCGTGCCGATCGGCTTTGGCGGCCCGCACGCCGCCTACATGGCCGTCCGCGACGGGCTCGAGCGGATGATGCCGGGCCGGCTCGTTGGCGTCTCGATCGACGCCGATGGCGCACCGGCGCTGCGCCTCGCGCTGCAGACCCGCGAGCAGCACATCCGCCGCGACAAGGCGACCTCGAACATCTGCACGGCGCAGGTGCTGCTCGCCGTGATCGCCAGCATGTACGCCGTCTACCACGGGCCCGAGGGCCTGCGTGCGATCGCCGAGCGCGTGCATCGCCTCGCCGTGATCTTCGCCGAGGGCCTGCGACGTGGCGGGCTCAACGTTCTGCACGACACGTTCTTCGACACGATCCAGGTGCGCGTTCCGCACCACGCGGACATCGTCATCGCCCAGGCCCGCCAGTTCGGGATCAACCTGCGCCGCGTCGACCGCGACATCGTGGGCATCTCGCTCGACGAGGTCACGGAGCGCCATCACGTCGAGGCGCTCTGGGAGGTCTTCCGCTGCGCGGGCGACGTCGATGCGCTCGACGCCGAGACGCCGGACGCCCTGCCGCAGGAGCTCCTGCGGACGGAGGCGATCCTCCAGCACCCGGTCTTCCACGAGCACCGCTCCGAGACGCAGATGCTGCGCTACCTGCGTCGGCTGTCGGGCAAGGACATCGCGCTCAACCGCTCGATGATCCCCCTCGGCTCGTGCACGATGAAGCTGAACGCCACCACCGAGATGCAGGCCGTCACGTGGCCCGAGTTCGCCTCGATCCACCCGTTCGCGCCGCTCGACCAGACCGATGGCTACCTGCTGCTGATCAACGAGCTCGAGCGCTGGCTGGTGGCGATCACCGGCTACGACGCCGTCTCGCTGCAGCCCAACGCCGGCTCGCAGGGCGAGTTCGCCGGTCTACTGGCGATCCGCTCGTACCACCGCAGTCGCGGCGACCTGCAGCGCGACGTCTGCCTGATCCCGGTCTCGGCGCACGGCACGAATGCGGCGAGCGCGGTGATGGCCGGGATGCGCGTGGTCGTGATCGCGTGCGACGAGCGCGGCGACGTTGATCTCGACGACCTCCGGGCGAAGATCGCAGAGCACGGCGACGCGCTCTCGGCGCTGATGATCACCTACCCATCCACGCACGGCGTGTACGAGGAGGCGGTCGGCGAGATCTGCGGACTCGTGCACGACGCGGGCGGGCAGGTGTACATCGACGGGGCCAACATGAACGCGCTCGTCGGCGTCGC
>CANJXE010000129.1 GCA_947478745.1 Actinomycetota bacterium
GTCCGCCACCGGGTCGAGCGACGCCACCTTGACGACGCCTGAACCCCTCCACGCGACCGCTGTCGTTCCATCAGCGCCGGCAGCCACAACCGGGTTCGACTGGCCCCGAACTGCCGCCGACAGCAGCTGTGGCGATCCGAACGACGTCGCGGTCGTCAGGCGCGTCGCCGCATAGACCGCAGCGGCGTAGTTATCGACCGCGGCAGCGACCGTCTGCCAGCCGATCGTCGTCGTGCCAGTACCGCTGATGGCGACCGTGGGTTTTTCGGCATTGCCCGTCGTCGAGACAGCAGTCGCCGGGTCGAAGGACGTTGCTCCAGCAGGCCGCGTCGCCTGCCAAACCTGCCCGAAGAAGTTGACGGCCTGTCGCCAGACGATGACGGTCGTGCCGTCGGGCGCCATGGCGATGGCGGGCTTCGTGGCAAAGCCGTAGGGCCCTGTCACAACTGCCTCCGGATTTCCAAAGCGCGACGTGCTGGATGCCCGGGTGGCCTGATAGACCTGGCCGTCTGCATTGATCCACGTGATCGTCGCAGCGCCATTGGCCCCGACCGCGATTGCGCCACTTCCGGTGAGCATGCCGTCGGTCGGCGACACGTTCTGCACGGGTCCGAACTCGGTCGAGCCTGCCGGTCGCGTCACCGTCTGCACATAGGAGTAGGCTGCCACGTCGACGACCTTCCAGATCATCGTCGCGGAGCCATCAGGAGCGACCGCGACCTGCGGATCAGAGCCGCCTAAGGGAGAGAGGGTGACCGGCGGCGTGGGCAGCCAAGGGCCGAGCGCAGCCGCACGCGCCTCGCCGAGCGTGCCGCCCAGACCCAGCAGCAGGAACAGGGCGGTGAGCACACTCGCGCGCAGGGAGACGGTCATGCCGCCATCGTCGACGACGCCGAGGCCCTGCCCGAGCACGTGTAGTACTACCCGTACCGCCGAGCGGCGAGGTGTGTGGATACCCGTACCGCCAAGCGCTCATCCGTCCCCACGTCGAAACCCGTCAGGCCGCTCTGCGAGGTCGGCAGACGTAAGCCCGAGCACCACAGGCGCGACTCCAGCGCATGCCACTCCTCGTCACGCTCACCCCGATCAGCATCCGGGCTCAGCCGTGAGCGTTCGGCAGGCGCGAGCCAATGCCCCGCACGCCGCCACGCCAGGATGCGTGGGCGAACAGCCGCGCGTTCTGCCGGAATCCGAGCGGTAGCCCCTGGACGAGCCCTCCCGCCATCCGCCAACGCGAGCACTCCGCCCGCGGCCGTTTCCGCCCCCACCCGCCATCCCATTCCGACGCCACGCCCAGGAGGCCCCATGTCGCTCGTGCTCCCCACGCTCCCCACCACCCAGACGCGCTGGCGGGAGGCCGGCTGCCCCGATGTCTTCACCGAGATCCGCGCCGAGCGCTCCTGCTGGCTGGTCGGCTCGCTCGAGCCGCGGCTCTGGCTGCCAGAGGGCCGGCTCGAGCTGCTGACGCGCGTCCGCCACGTCCTGCCCGCCACCCTCGCCCACGATCGCAGCGGCCCGGTCCCCGACCCCTCCGCCGAGCTGAGCGCGCTGGCTGCCAGGGCAGCCGCGCAGCGGCGCAAGCGCTTCGGCACCTGCGTCGGCTGTCAGGAGTCCGTGCCGCCGGAGTACCTCGACGTGATCGACGGCCAGCGCGTCTGCATCGGCTGCGCGTCGAACTTCGGCGTCATCTACTGACGCTCCGGCGCGCCCGGGCCCTGCCGCTCAGCCCTCGTCGCCGAAGTCCTCGCCGTTGTAGCGCCAGCGCGCGCGGTAGTCCGACTTGCGCGGCGGCCGACCGATGCTGATCGACCCCGCGACTTCGCGCATGCGCGCCACAGAAGCCTCGACGGCTTCGGTGCGCGGAAGCACCAGGTGCTCCTGCACCCAGGCCGCTACGGCTGGATCGATCGGGCCGGCGGGCACGAGCGCGGGAATGTACCTCGCGCCCTTGGGGAGCTCCATGGTCGCCCAGAAACCGTCTTCCTCAGCCATGGGCGGAGAATACGCTACGTCACGTTCGGCCTGCTCGCCGGTTCGCGAACGCGCACGTTGAATCATGATCGGTCCGATTCTCACTGAGCCTCCTCCCTCAGCGTGATCACCGGAATCGCCGGGTGCGCGACGCGGATCATAAAGCGATCGTGCGTGAGGATAGGCGCCCGCAGGTGATGCGCAGTCGCAAGATGGACGGCGTCATACGAGCCCAATCCGGTGTCGGTGACGTACTCGACCGAGGCATCGACGACAGCACGAATCGGGATGACCACCGATGTCTGCTCCCCGGCGAGGCTCCGCCAAGCGCGCAGGACGGTCCGCTCGATTGCGCGATCGCGCTGCGCGTTCTGATCACGCCGTAGAGCACGCCAACCGCCCGGGCTCTGCCGGCGAATGTCCCAGGTGTACGCAGCCTCGACCAGCTCCGGCTCCAAGAGCTCGCTGTAGGCGATGCTGCCCTTGGCGCGCCGAATGGAACCGAGAAGCGCGACGTACCCCTCGTGACAGTCGGCCTCGGCCACGAGAGCCTCCACCGCCGCACTGGTATCGACGACAACGAGGCGCGGCGCATCCATGCAGCGACCCTATCGCCGCCCTGCCGCATCACGCCCGCCGCGCGACGCTCGGTTGCCCACACCGCGCTCACGCCCTCACCCGAGTCGCAGACAGCGCCACGCGCAGTCCCACCCCTTCCGCCAGCGAGACCTACCGATCATCGAGCGCGAGCATCACGCTCCACACCCGCATGTACGCCTCGTGGTGGTCCCGATCGACGATCGCGCTCTTGAAGTTCGGGTACGCGATCTCCCCCACCAGCACTGCATCGCAGCCTGCCACTCGCTGCGCGTCACCTCGACACGCCAGGCGTAGTCGGCGCTCGCGAGCTCCACCGGCACGCCGGACACGAGCCCGGGCAGCGCCTCGATGTCGCCGCGGCAGCGCGCCCGCACGATCAGCCGGTCGGCATCGTCGCGATGCTCCACCACCGAGTAGAACCCGCGCGTCGTCATCAGCCACATGTGCGTCTCCCTTGGTTGTTGCCTCACAGTCGGCCCGACGCGCGCACCGCTTACCCGTAAGCCCCGATCCCGCCCA